>NZ_JYOQ01000174.1:0-494230 GCF_000960545.1 Vibrio sp. S457-15 | reverse complement strand
AGAATTTGCTTGGCGACCATAGCGTTTTGGACCCACCTGATTCCATTCCGAACTCAGAAGTGAAACGAAATAGCGCCGATGGTAGTGTGGGGCTTCCCCATGTGAGAGTAGGACATCGCCAGGCTTTAAATATCGTTACCCGTACTACGTGTAACAACATCTTCAGTGTACTAATCTGATGATGAAAATTTGTGGAGAGATGGCTGAGTGGTTGAAAGCACCGGTCTTGAAAACCGGCATACGTTAATAGCGTATCTAGGGTTCAAATCCCTATCTCTCCGCCACTATAAAGAAAGCCTGCAAAGTAATTTGCAGGCTTTCGTCATTTTCGACGTTTGAGAATTAGATGGGGTTTGTATTTAATCCCAAGTCGGCCGTGACCCTGACTCTCAGTACAATTAAGAAGCCTCGCTAGAAATAGCGAGGCTTTTTTATTTCAGCACAAACTGGAAATGATAGAGGTTTAGCAAATCCCCGGTTGAGATCCCCTCCAAGCTAGGCGGCCTTGTTCTAATATTCAATACAAGGTTTGTTCTTAAATGAATGATTTTTAGCATACAGATGTTCCATTAAAGCTTTCGAACCTACTAAAGTGACGCTTTCTAAAGCAGCAAGCCTTAAACGCTGTGAGATTGAGTGGCTGGCAACTTGAGTTTTAGTGTTGCACACCTTGCAGCTATTCAACTTCCCTTTTCTCTAGTTAATTCAGATACAAAAACGCCCAAGCGATGGGCTTGGGCGTTCTTACATTTAATGTGTTTGTCGAGTGTATTAGAACTCTTTCGGTGCGAAGCCAGTCATCACGTCTAGGCGTAGTTCTTTACCCATTTTGGTCATAGGGTGAACGATAACTAGGCCGCGTACGCGTTTCTTCAGTTTACCGATGTCTGCCTGTTCTGCTTTAGTGATTTCACGAGAGAATGGCATATCTAACAGGCTTTTACGTTCTTTATTTAGTTCGTATGTTTGTTTGTGCTTAAGTTGGTTAAGCTTCTTTGTTAGATCTTCAACTTCATCCGTGAATTTAGAAATCATTTCGTGATCACCACGAGAACGTGCTGCATCCAGTTTACGTTGGCAGGTATCTACGCGGTTATGCAGCTTTTGAATATCAGTTTTAATGCTCATGGTAAATAGACTCAATTTTTTAATGGTCGAGGAGTATAGCATAGCTGAAAATCTACGCTCTACTATCCTCCTCGATTCTATGTTTACTTGATTAGTTCATTCCCTGAAACTTGGCCGGAGAAGAAGGTTTCTACGTTGTTCAATGTCACAGATGCTATGTTATTCAGCGCTTCGTGAGTTAAGAAAGCTTGATGGCCAGTGAACAGAACGTTGTGGCATGCCGATAAGCGGCGGAAAACATCATCCACGATAACGTCGTTGGATTTATCTTGGAAGAACAAGTCCTTTTCGTTGTCGTACACATCTAAACCGAGAGCGCCAATCTTACCCTGTTTAAGTGCTTCGATAGCGGCGACAGAGTCGAGTAACTCACCTCGGCTTGTATTGATGATCATCACGCCATCTTTCATTTGAGCAAAAGCGTTTTCGTTCAATAGATGGTAGTTTTCTTCGCTCATTGGACAGTGAAGAGAGATAACATCTGCATTGGCGTAAATCTCTTCAAGAGAGCAGTATCGTGCACCCATTTCTAAAGCCAGAGGATTTTCGTAAGGGTCGTAGCAAAGCAGTTCCATTCCTAAGCCTTTAAAGATTCGCATCGTGGCGATACCAATCTTGCCTGTGCCGATAACGCCAACGGTTTTGCCGAAAAAGTTGAAGCCAACTAATCCTTCTAAAGAGAAGTTGGCATCACGGGTGCGTTGATACGCTTTGTGGAGACGACGATTCAAACACATCATCAAACCGACGGTATGCTCGGCGACCGCTTCGGGAGAGTATGCAGGCACTCGCACAACTTGAAGGCCAAGCTCTTTAGCCGCTTGTTGATCTACTTTATCGAAGCCAGCACAACGCATCGCAATGAGTTTTGTTCCGCCCAAAGAAAGTTGTTTTAGAACGGGAGCAGAAAGATCATCATTGACGAAAGCGCACACCACGTCACAACCGTGCGCCATTTTTGCGGTTTTTTCGGTGAGTCGAAAGTCGTGATAGTGAAATTCGAAGTCGCGATTGTTCTTAATTTTATTAAAAGAGGCTTCGTCGTAGGATTTTGCACTAAAAAAAGCAATGTTAATCATAGTTCCCTCCCAAAAAGTATGGGTTTTATAAATAAATCTACTTATAAAGTAATGTAACTTAGGCCTAATGAATAGTGAAATCTTTGCTTAAATCTCAGTAATATCAAGATGCGATTAGCACCGTCTTTTTTACGTCTCAACGTTATAATCAGATTGCTTTGTGAGCATCATCTGACTAGCATAGCTTCTCTTTTATTTCCTTCTGACTCTTGGTTTGGGCGTTCTGGCAATGTCGATAAAATGGTGTGCTTTAATTCTGTGTGGATTGGTTACGTTCAGTACGCACGCCGCTGTCGATCTGGTTAAAGTTGATAAATCGAAACGCAGAATGTACTTGATGGAAGATGGCATCATACTAAAAGAATATCGTATTGCATTGGGTGCCAGTCCTAAAGGCCATAAGCAAGAAGAAGGCGACAACCGAACGCCAGAAGGCAGTTACACGCTCGATTACGTGATTGAGGATTCTGCGTTTTATCGCTCGGTGCACATTAGCTATCCCGATGCTATTGACACGTTAGAGGCGCACCGGAGAGGTGTCTCCCCGGGTGGGAACATTAAAATTCATGGTTTAAAGAATGGTGAGACGCAAGATCCTAGCTTTATTCAGAGTTTTGATTGGACCAACGGGTGTATTGCGCTCACCAATGAAGAAATGGATGAATTCATCCAGCTTGTCACCATGGGAACACCGATCACGATCGAGTGGTAGGACTCGTTATCCCACGGGAGCTTTGAAAGGTTACTTCATAAAACGTTTTGGATGGTCACTAAAAATGCCATCTAATTGCGGAAGGTGCTTGAGCTTATTCGGGTTGTTGACCGTGTAGCACATGACCTTATAGCCCGCTTCTTGCAGCTTAATGATCTGACGCGAACGAACCCAGTTAATATTTAGGTTACAGCTGTACGCTTTAACTTCATCTAACAATAGCCCGTCTTTTTTTGTAAAAAACTCACTTAAAACACCCAAACGATAACCTTCGCAATGCTGGTAAAGTGCTCTGATGACATCATGACTAAAGCTTGAGAGTAAAAGGTTCTCTTTAGGCATTGAACTTTCGGTAAGCACTTTTGCGAGCGTTTGTGCGACGTCATCCGCTGGATGGCGGTCTACTTTAACTTCAATATTCAGATTTAGACCTCGCTCAGTAGCCAAGCTTAATAGCTCCTCAAGAGTCATGATATTTTCGCCAGCAAAATCTTCGCTGAACCAGCCACCGAAATCTAATTGTCTTAGTTCTTCCAACGTATGCGCATCAACTCGCCCTTTGCCATTGCTGCATCGATTTAACGTATGATCGTGGCAAACCACAAGTACGTTATCTTTTGTTGGCTGAACATCCACTTCTACCCATTTTAGGCCGAGATCAATTGCAGCTTGAACGCTGACTTTTGTATTTTCTGGGAACGAGCCGGCAACGCCGCGGTGACCAATTAACAGAGTTTCCATTTTGTTTGCCTTCTTGGATTAGATATCCAGATTGTACTCGCTTTTGGCCGTTGATATAGAGGTGAAAGGCTTCTTCAGGGCGGTAACGTCACGATTCAACGGTGTAATTTTCATCAAACAAGCATGGTGCGGAAATGAAAGACTAGATTGGTAACAGATTCTGAGCTACAAAATGACGTTGGACTTTTATGCTCTTGCCGCTCATTTTTAAAGAGCGACGTATCTTTCAAGAGCCGCATTTTTCAGGGAGAGTAAGATGAAAATTGGTGTGATTGGCGCTGGCGCCGTTGGAGTTGGTGTTTGCAATTATTTGCTCACGCTAGGCAGCGTCAGTGAACTTGTTCTGTTAGACCAAAACTTAGAAAGAGCTGAAGGGGAAGTCTTCGATTTTCGTCACACTGCGGCGTTAACCTTTTCCAAAAATACCCGCATTATTCCCTCAGATGATTACCTCGATTTGTTAGGTGCCGATATTGTTGTGATAACGGCAGGTGCGCAAATTCAACAAGGACAAACACGTTTAGATATCGCGGAAGTCAACGCGAAGATTGGCGTCGAGATCGCTAGCAAAATAGAGCGTGTTGCGCCAAAGGCGGTTTTGATTGTCGTGTCCAACCCTTGTGACATTGTTGCTCATTTTATTACTACCAATACGGGCTTTGAGCCAAACAAAGTGATCAGCAGCGGGTGTGTGATCGATACAGCCCGCTTGATGAGCATTGTTGCTAACCGTGTGGATCTTGACCCTAAAAACATATTTGGTTATGTACTGGGAGAGCACGGAAGCCACTGTTTCACACCAAAGAGTTTGATCTCTATTGCTGGCCAGCCTGCGGATTATTATTGCGATACGCACAATATCGAGAGAATAGATGCTGATGAGTTGCTCGAAGCGGTTAAGCAAGCGGGTTACGAGATATTTCGTCGCAAACACAATACGGTGCATGGTATTGCAGCCAGCGTATTTCGAATCATTCAAGCCATAAAAATCAATGAGCGCTCTGTGTTGCCAGTTGGCACGATGATGTCGGGTCAATATGGTGTGAGTGGCGTCGTGCTAAGTCTACCGACGGTGGTCGGGAAAAAAGGTGCAGAGTCGGTTCTTACTCACCCGTTTACAGAAGAGGAGCTTGAAACATTACACTCTATTAGTGTGAACTTGAGATCCATTGTTGAGAATGTCGCGCAATCGACAGGTTTGAAGTGCTGATTGTAAACAAAGAAATTCTCCGTATTGTCTTATCTAGCCTACTGTTTAGTAGGCTTTTTTGTGTCTTCCAAACAGAGAAAAGCCCCATAAACTATGGTTGTTTAATTTGCAAATGAGTAATAGAATGCGAACCATTTTTATTTGAGTGGTAATTTGGCATGTCTCGAGTTCTGATTGTTGATGATGACGTTCCTTTGTGTGAGCTTTTAGAAGTAGTTTTGCAAGATGAAGGATATACCGTCTCTTCTGTGCATTGTGGTGAAAGCGCGCTGCAGTACATGGAGAAAACGCCAGTCGATTTAGTGTTACTCGATGTGATGTTGCCAAACTTAAATGGGATGCAAGTTGCTCGTCGTATTTGCCAACGATTTGCTACACCAATTCTGATGCTTACTGCATTGAACGATGAAAACTCGATGCTGGATGGCTATCAAGCGGGTGCCGATCAATACATTGGTAAGCCATTCAATGTTGCTGAGTTGCTAATGCGCATCAAAGCGATCTTGCGTCGAGTGGGCTTGGAGCGTCAACGCCAAACTATTTGTAATACCGCCCAGAGTATCAGTGATCAGCTAACCAGCTTACCGTTGACCAGCACTGAAGCGGAGCTTTTAAGCCATTTGGTTAAGAATCAAGGCGTGGTGATCTCCAAAGCTGAGCTACAGACAGAAGTGTTGAAAAAAGAACTCAGCCCGTTTGATCGCAACCTAGATATGCACATCAGTAACATTCGCCGAAAATTGGTTGAAGCGGGCTTATCTAAACAGCACATCAAAACGTTTCGAGGCAAAGGCTACAGTTATTTAGAATCTGTGGGCGCGTGATGAAACTGGTGTGTCCATCCTACATAGCAAAGCGCAAAGACAGCCTTGCGTTTAAGCTTTTCAGTTACATGACCGCGATAGTCATCAGCATTTTGCTGGTGCAAGCCTTAGCGGAACAAGCCTTGGTGAAAGCCATGTTGAAAGTTCCAAATAGCGTCAAAATGGAAATGTTGGATCTTGCTCACCAAGCCAACGTGCTGATTGAACATGGCGACATGGATGAGTTGGCTGATTGGGCGAACGCGCAGCAGTTCTATTTGTTTGTACTGAACGAGCAACTTCAACCGGTGACGCATCGTCTCATGCATCCACATTTTGAATTCAAGCTCCAATTCAAACGCAGTATTGATGATCAATTGGAAGACAAAGTGAATCGACCAATCATCAGCATTCCATTGGTTCAGCAGCACAACTTAGTCATTCAACTGCCACATCGCTTACATCCTGCGAATGACTTCATACTGTACTTTTCCATTATCAAAGTGGTGATTGCCGCCGTGATTTTGGCTTTGTTCTCGCTTTTAATGGCTCGCAACTTACAGCAACCGTTGGACAGACTCAGAGAGGCGAGCAAGAAGCTTTCTAACGGCGATTTTAATGTCAGTGTTGTGCAGGAGCTAAAGTCCAACACGCGAGAATTTAATGAACTCGCGCAAGACTTTGACCACATGACGAAAGAGATTCACTCGCTAGCGGAGAAGCAACGTCTTTTGATTCGCGATGTGTCCCATGAACTAAGAACGCCTCTTGCTAGACAGAACTTGG
This sequence comes from Vibrio sp. S457-15, assembly GCF_000960545.1. NCBI lineage: Bacteria > Pseudomonadati > Pseudomonadota > Gammaproteobacteria > Vibrionales > Vibrionaceae > Vibrio > Vibrio sp. S457-15. Next base: position 487,771 of record NZ_JYOQ01000174.1, on the reverse strand, counting down.
TTTTGCACCTATTGCGTAAAAGAGTTGGTGAAAGCGAACAAGAACTAGTGACGCGGTTGGAAGACGAAGCCAAAGAGCTGAATCATCTAATCAGTGACATTTTGGAATTTAGTCGCCTTGAGAATGCTCGCTACGACAAAGAGACCAAGCGTAGCGATCTTGAAGTGCTACTAGCCCCACAAGTTGAGCGTTGCAAAATCGATTTGAGGGAATCACAGAGCATTGTATTTATTTCACGTGTGACCGAGCCGAGAGCTTACTGTGAAGATACTCTCGTGGTGCGTTGTCTGAATAATCTAGTTGGCAACGCTATCAAATACGCGGGTGAAGATGCTCGGATCGAAGTGACTCTGACTAATCAAGAAATCAATGGGCAGGCTTATCTGGTTATGTCTGTCTCTGACGATGGGCCAGGCATCCCAGAGAACAAGTTATCCGATATCTTTAACCCGTTTACCCGCTTGGATGCCTCGCGAGACAAAAAGCTTGGTGGATACGGCCTTGGACTGGCGATCGTTAAGGAATCGATGCGAATGATGGGTGGTTCCGTCAATGCAGAGAATCGTTCTCAAGGTGGTTTAACCGTGAGTTTGGTGTTCAGACAATAACGGGTAACAATGAAGTGAACTCGATTTGTGATCTGGATCTCGTATGAGCGGTTCTTCATCAGAGAGTTCTTTACAAAACTTTGCAAATGCAAAGAATGTAAATTTAATGCAAATGGTAATACTTATCACTTATATTCACTCGCAAAATAAATAAGAGGGAATCACATTCACTGAATGTGCGACCCGAAAATAATCGGAGTGAAAGGATATGTTTACTAAGAGCCATTTGGCATTAGTGATCGGTGCGGTGCTAGCAGCGCCTGCAGTGGCAAACGTTCAAACAGATGAGCACCTAGTTGTAGAAGGTCGCGAGTTCGGCTACAAAGCTGATACCAACAGTACAGCGATGCGTATGGAAATGACGCAGCTAGAAACTCCGGGACAGGTAGCGGTCATCGACGAAACCGTCATCGATGAGCAACGCGCAAGTACACTAGGTGAAGTGTTACGTAATGACGCGAGTGTAAGCGCGGGTGGAACTAGCCGTAACCGTGAACGTTTCTCGCTACGTGGTTTTGAACTAAGTAGCTCTGATGGCTTCCTACGTGATGGTCGTCAGCACTGGTCACATTACCGTCAGCCAATTGAGCTTTTAGAGCGCGTTGAAGTGCTAAAAGGTCCATCTGGTCTACTTTATGGTAAGTCTGAGCCGGGTGGCTTAGTAAACATGGTTTCTAAGAAACCAACAACACAAACACAGGTCAGCTTGAGCCAAGATATCGGTTCAAACGAACATTCGCGTACCGTACTTGATGTAAGTGGTTCTTTAAATGACGCAGAAACGCTACGTGCTCGCGCTATTTTTGCGAAAGAAAACTACAGCTCTTGGCGTACGTATGGCGATGGCACAAAGCCGCAAACTGACCGTGTTGTGGGTGGCCTAGTTGTTGAGTATGACATTACTGAAAACATCATGGTGTCAGCGCATTATGACCGTACAAAAGACGAAGGTAGCGTAGATTCAGGTGCTTACATCGTGGACGGAAAGCCAGTTCGTGGTGATAAGTACATCTGGGACGCTCAGTGGTCAAAAATTGATAACGACGTAGAAAACTACGGTATCGATATTAATGCTCAAGTGACTGATAACGTGAATGTGAAAGCGGGTTACAACCGTCAAGACTTTAAGCGTTTTGATGTAGAGTCTTACCCTAAGTTTGACAATTATGACAAAGAGGGTGTGATTCGACATAAAGGGAACGAGCGCACAGATAACTGGGTATTCGATACCGCGTACTTAGACGTGACAACCAATTTCTCTTTGTTGGGTACAGAAAATACGTTTTTGGTGGGGGCGAACTACCTCGACTACAAATACGACCGCTTTATGGCTTTCCATGCAGGAGAGGATGTAGCGGCAGGCACGACAGTTACTCGTCCTGGAACCGTACGCTCGAAAAAATACCCAAGAGGCGAGCATGACACTTGGGGTATTTACGCGCAAAACATGATGACGATTAACGATTACTGGCAAGTACTTGCGGGTGCTCGTTATGACGAAAAGCGTGAAGATTCGCTAACAGAGAACCAAGTTTCTCCAAAGTTAGGCGTGATTTTCCACCCGACATCGAATGGTTCGATTTACGTGCAATACTCTGAGAGTTTTATGCCGCAAGGTGAAGTCAGCAACGGTAGTCGTACTTACATCAATGATGGTGAGAAACTCGACGCTGAGCGTGGTATCTCTTATGAGATTGGTACGAAGTGGGAACTGTTTGATCAGCGTTTATTTGTATCAGGTGCTGTATTTGATATCACGTTAGAAAATATCTCGCTGGATGTTGAAAGTGGTAAAGATGCTAGTAATCAGCTCCTACACAAGAAAACGCAAGGTGGTGAGCAAGTTCACAAAGGTGCTGAGTTAATGGCTCAAGGTTTTGTGACTCCAGAGTTGTCGCTAACCGCTTCTGCAATGTACTTGGATGCCGAGTTGAAGAAGGCAGAAAGATTTGAAGGCAACCGCCCTGCCGATGTGCCAGAGTTCTCGGCAAGTCTATGGTCTAGCTACAGGGTTCAGGACAATACGAACCTAAACCTCGGTTTGATTTATGAAGGTGATCGCTACGGTGATGCAGCGAATACCTTCAAGAAAGATGGCTACGCTCGCATTGATATGGGCGTGTCATACAAGCATAAGTACGATGAAAACTTGGATATCATTGCTCGATTCAATGTCGAAAACTTATTCGACACAGACTACCTAGCAGGTGGTGGTAGTACGAATAGCAATCAAGAAGGTGCGAGTGGAGTAGTGGTTGGAGAAGGCCGCAACTACATGGCAACCATCCAGTTCAAGTACTGATAACAATTTGGTTAGTAAAGGGGAAGTTTGGTCTTCCCCTTTAGTCGTTTTTAGGAAATAGCATTTAAACTCGTATGAATCTAATGAAATCAAGTATCGCTCTGTTGATCTCATCCGTTTTGATTCCTGCCCACGCAGCGAACTTAAACGATGCACAAGCAGTGCAGAGTAAAACTAACCAAGCATCAGCGGTTAGCCAAAAACGTATTGATGCAAGCGCAGAAAAGTCTCTGACGCTGGAAGCGGAAATCGAACAGCTTCAGGAAGAAGTCAGCAACTTGAAGATTTATCGTGATCATCTTTCAAGTTTGGTCGAAAGCCAACATCAAGAAGTGAACAGTTTGAACGAGCAAATTGAGCAGATTGCTCAAACTCGTCAGGGTGTCGTGCCATTGATGTATCACATGCTTGAAGGACTCAAGCGTATAGTGGCCAGCGACAAACCTATTCGTAAAGCTCAGCGTGAAGAACGCATTGCGAAGCTTGATGATCTGATGACGCGAGCTGATGTTGCCGACGCAGAGAAATTCCGTCGAATCCTAGAAGCCTACCAAATTGAAATGGACTACGGCACCAAGCTTGGTATCTACCAAGGCAAAATTAACCTAGATGCGAACGAAAAAGTGGAAGCTGATGTCCTTTACTTGGGCCGTGTATCTTTGGTTGCGCGTAGCCTGTCTGGTGACAAATTCTGGAGTTGGTCGCAACAGCAACAAGCCTGGCAGCCTGTTGGTTCGGAACAAAAGACCGAGCTAGATAAGGCGTTTGCTATGGCAAACAAACAAATTGCACCGAGTATGTTAACTCTGCCAGTGTCACTAACGGTTGCGGAGGGCAAGTAAATGATCAAGAAATGGCTATCGGTTGCTCTTATCTCAACCGCGGCGATGATGCCTCACACGACGTTCGCGAGTGATACGTTGTTGCAAAAAGCGCAGCAAGAAAATCGTCAGCAGCAAACGCACAATGCGTCACGTGAATCGGGTTTCAAGAAAACCGAACAAGAGCTGCAAGCAATTAAAAACAAGCTCGTTGCTGAACGTGCAGCCCTTCAAGCCGAAGCTGATACATTAAGCGTCACGTTTAGTGAAAATGAAGCGGAACTGGCTCAGCTAGAAGAAAAATTGCGTTTAGAAACGGGCAGCCTAGGCGAACTATTTGGTGTTGTTCGTCAAAACGCGAAAGAGCTTGAGTCAGAACTGAAACACGCAGTGACAGGCGTAGATGCCAACTCATATCAAAAAGACATTGAAGCTATTGTCGCGGCGAAGTCTCTACCGACGTTGAAGCAACTGCAAGCGATGTGGCGCAGTATGGAAGAGCAAGTTACCGCAAGTGGCGAACTGGCGAAGGTCTCTTTCACTTTGCTCGATGGAGAAGGTAAAGAACAGACAGTCAATGGTGTTCGTCTTGGCGCAATGGCACTACTTGATGACAATGGCTATGTGAAATGGAACGGCCAGCGTGGTGACGCAGTGAACTATTTGCGTCAGCCAGAAAATGGTCCGACAGCGAGCGCATTCACCAACGGCGAATTGGATTCGTTAGTTATTGATCCATCGCGTGGCATTCTTTTAGAACAACTAGCGAACTCGCCAACGCTGAAAGATCGTCTAAATGCGGGTGGCGTAGTTGGCCAGATCATCCTTGTTCTATTAGCGATTGGTTTGATTATCGCGTTGGTTCGCGGTGTGTCTCTTTTCATTGCGCGCCAAAAAATCGCGAAGCAGCTAAAGAATCCAACCAAAGCAGAAGATAACCCTCTAGGTCGCGTTCTTTCTGTTTATCAAAACGACAAACATCGAAGTGTCGAAGCATTAGAATTGCGTCTACTTGAGGCGGTGGTTGATGAGCAAACGCACCTTGAAAAAGGACTATCGATGCTCAAACTGCTTGCAGCGCTGGCACCAATGTTGGGTCTGCTAGGTACGGTAACGGGCATGATCGAAACATTCCAAGTGATCACTCAGTTTGGTAATGGCGATCCAAAAGTCATGGCGGGCGGTATTTCGATGGCGTTGGTGACAACGGTTCTCGGCTTGGTAGCCGCAATGCCACTGCTTCTGGCGCATAATGTGCTGAGTTCTCAAGCCGAGAGCATTCGCAACATTCTAGAAAAGCAGGGTATTGGCTTAGTTGCTGAACAAGCAGAGCGCGATATGTCTAACAACAAAGGCAACCGTAACACGATAGCGGAGAACGCAGCATAATGGAGCAGATCCTACTCAACACTTTGGGTTTGATCAGTGAGGATTGGGCCAATACCTTGATGAGCTTTATGCAGCAAGGTGGCCAAATCCTATGGTGGTTGGCAGCCGTTGTAGCGGTGTGTTGGTTACTGGTTATGGAGCGAGTGGTTTACTTAACGACGGTATTTCCGAAGGTAAACAAAGAGCTTCGTGAACAGTGGCAGGCACGGCCAGAGCACCACTCTTGGTATGCACATCAAATCCGCGATGGATGGATTGCAAAGGCACAAATCGAATTGCGCCAAAACCTTTCGACGATCAAGTTATTGGTGGCCATTTGTCCCATGCTTGGTCTGTTGGGTACTGTCACTGGCATGATTACCGTTTTTGACGTGATGGCCTCACAAGGCAGCAGCGATCCAAAATTGATGGCTTCGGGCATCTCTTTAGCAACGCTGCCTACTATGGCAGGTATGGTGGCAGCATTGGCGGGCATGTTTGTATATGCTCGTTTAAGCAAAGTATGTGAACGTAAAGCGATCCAATTAGAACAATCTTTAAGGAGTCAGAAGTGAGACTCGGACGCAGACCAAATCAACAAGACGAAGCTCAAGTCGATTTAACATCGATGCTTGATATTGTATTTATCATGTTGATTTTCTTTATTGTTACCAGCTCTTTCGTGCGAGAGTCTGGCGTGGAAGTGAACCGCCCTCAAGCATCGAACGTGGTCAGTCAAAAAGACGCAGGTATTTTCATCGCCATTACGGCAGCAAACGATGTATACATCGACAAACGCTTGGTCGATCTGGAACGCGTAGAAGCATCTATTGAGCACCTATTGCTAGACCAGCCAGATGCATCGTTAGTGATTCAGGCTGATGAGCACGCTTACAACGGCACCGTTGTGAAAGTGATGGATGCCGCTAAAGGTGCTGGCGTGAAGAACATTGCACTGGCAGCGGAGAAACCTTAATGGGTAGGCTGTTAATTGCGTTACCAGCGTCATTATTGATCGCCGTGAGTTTGTTTAGCTTTATGGCGTGGATGGTCGATAACGGCAATCAACGCACACCAAAACCGTCTGAGGCAGTGCGTTTTGATATGGTCATGGTTGAAAACGATGCCGATGTGCAGCGTCGTCAACGTTCAGTACCAGAGCAGCCAGAGCCACCTCAAGCACCAGAGCCGATGGAGTTGTCTCAAGCCAACACGCAAGTGGAGCCGATGAGCCAAGTAACACCGATCAGCGCGCTTGGGTTAAACACGGCGTTAGATGGTATTGCGATTAATGCGCCAAACCTAAAGGGAACCATGGGCAATCAACAAGCGTTACCGCTGTATAAAGTTGAACCTCGTTACCCAAGTAAAGCATTAAAACGCAAGGTTGAAGGCTATGTGATCATGCGCTTTACGATTGACACGACGGGTCGTCCAAAAGACATTGAAGTGATCGATGCAGAGCCAAAGCGTATGTTTGAAAAAGAAGCCATTAGCGCGTTGAAGAAGTGGAAATACCAATCCAAAGTTGAAAATGGTGTGTCGATTGAGCAGTTCGGACAAACCGCAAAAGTGGAGTTCAAATTAGGCAAATGATGAAGAAATTCTTAATCACAACGCTGCTTAGTTTGACCGCAGCCAGTGCGATAGCTCAAGAGCTTAGCCAGTACACCGCATCTAGAGTGCAGCGTGCGCACAGCTTAGCTCAAGAAGAGAAGTTTAAAGAAGCGATCTCAACTCTCGAATCGTTAGACCTATCGCGTGGCTACGATCAAGCGTTTGTTGCTCGTATGCTCGGTATTTTTTATTGGCAGAATGAGCAAGTTAAGCCTGCTATCAAGCAACTGGATTTCGCGGTAAGCAGCGGTTTATTGCAAGACGAGCAAGCGTGGCAAACACGTAAAATGCTAGCGGATATTTTGTTGAACGAACAACAGTTTGCTAAAGCCTTGCCGCACTATTACGAGTTGAGTAAAGCCGTACCTAAAAACCAGAAAGCTCATGAAGTTTGGCTGCGCATCGCACAATCGCATTACCAGTTGAGCCAATGGAATAAAGTGTTATCAGCGATGGGTCGCTACGAGAAGTTTGGTCAGCCGGATGAACTCGGTCCATTGTCGATTAAGCTTTCGTCTGAACTGGAACTCAAAAAGTGGCAGCCTGCTATTGTCACCATCAAACGTTTGATTGCAATTGAGCCTGAACGAGTTGAGTGGTGGCGTCAGCTCGTCGCTTTGCATTTACGTGTCGATGACAGCAAACGCGCGCTAGATGCAATGGCTTTAGCCAAGCTACAAGGTGTCGCGCTCAGTCAAGATGATTTTAAACTGCTGGCACAGCTTTATGCGAAACGTGGAATCCCGGAGCGTGCTGCTTTAATTATGGAGCAGTTGGAAGACCTTAACGTCGATAGCCAGTTAAAAGCTCAGCAGGCGACCTATTGGCAGATGGCAAAAGAGTGGGATAAATCCATCGATAGTTGGCGAATTGCCGCGAAGTTGGATTCTAAATACTACTGGAACTACTCTCAGCTACTTGTTCAAGAAGGCCACTACCAACAAGCATTGGCTGCTTTGGATAAGGTAAAAGGTCGCAATGCTGACGTCGCGCTCATCAAAACCAGAGCCTACTACAAGTTGAATCGATTGGATGACGCATTGGCGAATGCGAAACGTGCGAATGAAATCAAACCATCGAATCAAGCCAAGAGTTGGGTGAAATACTTAACCCAACGGCGTAAATCGGAAGCGACACAAAGCTCTTAGCGCAGAACAAATGAAAAGACCCGAAGTCATTCTCGGGTCTTTTTTGTTTTTGAGCCTTAAATTACCTTGCTCTATAAGGTGTTTATCGTTTCATCTCCACTAAACGTAAACAATGTAAATTAAATGCCAATAAGAATGATTATCACCTAAATTATGCTCCACATTTATTGGTGATGATTGTTTTCTATGTTGCTTAAAAGCAAAGGTGTTCAAACGTGGGCGCGCCGTCTACATATCTATATTTCGATGGCTCTTTTATTGGTGACGCTGTTTTTTGCGCTCACTGGCATCACGCTAAATCGTCCTGAGCTGTTTGAGCGAAAAGAACCCATCATTCAACAGCACACCATCATCATCCCGCCGCAGACCTTGTTTTTGAACGGCGAAAGCTTCCAGCCAAACCGCGTTGCACTCATTGACTTTTTGACCCAAGAAGTGGCTTTACGCGGCACTCCATCTGCTTTGGACGTTTATACCGAAGTGGAGCAAGGTGAATTGGTGCTTGGCGAGCTCTCTCTGGATTTCAAAGGGCCGGGTTACAACGCCACGGTTTTCGTTGATATGACCACTGGCGACGCCGATATTGAAACCACCCATTATGGCGCGGTGGCACTGCTGAATGATCTGCATAAAGGTCGTAACAGTGGTGATGTTTGGAAGTGGTTTATCGACATCACTGCGCTGCTGATGGTGTTTTTCGTCCTGACCGGTGTATGCCTGTTATTGCCGAAGAAAAAGACGTTCAGAACATCACTACAGTGGATGAGCTTTGGCTCGTTGCTGTCGCTTGTCATTTATTTTGTTGCTGTGCCTTAACAGCCAGTTGTAGAGAAAAGCTTATGTTGAACACAGGCAAGTTACTTCGCCAAAACCTAGTTTGCAAAGCGGCGTTAGTTGCGGCTTTAGCACCATGGCCAGTTTTGGCTGCGCCTTTACCTGATGCTGCCAAAATCGACTTTGAATTTGAATTGCCAAAGATCGATACCTCAATGTACGCCCGTCCTTACGTCGCAGTGTGGGTTGAAGATGAACAACGTCAATCCGTTAAAACCATTCAGCTTTGGGTCGGTAAGGATGAGTGGCTCAAAGACATGCGCAGCTGGTGGCGAAAAGTGGGTCGTTATGATCGCGATCTGATTGACGCTGTGACGTCTGCGACTCGCCCTGCTGGGCAGTATCGATTTGTTTGGGATGGTACTAACGACGCAGGCGAACGCCTCGAGCAAGGTGACTATACCTTACATGTTGAGGTCGTTCGTGAACACGGTGGTCGCAACTACTTGCGCCAAAAAATGACATTAGCGGACAGTGAGGTGCGCTACCAACTCAAACCAACTCAAGAGACGGGGGTCATCACCGTCAATTACCAAGTTAAGTGATAGAAGGACACAACAATGAAAACCAAAATGAAAGCAGTGGCGTTAGCAAGCGTAATGGCAATGGGATTAGCTGCAGCGACAACGGCACAAGCGCATCCTCGTTGGGTTTTGCCTTCGCACTTTACCGTTTCTAAAGAAGGTGGTGATTGGCTCACGTTCGATGTGACCGCTTCTCATGGCACATTTGTATTCGATAAGCCAGCAGGTAGCGAACAAGCTTTTGTCATCATGCCGGATGGGCGCTCTGAGCGTCCGAACTTTGTAATACGCGGTAAGCGTCGTTCGATGTTCGATTTCTTCTTTGTTGAAGAGGGCACGCATAAGGTTGCGATCAACAATGAGCCGAGCTACTACACCCAGTACAAAGCAGGTCGCCGCGATACTGTGAAGTGGGTTAGAGCCAATAAAGCTGAGCGCGCTGATGTGCTACCAGAAAAAACGCGTGATGTGGTGACTCAGCTAAGCTACACCCGCGCAGAAAGCTACATCACGGTCGGTAAACCAACAGAAAAAGCGTTAGAAATTGAAGGCAAATTGCTAGAGCTAAAACCGCTGACTCACCCATCTGACATCATTGAAGGTGAAGCGGTGACGTTCCAGTTCTTCTTCGATGGCAAACCTCAACAAGGTGTGACGGCAGAGATCACGCGTGAAGGAACGTTGTATCGCAACCATCAAGAGCAAATTGACGTGGTGAGTGATAAAGACGGAAAAATTACTTTTACGCCAGACGTGGCAGGGCGCTATCTAATGAAAGCGAACTACAAAGGGGAGTTGAACAATCATCCGCTAGCTGACAAAACCAGCGCGAATGTACACCTAACGTTTGAAACTCTACTCAACTAATCGAATTAGGCTCAGCAAGCGCTGAGCCATTTTGGAATCAACATGAACAACACTTCTATTCTTAAAGCTGCTCTGCTATTGGCTGGATTTTCTTCCTTTCATGCTTCTGCTCACTTTCCTCTAATGAGTTGTCATTTATCTCAAGATAAAGTGATTTGTGAAACTGGCTACTCTGATGGCTCAACCGCGATCGATTACGATGTCGAAATGTACGACTACGAAGATAACCTCATCGCCAAAGTCAGAACAGACAAGCGTTCTATTGCCGAGTTTTCTCATCCAGAGACTGATTTCTACTTGGTTTTCGATGCCGGTCATGAAAGCCCAGTTGAAGTGGATGTGGTTGAGCTGAAAGAGAAATGATCACGCAAAAAGTTCGTCCCGATAACGGTAGCCGAGAAGGGAAATGGGTGGCACTTACCATCGCTGGTATTCTTGCTTGCGCCAGTGTTTTGATGCCTCTGCACCAAGTTGATTCTCCCCATTCTGAAGTGCTTTCTCATCAAATTCGAATCACGGACTTGCACCAAGAAGAGCTCGGTTTGATTGCCGAGCTAAAACTGGCGCATGAAGAACTGCGCGATTTACACGCAGAGTCCGGTACTTGGCCAGATACGGAAGAGATGGCGTCACTGTGGATTGCTCCCTTTGTTCAAGATCAAAACTGGAAGCGTAAAGGTTCGCATCAATGGCAGAGCATTGGTGACGGGATCTATCTGGGTATCAGACAGAGTGAGCAGGGAGCAGCATCAATGATTCTGGACAGTCGTCAAAGCCACGCCGACATTTGGCTAATCGATGCCCATGGTTTTGCGCCAACCCCAACATTGAGCGAAGAAAGCCATCGCCATCAACAGGGGTGGCAACAGCTAATTCTCTCTTCTCCATCTTCTGCTCATCCTTCGCACACTTAACTCAATTCAAAGAATACATATTATGATCACACGTTCGCTTTTACGTTCCATGTTTGCATCTTGCGCTTTATTGGTCGCTAGCACGTCCAGTTTCGCGAGTGACAAAATGAAAATTGGTATCACGCTTCAGCCTTATTTCAGCTATGTGCACGCTGTTGTTGGTGACAAAGCGGAAATCTTGCCGCTGGTGGATGCTGGCTTTAATCCTCATAACTACTTACCGCAACCGAATGATCTAAAACGTCTTAATGAAATGGATGTCATTGTGGTGAATGGTATTGGCCATGATGATTTTGCATTGAAGGTGATCAACGCGTCGCAACGCGATGATCTCGTTGTCATTGAAGCCAACAAAGAAGTTCCGCTATTGCCAGCAATGGGACAATCAGTCGGGCAAGGCGCGGTGAATCCACATACGTTCGTTGGGCTCTCAACAACGATTCAAAAGGTTTATACCATCGCGAGCGAGTTGAGCAAGCTCGACCCTGAAAATGCCGATTTCTACCGTAAAAACGCGCGTCAATACGCCAAAACTTTTCGCATGATGAAACGTGATGCCATGTTGTCGTTGGGCGAGTTGGACACGGCGGGTATGAAGGTTGCGACAACGCACAACGCATACGGCTACATTCTGCAAGAGTTTGGTGTGGATGTTGCCGCAGTGATTGAGCCAGCTCATGGCGTGGAGCCGAGCGCGAGCCAACTGCAAGAGACGATCGAGAAGATCAAACGATCTGGCATTGATGTGTTGTTTTACGAGCTGAATATGCCAAATCGCTTTGTTGATACCATCGAAGAAGCGACAGGAGTTAAGCTCTACCGTTTTTCTCACATGACGCATGGGGAATACGAAGCGAACAAAGTGGAAGTTGAGATGCGCGAAAACGTTGAGACCTTGATTGAAGCGATGAAGTTCGTGGCAAGCAAACACGCACAGGAGAAAGCGTAATGCTTGGTCCTTCTATCTCGATAGATAATTTAAGTCTCCAATACGGTGACAACGTGATATTGCAAAATGTCACGACAACCTTCGAGCCGGGCAAGTGCCATGTGATCATGGGTCCAAATGGTGGAGGAAAAACCTCGTTGTTGCGCTCCGTACTTGGACTTACGCCTTTTACTGGCGACATTTCCGTTCACTGGCCGAATAAGACTCACAATAAGCTTGGCGGAAACGTTGGTTATGTTCCTCAAAAAGCGATGTTTGAAGCCAGCTTACCGCTAACGGTGATGGATTTTGTGTTGCTGAACCAAACACGAATCCCACTATTCTGGCGCAGTAAAACCAAACAAACACAACGTGCGCTGGCGCAATTAGATCGCGTCGGCATGGCCGCTCGCTCAGATCGTCGTATGGGGCAACTTTCTGGTGGTGAGCAACAGCGTGTGTTGTTCGCTCAGGCTTTGTTAGATGACCCAAGCTTATTGGTGTTGGATGAGCCTACAACAGGGATGGACGAGCAAGGTGTGCGTTACCTTGAAGGGTTGATACATGAAGTTGTCGCGCAGGGCAAAACGGTGTTAGCGGTTCATCATGATGTCACTGCGGTGCGTCGCTTAGATGCAGAAGTGCACGTTGTTAATCGTCAGATTGTGGCGTCCGGACACCACTCGGATGTTCTGAGCCCAGATCGTATTGAAACACTATTTAAGCACTACACAACCAAAGCGGAGGCGGCGTAATGGAGTGGTTACGAGCACTGGCGATGAGTGGTGTAGACGCTGGATGGTTGAGCGACAGCTTTGCGTACGCTTTCATGGTGAATGCGATGGTCGCTGCGCTGATTTTGGGGCCGCTACTCGGCGGGCTGGGCACATTAGTGATTGCTAAGCGTTTGGCGTTTTTCTCCGAAGCAGTAGGCCACGCAGCACTGACGGGTATCGCTATTGGTGTTTTACTTGGTGAACCGCCAGAAAACCCAATCATAGGGTTGTTTAGCTTCTGCATGATCTTTGCGTTGCTGCTGCACTTCGTGAGAAATCGCACCAATGTACCTTATGACACGTTGGTCGGTGTATTTCTGGCGTTAGCTCTGGCGGTCGGGGCGGCGTTGCTGATGTACGTCGCACGTAAGATCAACATACACATGCTAGAAAACGTACTGTTCGGTTCGATTTTGACGGTGACCGATAGAGACATCACGTTGCTTGCAGTGAGCTGCTTGATCATCCTGCTGCTGCTGATTCCGACATTTAATCGCATTTTGCTCACGTGTATCAGCCCAGATATTGCTCGCGTGCGTGGCTTCAATACCAGCTTTTACGATTACCTATTCGTCATGATGATCACTTTAGTGACGATCGCCGCAGTGAAGATCATTGGTGCCGTGTTAGTGGGTGCGCTGTTATTGATCCCTGGTGCGACAGCTCGGTTGCTCACCAAGCGAATGGGAAGCTTTGTATTGCTTTCTTCTTTGCTTGCGACGGTTGCTTGCTTGGTTGGCACCATATTGCCAATGGAGCTCGACTTACCGGTGCCATCGGGCGCGTCGATCATCATTGTTTCCGCTGCTTTCTTCTTAACTGCAACAGTTTATCGAATTATTCGTAAAGCGTGATAACGCTTTTACCTACCCAACTTAAGTATCTCGACATGAAAATGAAAACTCTTACTTTAGGTTTAGGATTGATGGCGATGAGTACATTGTCATCATTGGCGATGGCCAAAGATATTTTAACCAGTACCCCTGTGACTTACATGCTGTCAGAGCAACTGATGAAAGGAACGGGCGTGGAAACCACATATCTGCCTCCCAAACGCTATGGCATTGAACGCATGGCGAATTGGTTCGCCACTAAAGGTGCAAACCAAGTTTCAGAGGCAGGAAAGAGCGCAACCGTGGCCATCACCATGAGAGCCATTTGGGACCAGGACCCGACGTATGTCTACGCACGACAAGGCAACATTCGTTTGATCGAAATTGATGCGTCACAAGCGATTTCCCCTAGAGCTCAAGGCGTTGCAGCCTTAAAGCTGGAAGATGGAGCCACATCTAAATACGTTTGGTTGAACCCAAGTAATTTAATTCGTATGACAGCGATTGTCGGTGACGATCTGCAAAAGTTGTATCCGCAGTTCCAAGAGCAAATCCAACGTAATCAACAAGCATTAATGCTTAGCGTGCGTGAGTTGATTAACCAACAACAAGCCGTGATATTTGAAAAAGAGATGGATTCAATCGTGTTGATGAGTGAATCACTAGAAGATTTTGCTTCAGGAAACCAACTTTTTGTCGTCAAACGTCAGTTCAAACCAGAGTTAGAATGGAGTGAAAAAGACAAACTATCTTTAAAAGCTCAGTTTGAACAAGATAAAACACTATGGTTGGTGACGGATAAAAAACCATCAAAAATCTTAACTTCTTTGGTATCACCGGATCGCATACTGCAAATTGATAATATTGACCGCTGGGGCAGTAAGGGTATCAAAACTGAGAAGCCACTCGCACGGTGGAAGATGTAACACGTAAAATGCCACAGAAGTAATGATAGAGAATGAAAAGTTCCCTATTTTTTTGTGGTGTAGATCAAGAATTGAGCACAAATAACACCAGTTGCATAAGAAAGTGTTTGTTTCATTTATATTTCATTACTACTTTGTTATCTGTTCGTTGCGAACGATTCAGTTTTATTCTGTTTTGAAACGAACCGGTACAAACAACTATACGGATGTTAACAATGAAAATGAAAACTCTAGCCGTTGCAGTGGCGGCACTAGCATGTGGTTCACAGGCCTTCGCAGCAGAAGTTTATAACAGCGATGGTACATCTTTATCGATTGGCGGTCACGTTTCTGTTGGCGTGGGTGAGTATTTCGAAGATGAAGTGAAAGTTCACCAAGTGTCTCCGCGTATCAACGTGGCGGGTAAAAAGGACATTGGCAACGGTGTTACTGTAGATGCGAAAGGTGAGTGGGCTCTTAACTACCTTAACGGTGGCGATCAGTCATTCAAAACTCGTCTAGGTTACATCGGCGCAACTCACGAGCAACTTGGTCGTCTTGTTGTTGGTACACAATGGGCACCTTACTACGATGTTGGTGGCGTTGCGGATTTACCAATCGCGTTTGCTAACGATTTCTTGTACGACAACCACGGCAACCTAGGTACTGGTCGTGCAGACAAAATGGTTAGCTACCGCAAAGGTTTCCAATTTGGTGAAGGTTTTGCTTTCAACCTAGGTCTAGGTTGGCAAGGTGAACAAACTTCAGACGCAACAACTTACGAGCAACGTGGTCAAATCGCACTTAGCGGTGCAGTAGCAGGCTTCGGTCTTGGTTACGTATACAGCGGCGGCGATGTTAAGAACGCAGCTCTAGGTACTAAAACAGCTGAATCACACCTATTCTCTGTAAATTACGGTGAGTACGGTTCTGGTCTATACGCAGCTGTTGTTTACGGCATGAACGATTACTTCTACGAGATGCGTGAAGAGACATCTCAGCTTGAAGGTCTATTGGCGTACGGCGTAAATAACTGGACGTTCAGCGTTAACTACGAAGGCGTAGAAGACGACAAAGACAACAAGACAGTTAAGAGCGAAACAGCACTACAAGCTGAGTACTCAGTGACTCCTTCGTTCGTTACTTTCGTTGGTTACCAATTCGACCTAGGTAATGACTACAACAACGAAGAGAACGATTACTGGACTCTAGGCGCTCGTTACTACTTCTAATAAATAGGACAGTTTCTACTGCCTAAACACATTTATTGTGTTAACGCCTACTCGTTGTGAGTAGGCGTTTTTCTTTCCGCTTTGGTGGTGATTTCCCCCTAAGCAGGTGGAATGAGGTTTAGGCTTAAATTGCTTCTCTGCTTCGAGAATGTGTCCAAACAAAAATGCCCGCAGTGTGCGGGCATTTTTATGAGTGGCGTGTATATGCTTATTTTTTATCGAGCAAGTCGAGGAAGAACGCGTATTCCAGTGCATCTTCTTTCAAACGTTTGAATCGGCCAGATGCGCCGCCGTGTCCTGCTTCCATATCTGTTTTAAACAACAAGACGTTATCGTCGGTTTTCATTTCACGAAGCTTGGCTACCCACTTCATCGGTTCAAAGTACTGCACTTGAGAGTCGTGTAAGCCTGTTGTCACTAACATGTTCGGGTAGTTCTGCGCTTTGACGTTGTCGTAAGGCGAATAACTCAACATGTAGTCATAGTATGTTTTGTTGTTCGGGTTACCCCATTCATCATACTCATTAGTGGTGAGTGGAATCGATTCATCAAGCATTGTCGTAACAACATCGACAAATGGAACATGTGCGCCAATACCGCGATACAATTCAGGGGCTTGATTAATAATGGCACCCATCAATAAACCGCCAGCGGAGCCCCCAACGGCGAAGACTTTGTCTTTCGCGCCGTAGCCTTGCTCAACCAAACCTTTAGTCACATCAATAAAGTCGTTGAAGGTATTCTGTTTGGTGAGTTTTTTACCATCTTCATACCAAGGTCGGCCTAGCATTTCAGAACCGCGAATGTGAGCGATTGCAAAGACAAAACCACGGTCTAACAGACTTAGTCGTGCAGAGCCGAACGTTGGTTCGATGGTCGCACCGTAAGAGCCGTAACCGTATTGGTAAAGCGGATTTGTACCATCTTTCTTAAACAAGTCCTTACGATACACCAGTGACACAGGGACCTCTTTTCCATCACGTGCTTTTATCATGATGCGCTCTGATTGGTAGTTATCCGCATCAAAGTCACCCAATACAGGTGTCTGTTTCATGATTTCAGATTCGCCCGTTTTCAGATCGAAGTCGTAGTAGGTTCCTGGAGTAGTCAAGCTACTGTAGTAAATGCGAACTTTTTTGTTATCCAGTTCGAAGTTGCCTGTTAAGTATGCCGCAAACGCATCGTCATTAAATGTGAGCGGGAATTTTTTTCCTGTTGAAAGCTGACGCACAGTGACGCTCGCTAGACCGTTAGAGCGCTGCTCATAGACGAGGTGGTCATCGAATAGCTCGAAGTCGACAAGTTGAGTATTGTCGTCTGCGGCAATCACATCTTGCCATTTAGAACGATCGTGCATCTCCTCTTGCTTAACTTTCATCAAACGGAAGTTGACGGCTTGATAGTTGGTATAAATGTAATACCAATTGCCTAGCTTGGAAATGCTGTATTCAATGCCATCTTCTCGAGGGTAGAACGGTTCCGCCTTCGCTTTAGGATTGTTCGCATCGATGATGGAGACGCCGCTTGTCTCTGTACTCGAATGCCAAATGTAAACATCGTCACCATCTTTGCTTTTGCTTAGTGAGGTGTAATAGGCGCTGTCGGTTTCTTCAAAAATCAGCTCATCGCTGCTTTGTGGTGTGCCTAATACGTGACGATAAACTTGATAGCCTAGCAAGGTTTGTGGATCTTTTTTGATGTAATAGAACGCGTTGTTGTCGTTCTGCCATGCGACAGCGCTTGACGCCCCTTCAATTTCATCTTGTAAGTAATTACCTGTGGTCAGATCTTTAATCTTAATGGTGTAAACACGGCGGCTTAATGTATCTTCGCCATACGCCAATAAGTTTTCATTCGGGCTGACGTACAGGCCACCAATACTGAAAAATTCATGCTCTTTCGCAAGTTCATTGACATCTAAGATGACTTGTTTGTCTTTACCAGCAAAATCTTTCGCTCGAAGATGAACTTCGTATTCGTTATCTCCGGTAACTTCACTTGAGTAGAAGTAGTTTCCTTTACGCACAGGAACGGAGTTGTCGTCTTTTGCTATGCGACCTTTAATTTCTTCAAATAGCTCATTTTGAAGAGCTTCAGTGTGCTTGAGAACGGTTTCCGCATACTGATTTTCTTGCTCTAGGTGTTGCAAAATTTCTGGATCTTTACGCTCGTCGTCACGCATCCAGTAGTAGTTATCAACGCGAGTATCACCATGAATGGTCATCGCGTGAGGGATTTTTTTTGCAACCGGGGCTTGAGTTTGCTGAGCAACGATCTGTGATTGGGAATATTGAGTCATGGTTGGAGTTCCTTGATTGCTGCATCCGGCGATAAGCGCGACCGATACGGCCAACGTAGTTAAAGTGAAACGCATCTGTTTATCCTTATATTTTATACCTAAGTTGCCTCATCCTGAGGGTATGGACTTTGGTTTCATTGAGAGTTTTCAGGCTGGTCACGCTTTTGTTTTAG
The DNA here is from genome assembly GCF_000960545.1 of Vibrio sp. S457-15. NCBI lineage: Bacteria > Pseudomonadati > Pseudomonadota > Gammaproteobacteria > Vibrionales > Vibrionaceae > Vibrio > Vibrio sp. S457-15. The sequence continues at coordinate 469,622 of NZ_JYOQ01000174.1, read as the reverse complement.
AGAGCAGAAATGTGGTTCGAGAAGTGAATACTCTCACCATTTCTGAACGGCTCATTGTTGTGACCTGTTGGCTTGAAAACGCATTGTGTAAGCAACTGTTATTTTTAACAAATATCACTTCTAAAGTTAAATCATTCTCATCAATAAATAGAGGGAGTGTGATATGAAAAAAGGGACACACTATTTCGTGTGTCCCTTTTCAATGTTTTGGTCAGATTGAAATGTCGGTTAAATGACTTGTGGCATTTCGTTTGAGTGATCGTGTGCTCTGTGTACCCACAATAGGCCAAGCATCGCGACAATTGACATTGCCATCATCAAAACACCAAGCGGCATTTGGTTATGCGCTGGGAATAGCGATGCAAGCAAGGTTGCAATACCTGCGCCCAAGTTCTGCATGCCACCCAGAGTCGCACCAGCTGTCCCCGCGTGGTAAGGGAACGGAGCAATTGCGCCTGTTGTTGCCGCAGGGAACAGAATGCCCGCACCTAGGAAATAAATAGTTGCTCCACCAATTAACGTCAGTGCAGTTGTTACGCCAAACAAGCCTGGGATTAATACGACGGCTGAACCGATAAAGATCGACACCAAACCAACATTTAGCGCACGACGCTCAGAGCGACGCTGCGCGATATAGCTAGACAAACCTGCTCCCACTAAGTAGCCCGGGATCGGCAAGATAAACAGCAAACTTACGGTAGTGGCTGGTAATGCCAATACACCACCTAGTAATACCCCAGCAGCTGCTTCGAACACACCTACGCCAGCAAACGTCGCAACTAGGCAGATTAAAAAGCCTTGGAAGCGGCGGTCAGACAAAACGTGCTTGTAGCTTTTTGCCACTGGTTCGAACTTGCGTTTCTCTTTTGGCAGAGTCTCCATCATGCTGGTCATCATGGTAATCACCACCGCGATGCCGAAGAGGGCTAGAAATAGGTAGCTAGAGCGCCAACCAAATGCTTCTGTTAGGTAGCCGCCAAGTACTGGTGCCATTAGTGGTGAGAAAATCACGCACATGCTGATCAAGCTGTTTGCACGATGCAGCTCAGCACCTTCAAAGCAGTCGCGAGTTAGAGTTCGTGACATCGCGCCGCCACAACCGATCCCCAAACCTTGAATGAAGCTACCAGCCAAGAACCACTCAAATTGATGTGCAAATAGCGCCACCAAAGTACCTAGGATGTAGATAAGTAGACCGACGATGATGATCGGTTTACGACCTAAGCGGTCTGATAGCGTACCGTATGCAAATTGAGACAAGCCATATGGGATCAGGTAACAAGCCATCACTGCTTGAAGTGATGACGCAGATACCAAAAACTCACCCGCCATATGACCGATTGAAGGCACGTACATTGTCTGGGTCATTTGACCCACGGCAGTCAATATTGCGATTAAAAAGGTAAGTTTCGCTAATGGAAACGAGGCAGACATTTGCGTATCTCTCCAAAAAATTTAAGACGTAAAAACCCTTAGCTCTCCAAGTCGAAGTGCCAATTTATTGCTGGTGTTACGGGGTTATTTGCGCGAGATATTAGTGCTTGCCTATACAATTAGCAATCTAAAAATGTGAACTTGAGCAAGATAAAAATCTATGATTTGGATTAGAAAAACTAATCTTTATTTTGTGGGGGTAAACGCATGATGCCATTTCCTCAATTAAGGGGAGGTTTCTATGTCGATTCGACATATGGTTATTGCTAGATCATTGGTTCTACTGATAAAAACAGTAGATGAGAAAGTACCAATCTTTAGTGTGGGAAAAAGAGATTTTAGGTGAGGAAAAGGCTTAACAAGCCGCGATAAAGAAAAAGGGAGCCGAAGCTCCCTTAGAAATGATTATGTCTATTCGCGGCCAGATGCGTATGCGTAAAGCATTTCTAGCGCAATGGTTGCTCCCGCTAGTGCGGTAACATCACTGTGGTCATATGGAGGCGATACTTCTACAACATCCATACCCACGATATTCATGCCGGCTAAGCCACGAATAATTTTCAGCGCTTTGTCTGAGTTCAAGCCACCACAAACTGGTGTACCTGTTCCCGGTGCAAAGGCTGGATCCAAGCAGTCAATGTCAAAAGTAACATACACTGGCTTGTCTGCGACGGTGCGACGAATCTCTTCTAAGATCTCGTTCACCGACATGTCATTCGCTTGCATCGCATTAATCACATTGAAGCCGTGATCTTGCTGTTTGTACTCAGTACGAATACCGATTTGTACTGAGTTTTTCGCTGAGATCAAACCTTCTTTTGGCGCATGGTAGAACATCGTACCGTGGTCGTATGAACTGCCATTTGCGTAGGTATCCGTATGAGCGTCAAAGTGAATCAAAGCCATTTGGCCATGATGCTTTGCGTAAGCACGTAGGATAGGCAGTGTGATGAAGTGGTCACCGCCCAATCCCAACATGGTTTTGCCGCTTTTTAGAATTTCACTGGTTGCCGCCTCTAGACGGTAAGTGAAATCTTCCGCATCACCGCAATCGAACACAAGGTCGCCCGCGTCGATCACTTTCAGTTTATCCAATACGTTGAAGTCCCAAGGGAACTTCTTACCTTCCCATGCCAAGTTGACTGAGGCACGGCGAATTGCATCTGGACCCATGCGTGCGCCTGGACGACCAGATGTAGCCATGTCCAGAGGAACCCCTAGCACCACAACGTCTGCGTCTGCCGATACCGGATTACGAATGTACGGTAGACGTAAAAACGACATAGAGTTGGAGTAAAGCGAATAATCGGTTTTAGTAAACAAATCATTCATATCAGAAGTCCTCTAAATAGGTGTATCCCGCTAGACCTTGTTCTAGTTCTGCTAGGATTTGTGCTTGTTCATTGGCTTCAACTCGTTGGGAAACCAATTGTTTGTAATTGTCACGAATCGCATCCACGTCGATATGAACGTAGCGCATCATGTCTTCTACACTATCACCTTCATTGATGTAACTGATCTCAAATTGACCGTGTTCATCAACATTGACTACTGCACTGTGGGTGTCACCAAATAGGTTGTGCATGTCACCAAGGATTTCTTGGTATGCGCCTACTAGAAAAAAGCCCATTAGGTACGGTTTGTCTTTGCTCCAAGCTGGTACAGGTAGCGTGCTCTCGATGCCTTGACCATCAACGTAGTGATCGATCGCGCCATCAGAGTCACATGTGATGTCCAACATCACAGCACGACGCTCTTCCGCATCGCCAAGACCAGAAAGTGGCAGAACAGGGAACACCTGATCAATACCCCAAGCATCTGGTAGAGATTGGAAGAGAGAAAAGTTCACGAAGAACTTATCTGCAAGACGTTCGCTCAACTCGTCCAGAATTGGACGGTGGAAGCGATTCTTAGTGCTCATCTTGCGGCTTAGTTCGAAGTAAATACGCAGTGACAGTTGTTCTGCCCACGCACGTTGCTCCAAGTTAAGCACGCCAGTTGCGAATTGAGAGTGTACCTCTGCCAAATCACTTTGGGTATCGTTGTAGATCTCAATTAACGCACGAGCGTCTGTACCATCTTGTAAGTTTTCCCAGTTTCGCCACATGTTTTGTAGCAAAAGTGGTGCATCTACGCCCAGTTCATGCACTTCTTCCGGTTGGTATGTTTCGGTACCAATTACGTTCGAAATCAATACAGCGTGGTGTGCTGTCAGTGAACGTCCGGATTCAGAAATGATCACTGGCATTGGTTGTTCGTATTGCTGACACACATCGCCCACTGTGTTGACGATATTACGCGCGTACTCTGCAAGGCCGTAGTTCATCGAGTTCGATGATTGGCTGCGTGTACCGTCGTAGTCGACAGCCAAACCTCCGCCCACATCGAAGTATTCGATGTTTGCACCCAGTGCGCGTAGTTCGCAGTAGAAACGAGCAGATTCGTTCACACCATTACGTACGTCACGGATGTTTGCCATCTGTGAGCCAAGGTGGAAGTGAACCAATTGCATCGCATCTAGGCTGCCTTCGCGTTTCAGACGTTCAATAACGCTGAGCACTTGCGATGCAGACAAACCAAACTTCGATTTTTCACCGCCACTTGCTTGCCATTTTCCTGCACCTTGAGAGGCGAGGCGAATGCGCAAACCAAGGCGCGGTTTTACGCCCAAGCTTTTCGCTTCTTCTAGCACCAGATCCAGCTCAGAAAGCTTCTCTAGTACGATGAATACTTTGTGGCCTAGCTTTTCACCGATCAGTGCAAGACGCACATACTCACGGTCTTTGTAGCCGTTACACACGATCACGGAGCTGCCTTGTTGAGCCAATGCAAGTACTGCCAACAATTCTGGCTTGCTACCCGCTTCAAGACCAAGCTGTTTGGTTTCTAGTTGAGCTTGGCTCGCTAGAATTTCATCCACCACTTCACGTTGTTGGTTTACTTTAATTGGGTACACCAACAGGTATTTGTTTGGATATTGGTATTCTTCAATTGCTTGGTTGAAAGCGTGGCAAATTCCATGCACACGTTGGTGCACGATTTGCGGGAAGCGCACTAATACAGGCAGATTTAACTGCTGCGCTTCTAGCTCATTTACAATGGCACTGAAAGGGATTTGATGTGCACGATCACTACGAGGTGATACGTAAACCTCGCCTTGGTCATCAATACCGTAGAAACCTTGGCTCCAGTAGTGAACGTTGTAGTCCGCGCGGATGCGGTCTAATTTAGTTGCTTTTTCCAACTCGATTCTCACAAAAATGTACTTAAGTCCTTAATTAATTAGAAGGAAAAGTACAAAAAAGCAAATCATGAGGTATTAACCTCATACCCTGACACGAACTCCGTGTGCGCGCATTAACGGATAAAAGTGCCTCTGAGTCTAATGATTAAAATCTATCATCTCGATTATGATTTGTTGTCGTAGTTGGGTGTGAACATTTGTTTACCGGAGCGTCGATTCTGCTGTTATAGTTGGTCTGACCAGCAAGGAAGCGGTCATGAAAAATCTCACTCAAATAAGGACATATTTTGCAGCTGCACAGAATTCAGGGATACATTCAGACCATGTATCTCGCCGAATATCCCGATAAATTATTGTTGCTTGACGGTGCAAGTCGAGCAGACATTCCTCATCTTAAAGATTTTATTGAGCATCAACTCCATCGCCCTTTTTCTGACCTAAAGTTGGTCGTTGTGACTCATATGCATCCAGACCACGCTGGTGGCGCGCACAAGCTGCGTGATTTGACTGGATGCAAAGTGTTAGCCGCAAAGCGAGAAAGCCAGTGGTATGACGGTGTAGATGGTTGGTTAATGCATTTAACCGATTTGATGTTAGCGCGCTGGATGGCGAACCGGATGCGTAAACCAAAGCGAAACCTGTGGTATTCGCGCAAGTTAAAGCCCGATATCGAACTCATCGATGGTGAGTGTATTCCGGGATTTGATGACTGGCAGGTACTAGAAACGCAGGGACATACCGATAGAGATCTGTCGGTTTATCATTTTGAACAAGATGTATTGTATGTGGCGGATTTGATGGTGCAGGTTAAGAAGCATCTTATTGCGCCGTTTCCCATATTTCATCCAAACCAATATCGCCAATCATTAAAGCGCGTGTTTGAAATGAATCCGCAATGTTTGCTTTTGGCACATGGGGGAGAGGTGACTTTTGATGAGAAAGCGTATCAGCACATTCTGCATACTGCACCGACTAAGCCGATGACCCATTGGCGAGTGACAAAAGTTAAAGCGAGGGGATTGTTGTTTGCGCTATTTCGTAGGAAGTAGACGAAAGTAAAGCCAGACGAGTGATGCTCAACAAAAACGTTCGATCACTCATCTGAAGCTACGGGGTTAAGACGCCAATAAGTGAGATTGGCTAGGGTCTACCAGCACTTTGTCTGCCATACCCTGACGACCTAACAACATCATGTAAGTCATTTTTTCACGGTTAGTCAGCGTAATGTCGATTGGCCATTCTTGGTCGCCCAAACGTAGCATCGTGGTGATGACGCAGCGGTGCTCAAAAGTACCGTTCGAAGACTTAACCTTGCGGTTTGCCTTTAGCTTCGCTGTGCAGCGAACCACTTGTTCTAAGTGATAAACATCCGGGTGTAGATCGAATGCAACGTAAGACTGACCATCTTTTTCAAAGCAATCAATGTTATCTACATGCAATGAAGATGTTTGTGCGCCCGTATCAATACGCGCTTCAAGGTGAGTAATCCCTAACTCTGGCAAGCAAATAGCTTCGGCATTCCCAATGATCATTTTCTGATTCATAGTGTCATCCTAGCGACGAGTAACAAGAGAGCCGGATTTTGGCTCTCTTGTGCGTTAAACAAAAATCAACCTTTACCGCGAGTACGGTTTGAATTTGGCTTAGCGTTTTTCTCGATAAAATCGAAGATCATACCAGCAACGTCTTTACCTGTTGCTAGTTCGATGCCTTCTAGGCCAGGTGAAGAGTTCACTTCCATCACCACAGGACCATTTTTAGATTGAAGGATATCCACACCACAAAGGTTCAAGCCCATCACTTTCGCTGCATTTACAGCGGTTGCGCGTTCTTCTTTGCTTAAGCGTACGAGTTGCGCAGAACCACCACGGTGAAGGTTCGAACGGAATTCGCCTTCTTTTGCTTGGCGCTTCATTGCAGCAATAACTTTATTACCGACAACAAAACAGCGGATGTCCGCGCCTTTTGCTTCTTCGATAAACTCTTGCACCATGATGTTTGCTTTCAAACCCATGAATGCTTCGATCACACTTTCTGCCGCTTTATTTGTTTCAGCAAGTACAACACCGATGCCTTGAGTACCTTCTAGCAATTTAATGACTAGAGGTGCGCCACCAACGTTTTTGATCACGTCCTGAATGTTGTCAGGGTGGTGAGCAAAGCCCGTGCGCGGCAAACCGATGCCTTTACGTGATAGCAATTGCAATGAACGCAATTTGTCACGAGAGCGGCTGATCGCTACAGATTCGTTGACACAAAATGTGCCCATCATTTCAAACTGACGCACAACAGCAGTGCCGTAGAAAGTAATGGATGCACCTATACGTGGAATAACAGCATCGTATTGCGGCAATTCTTCACCCTTATAGCGGATCATAGGGTTGTTGCTCGTAATGTCCATATAACAGTGTAGAGTGTCGATAACATCGATTTGATGCCCACGCTCTTCACCCGCCTGTTTTAGGCGCATGGTTGAATATAAATTCTCATTACGAGAGAGAATAGCAATACGCATGGCAATTCCTTAGTAAGTCAGTACCAAATTAAAATATAAGTATAGAGTATAGAATGTAGTAGGCAGGTGATCATGGTATGACATAACCTACTTACTTCAACGATTTAGAAGTGTGGTTGAACAACCACCTCGTCAGAGGTGCGCACCTTAGGTTTTTTTGTTACAAGTTTAAAACGAAAAAAAGCATTCGTTACGACAAAAATTATTTGTCGATTTATCGCGCCTTACAGTGATTGTGTGTCAATAGTTTACCGAAGAAAACCAGTGAAAAAATCATGGGCATTGAGTTTGAAATTCGCGCAAAAAACGCTCGGATTCACTTACGCAAGGCCATGCATATTGGCGTTATTGGAACAAAAATCACAGCAGAAAAGATTTTTTAGCCGCTATAAATTTTACGAAACTTATACAAAAGGTGGTCTTAACCGATGCACCCCCACTTTCTTTACGAAAGGCGCTTATTTCCCAATGATGCCTGATAACACCTCTTTTATCGTGGTATAGCGCAGCGGTAATGTGCGCCCCCGTTTTTTGACTAAATACAAATCTTCATAAACGGTTTGTTTTAGCTGCGCGACGTGCAATTCTTCTCTATTTGGAAAGCTTTCTACTGCACTTTGAGGCAACACCGTAAATCCCAATCCTTTGCTAACTGGCAATAATATTTGGCTTAATTGATTGACGAAGCCCGAAAGCGGCATGTCACTCATTTTTATCTCTTTTAATTGTGGCTCTGCACATTGGTCAAAAAACAACGTCATATAGTGCTCGGCATCGGGATGGCCAATAACACCGCATTTTTGCAAGATCTCAGGCGTTAATGGCTCGGCTTTATATGCGTGGGGAAGGATCAAGCACAGCGCTTCTCGACCGATTCGTTCGCTTTGGAAGAGGCTTTTGTTTGGTGCATCAGTCACGATGCCGATATCAATGCGGCCTTCAGAGATACCATTAAGAATAGATTGGTTTGGCACGGCTTCTAAGTGGATGGACAAACTAGGATATTGCGTTTGTTGCTCTAATAGAGGGCCGTAAAGCATGAGGGCCAACGCACCGGAACAAGCGAGTTTACAATGGCCAGAATAGGCATCATCAAAGCTGAGTTCTTCTAGTAAGCTTTTTTCGCGTTCCTCTAGCTCCAGCGCATAGGCGTAAACCATACGACCTTGTTCGGTGAGCTCGAAACTTTTGTTCTCACGTTTGATCAGGGCATGCTGACAACTTTGCTCTAACTTCTTGATGTGTTGGCTAACACCGGGTTGGGTCATGTAGAGCTTTTCTGCGGTTTGCGTAAAGTGGCCGACTTCGACCAGAGTCTTAAACGTGTGTAACCAAACGGGATTAAGCATAGTGCGTGATGTGCTGTGAGCTTGCTAAGAGACGTTGAGAAAATAATAGCATGGCACTGCCCGAAATAAATCGGCCGAAGTGATTTGGGGTGGTTCGCGAATGCTAAATAGCAGACAAAATAAAACCCCGCCTGGTTTCCCAGACGGGGCTTATTCTCTTTCGCAGCAATCCAGCTACTAATAGGTGCTCCCTGCATCTATCCTTGATTGTGGCTAAGTCCTTTAACCGAGTTCCTTGTTCATCGCCTTCCTAGCGGTGTCCATTCTTGCCTATCATCCTGACGGGCGAACTCTATCCTAGAGCTTAACTACATCCTTGCTGATAACTCATCCTAAGCTACCAAATCTTCATCCTGAAGATACCTAGTCCATTAGGCTTTTTTCCTGTTCCCGCCAACATCCTGTCGACACAATCAGTATTGATGTTTTGCTGATTACTCTCAATCAGCTAGGTAAAAAAACTTTGGCAGCGAATATTATGAAAAATACTATAAGTTTTAATTTTCAATTGGTTATATGCATTTTTTGGTTTTATCTTAGTCAAAGATGGTCGTTTTGCTTACATCGCTTGTGAGAGATCTCGCACAAAGTGTCGAGCAAATGTCCGAATTGGCGTCGTTTTCATCGTGTTTAAGAATTTGCTCAAGATCACAACTCGACTTGTAGCCATAAAATTTGGCGATGGTGTTAGGTGAGATTTCCATTTCTCTGATAGCGAATTTTGCCCATTCATCGCGAGTTTTGTGCAGGATTTGGCGTAGCTTGATAGTGAAGTGGCTCATAAAAGCTTCCTTAGTTATCTTGTCTTTACAAGGCAAGAATAAGGAGAGGGACAACACCAAGTTGATAGTATGCCGTTTAATATCAATACTATTTCGGCGTGATGAAGATTATGTCGGCAATACTGATATTATTTGAGCGTGAAACAATACTATCTTGTGGAGTTGTCAATGGCGCACATCGAAAAAGTACCGCAGAGACCAGGTTTTTCTTGGCGCTATCGTCGCATTGATGAGGTAGAGAAAGAGTACGACCTCCATTTTCACGATGATGTGTTTGAGTTGGTCATCCATCGACACTTCACTGGCAGTTTGCATATTGGTCATCACGAATTAGAAGTGACTCACAACCAAATGCTATTGATCGCGCCTGGTGTGCCTCATTCAATTCACTCCACATTGGTCGAAAGCAAGTGCGAGACTCATGTGATTTGGTTTAAGCGTGAGTGGATTGCCAATTTGATGTTCTATTGCGAAGAGCTTAGAAAGCTTGACCCGCTTTTAAAGGCGGCCAATAAAGGTGTGGTGTTTTCTGAACGGACAGCTCAGCACGTTGTGGATCTTCTGCATGAGCTCATGACGTTTCCTGCAATGGAGCAACTATCGAGATTTCTCCATGTTTTGTCTCTGATTGCTCACGATGAAGGAGCAAAAACACTGATGACTCACTCATACTTATCGATGAGTGAACACGAGCTACAGGAAAGAGAGCGCGTGGCAAGTGTTAACGCGTATCTCGAACAGCACTTTGCAACTAAGGTGACGCTCGCAGACTTGGCGAACTACTTATCGCTGAGTGAAAGTGCAGTCACAAGATTGTTTCAAAAGCACTTTAAAGAGCCGTTTAGCCAACGTCTAATGAAATTGCGGATCAATCATGCCGCAGATTTGCTGCAATCTACGTCGTTGCCGATTGGGATTGTGTTTGAGCGAGTCGGATATCGTAATCAAGCCCTGTTTAATCGCCACTTCAAAACGTACAAAGGACTAACACCACGCGACTACCGCCAGCATTATCAGCAGCGAATTCAGCCTTAATGGGAATGGTATGCAACTGCTAGTAAGAACGTGAAAAGAGTTACTCGACGGAAAGTGATGTGCAATTGGTATATTACTTGCAAAGTTTTTCAGGAATCATTATTAAGATTCAATGACAGTTAATTTAGGGAACTTGATTGCCATTTTTCTGTCATATCTCGTGAGTAATTTGACCGTGTCAGGAAGGTAATAATCGGTTTTAGGTGTCAAAAATGGCTGCAATAGAACCGTTTTTATCATTATGTTGTGAAATGAGTCACGGTTAAATAATTGGTTCCCTTATAGATTGAAGGGGATAAAAAACCTTAGACAATAAGCTCATAAAGAGCGTTACTTATAGAAGATGAGGGAGATTACTATGAAAAAAATGAGAAGAGCTCAGCTACATCGTGTTCGCATCCAGTACTGGAAAGATACGAAAGAAGCAACAGCTAAGAAATCATAGTTAACCATACTCGAAGTCCTTGAGCTGGCAATAGAATTCAAACGTTCTCTACGCATTGCCAGCTCCAAACACCACCAACACTTCAAATCTAATTTTAAATTCAGTTTCATCACCCATAAAAAAAGCCAGTCCGAAGACCAGCTTTCTCTAACGTATTTGCTTGCCTGCTATTACAGGTAGTTTGCGTCAAGCAAGTCGCCAGCTTTCGCGCTTTTCACTTCTGGACGAGCTTCTAACCAAGCAACGACTTGTGCTTTTTGCTCTTCTGTCGCGCTACCGTAACGTTCTGTTGAACATAGGAAGCCTTCAAATAGCTCCAGACCGCCGCCGCCAAAGCATAGACCTAGAGTATCAATGTAGTCGATAAAGTCATCAACGAATGCATCGTAACGGTCGAAGTCGTTGATGTCTGTTTCACAGCTGATTTCGAAACCTAGGATTGCGAACTCACCTAAGAACAGCTTTTTACGGATACGACGGTTCTTGTTATCGATTTTGTCTAATTTCATGATTCTCTCTCGTAGATGATTTGAGTACGTACACCTTATACCTTCTATCAGACTTTAGCCCAAGAAAAATCAGAATGAAGCGATACAGTTGGCGATTATGTAATCAAACCTAAGGATAGGTTGGCGTTGTGCACGATTTTTGAGCTCTGGAGTGTTGCATTGCTCGCTGTGGGAAGTGAGAGAGGAGGAATATATGAAGAGTCGATAGGGATACGGAGTTGCCGTGTCTCGTTTATTGAGTGATCACATCATTGAAATACAAGTTTCATATAGATTGAGCATTTCTGTCATTTTTCTTCTCCAAACTTCTTGCCGTTCAACAATTTATTCACTAACTATAAGATCGGGAAAGTAAAAATGAGCAAGGAAACCTTCGACGCAACGCGTTATAACCAAAGCGATAACAAGCCTTTTGAAGAAGTACTAGAAGCGAGTCTATCTCGTCGTAGCGTCTTAAAAGGTGGCCTTGGTATCAGCGCAATGACTGCGTTTGGTGCTTTTGGATTGGCGGGCTGTAACTCTTCGAGCTCTGGCACGTCGGCAAGTAACGGTTCTGGCGTTTCGAAAGCGGTACTTAACTTTGACTCAATTCCTGGCTCGTTGACTGATGCCGTTTCTATTCCACAGGGTTATACCGCTCAGGTACTGGTACCTTGGGGTACACCGCTGAATGCTCAAGGCAGCGCGTGGAAAAATGATGGCAGCAATACCAGCTCAGACCAACTTAACGCGTTGGGCATGCACCATGATGGCATGCACTTTTTCCCATTAAATGACAGTACGACCGACGGCCTGCTTTGCATCAACCATGAATACATTGATACATCAGCACTGCATCCAAACGGTCCAACAGTCTCAAATGGCGTTCGCACAATAGTTGATGAAGTTCGCAAAGAGATTAACGCTCACGGCGTTTCCGTTGTTCGTATTCAGCTAAAAGACAATATGTGGAAATTGGTGGATACCGATCCGCTTAACCGCCGATACACTGGTGCGACAGTGATGGATTTATCTGGCCCAGTCGCTCACACGGCGCTTACTGTGACGCGTTTTTCGCCTGATGGCAGCCAAGCTCGTGGTACGTTAAACAACTGTGGCAACGGCTATACGCCGTGGGGTACTTACCTCACGTGTGAAGAGAACTGGCCTGGCTACTTCGTTAATGCGGGGACTCGTACAGAAGAACAAGATCGTATTGGTGTGGATGATAAGAGCACGCGTTACTTGTGGGAAACATTAGCAGGTAACTCAGAAGAGCGTTTAGATGAGTTCACGCGTTTTAATGTTGCACCAACAGGCACCAGCTCTGCAGACGATTACCGTAACGAAGCGAACGGCCATGGCTACATTGTAGAAATTGACCCATATACCCAAAACTCTCGTGCGAAAAAGCGTACCGCGCTTGGTCGTTTCCGCCACGAAGGTTGTGCTTTCGGTAAGCTAGAAGCAGGCAAACCCGTAGTATTTTACTCAGGTCATGATTCTCGTTTTGAATACCTTTACAAGTTCGAGTCTGCAGCGGCTTGGGATCCTGCTGATGCAAATCCTGCGAATCGCTTGGCGACGGGCGACAAGTACATGGACGAAGGCACACTTTACGTTGCGCGTTTCAATGAAGACAGCACAGGTACTTGGTTGCCACTAACGCTTGATAGTGTGACGACATCTGGTGGCACGCTTGCTGATCATTTTAACTCGTTAGCGGAAGTTATCATTAATACGGCTGGCGCGGCTGACCTTGTTGGCGCAACGCCAATGGATCGTCCTGAATGGTGTTCGGTTGACCCATTCACGGGCTCTGTCTATCTCACGCTGACCAATAACACGCGCCGTACTGATGAAACCAATCCTGCCAACCCACGCTTAAACAACAAGTTTGGTCACGTTATTCGTTGGGATGAAGGCACTTCTGCGACCGACTTTACTTGGGATATCTTTGTCTTTGGTTCGCCTGCAAATGGTGATGCAGATACAAACCGTTCTGGCTTGAATGAGCTTAATCAGTTTGCAAGCCCAGATGGCTTGGCATTTGATGGTCGCGGCATTCTTTGGATTCAAACCGATAACGGCGCAGATGAAGTCACGTCGTACACCAACGACCAAATGCTGGCAGTGGTACCATCTAAACTGACGAATGAAAATGGCGATCAAGCAGTGATCGGTGCAGACAACCAAGCAGAGCTGAAACGCTTCTTTGTTGGTCCAAACGGTTGTGAAGTGACAGGCTTTACCATTAGCCCAGATTACAAATCGCTATTTGTAAACATTCAACACCCTGGTAACTGGCCATACAGTGATGATGCCGCGCAAGAAACTCCGGCTGGAACTACAGTTCGTCCTCGTGCTGCAACCGTTGTGATTCGTCGTGAAGATGGTGGCGAAATAGCGGTTTAATCTCATCGTGTATTAAGACCTTAAAACTCAAGCCCTGCAATTGCAGGGCTTGATGTTTAGGCTTGTGTTTCGCTGTCATTCACATATGTGCGTTAGCGTTTTAACGAACCACCTGCGGTACGAATCACATCCTGATACCAGTAGAAGCTCTTTTTGCGTTTACGTTCTAAAGTGCCTTGTCCATCATCGTGACGATCAACGTAGATATATCCGTAACGCTTGCTCATTTCTGCCGTTGAGTTGGCTACTAAATCAATCGGCCCCCAACTGGTGAAACCCATTAATTCAACGCCATCAAGAATGGCTTCGTGCGCTTGCACTAGGTGATCGTTGAGGTAGGCAATGCGGTAGTCATCTTGAATTTCGCCATTTTCGTCAAATTCATCTCTCGCTCCCAAACCATTTTCCACGATAAAGAGCGGCTTTTGGTAGCGATCGTACAAGAAGTTCAGCAAAATATGCAGACCTTTGGGATCGATCAACCAGCCCCATTGGCTCTTTTCCAAATATGGGTTCGGCACGCTCTCAACAATATTGCCGACTTCCTTCTGTTTAGGATCCGCGCTCGCACAACCACTGGCGTAGTAGCTGAAGGAGATAAAATCGACACTGGCCGAGGCAATGTCTTCTAAATCACCGTCTTCCATCTGGATCTCGATGCCATTTTCACGGAAATAGCGCTTCATATAACCAGGATACTGACCACGAGTTTGCACATCACCGAAGAACAACCACTTGTTGTTTTCATGCATGGCGGCTAACACATCATCAGGGTTACAAGTGTATGGGTAGTTCATGGCACCCAGTAACATGTTGCCGATTTTGCCATTCGGTACAATTTCCTGGCACAGCTTCACTGCTTTAGCATTCGCCACCAATTGATGGTGAATCGCTTGGTAAATCTGTTGCTCTGTTGCGTCTTCTGGCAAACCAACCCCAGTAAATGGTGCATGCAGAGACATGTTGATTTCGTTGAAGGTAAGCCACAGTTTGACCTTATCTTTGTAGCGTTCTAACACGGTTTTAGCGTAACGCTCGAAAAACTCGATCACTCGACGATCGCCCCAACCACCATAATTCTCAACCAAGGCGTAAGGCATCTCGTAATGAGAAAGCGTCACAAATGGTTGCATGTCGTGTTTGGCTAGCTCATCAAAAATTTTGTCGTAAAACGCCAGTCCTTCTTCGTTTGGCTCCAGTTCATCACCATTAGGAAAAATACGGCTCCAAGCGATGGACAAGCGCAGGCAGGTGAATCCCATCTCTTTAAATAAGGCAATATCTTCTGGATAGCGATTGTAGAAATCGATCGCAAGATCTTTGATACCTGGTGTTCGTTCTTCACGCGTTTGATGCGGGCTCAGAATGCCGTTTGGCAACATATCTGATGTTGATAAACCTTTACCCCCAAGGTTGTATGCCCCCTCTACTTGGTTTGCAGCAATGGCACCACCCCAAAGGAAATTATCTGGAAACTTAATCATGTTTCTCACTCTTTTATCATTAGAAAATTGCAGTTACTTGGATTTTTCTTTGCTTGAGAATAGTGCAGGTCACATCACGATTCTTGTAGTCAGATCGACTTTCTGAAGGGCGATTGGTTCGGTGTTAGAAAAGACGCCAACCGAAGCTAATCTGGTTGGCGTAACTATTCAGGTAGTGAATCAGAAAGTGAAGGCTAAGTTCGCCGCTGCTCCGAATTGATTATCGCCTGCGTAAGAACCTGCTAGGTCAAGGCTAACAACATCAAATGGGCTGATCCCAATCCCACCAGTGACGGAATTATCTAGGTTGTTCTCGAGGTCTATCTCATAGCCTGCGCGAAGTTGTGCCCATCCCCACGCGTCGCCTTCGATACCGATGCGTACAAACTGAGTGTCATCATCAAGTTCTTTAAAGCGCTTTTGCGTGGTTAGATCGGCGTCTAAGCTCAGTGCTACGTAGTTACTCACGTAGCCAATCCCAACGGTTGCTTGAGGAGTGAGTTCGTAGGTATAACTACCGAGTTTGGTTTTAATGTCTTGCTTGAACACATCCTTAACGGACAAACCCGCACGAAAGGCTTCGTGATACCAAGCGATGCCAACATCCATATTGAAGGCGTTTTTTGAGACTTCGCTTTTGTCGTAATCTTCAATATCAAAGTCATCAAGCGTTGTACGTTGGGTGTAAGTTTTGAGTTGTTGATATTTAGGTGTGAGGCCAAAGGCGACGGTTTGTCCGCCAAGAGTATAGGTTCTTGATAGAGAGACGCCATATTCTGCGCTGCCAAATGCCGCTAAATTAACTGCCGAATTCAGGTATCGCTCAGCGGTGTTGGTGGCGTCAGAAATATCAGGTGCCGCAAGAATCTCCACATAGCCAGCGCTAAAAAGGTTCATTGACATAAAACGTGTTGGTATCGCGATGGCAAAGGTTAATCCACCGTTGATAACGATAGGCATGCTGCTATCTAACTGATCTAACAGTCGATTCATTGCAGCTTCGTCTGCGGGAGTGGGTAGCCCCTGAATGCTGCCATACAAATCTTGTACATCATCGACGGTCGAAAGAGCGTCATCTTCATCGTGAATATTGACGCCAAAGGCGGGGATCAGTAGACCAATATCATCATTTTCTCGATAAAGTGCACCAAGCGCAGGATTGTGAAGTGGAGCAGTTAAATAATCTGCCGATACCACTCCAGTATTTCCCATACCGTGACTGCGAGCATCGGCTGCATAAGGCGCAGCAAAGGAAGGAAGTGACAACAAAGTAAGGGCACTTGTCACTGCTAAAGTTGTTTTTCTCATAACGCGTCCATTCTTACTTGAAGTAAATACTTGTAATAAGTTAACGGTTGGATGCCAAAGCGGATGTCGACAACCAACAATTCCATTGATGAATGGCAGGGTGGTTATTCATCATGTTAAGCGTAGGTTAAGCAATCTGCTTTATAAAGCTGAGGACGAGTTATTGGTTTGCACGAATAAAGATAAATGCAAATAGTTTTTTATGTGGCTCAATCAATCGTATTGGCGAGCTGAAATCGCAAGAGGAACGACATACCGGAACCAGGATTGCGTTGTGCTGTGACTTGTCCATTCATGTCTCGCATGTTGTTCGCGGTGATTGACAGTCCTAAACCCAAGCCTTCGCCGATCTTTTTGCTGGTTTGGAATGGCTCGAAAATGGTGTCGAGTTGTTCTAGTGCCACGCCACAACCGTTGTCACTGACCACCACTTCAACGTGGCTGTTAGTTGGTGTGACAACGATTGAAAGTTGGGGCTTGTCCCTAGATTGCATGGCATCAAGCGCATTGGATATCAGGTTGCCAAGCACTTGTTGTAAGCGTTGTTCTTCCCCCTGAATTTGCGGCAGATCGCTAGGTATTCGAACGCGAACATCCACATTCGCCAGCTGAGATTGATAGACACGCAGCGTCTCTTCCAACGCGCTGGTTAACGACAGTGCTTGTAGCTTTTCAGGTTTGTTGTACGCGAATGTTTTGAGCTGGCTCGTCATGCTTGCCATGCGGTCAATCAGCTTTTGCACGAGCACATTATTGGCCTTCATCATGGCGGTTTCGCCGCGTTCTGCTAATAACTCGTTGGTGGTGAGAAGGGTGCGCAATCCGGTAAGAGGTTGATTCAACTCGTGGGTAATCGCGCTCGACATGCGGCCCAACGCCGCCATTTTGCTTGATTCAATCAATTGCTCCTGAGCTTGACGTAGTGCTTGCGTTCGCTCTTCTACCCGCTGCGCTAGCTCTTGGTTGACGAGTTGTAGCGATTGTTCAGCCTTTTTGCGTTTACTAATATCGATGAGGGTGGCAAGAAAATACAGCTCTCCGTGCCAAGGAAAAGTCGTTAATGAGAACAGCACAGGGAAAACGCTCCCATCACTTCGCCTTGCCATCGTTTCAACGGCACTGATTTCTGCCAGCTCCTTATGTTTTGGTAGATCTCTGAGCAGTGTGAGCGTGGTTGAGTTGGGATTACCTGCATCAAACAACTCCCAAGCAAAAGTTTGACGATTGACATTTTCTGGCAAACAAAACAGCCGCTTAGCCATTGGATTGAGATCGAATAGCTGTCCTTGCTCATTAATCAACAGCAACCCAACGTGAGTTTTGTTGATCATCTGCTTAAGTCGCCTTTGGGATTCCTCCAGTAGAGCTTGAATACGCTGCTGGTTCTGGTTTTTCTGGTGCCGTTGCAAACCGATAATGGCCAACAAAATGATCAATAACAGCAACGCAGCGACACTCCAACCAATGACATTAATGGCTTGTTGAACTGGCTTGGTCGGGATGAGATAACTGACATACCAATTGAGGTCATCCAATTTAACGGTATGGGCAAAATAGCGTTGTTGATCCAGCGTCCAAAAATGGATCACGGTGTTGTCGTAGAGCTTTTGTGTTTCCTCATCTACTGCATGGTTTGGCTCATTGAACCAGTCCGCGTTGTAAGTAGTGCTGCTCGACAGGAAGAAACGCTGATGGCGGTTTTGCAGTGTAATAATGTCTTGGCTGGTGATGGTTTGTTCCGTCAGAAGGCTCAAGTTAATTTGTACGACGACAATACCCGCGATGTTGAGGCCATCAAAAATCGGTGCCGATAAATAATACAGAGGGCTCGAGCCTTTGGTTTTATTTACCAGAGAGACGCCTTCACCTTGGCGATGAATCTGTTCAACAATGGCACGTCGATCTGAACGGCTAAATCGTTCATCGATGAGGCTGGAAACCAACACTTCACCAGAGGTGGAGAGGATCAACCAACCTTCGGTATTCGCGGCTTTGTCGAGTTGGGTTAACTGGGCTTGCAGCGGTTCATAGTAAGTCAAATTGCCTTTCACAAACGCAATAGTTTCGGGATTGTTGGTGACTAAATAAGGCAGGTGATAAAAGCGTTTCAGTGCTCGGCGGACTTCGCCGATGTAATCCAGTAGTTTTTGTTGCGCTTCGGTTTGCGTTTGTGCGCTGAGCAATTGGTGGGCGATTTCACGACTAGCACTGTAAGAAAATAGCACCATCGCGCTTGCAAAAATCACAAGCAACCACATTTTCCCTTTTCCGCTGAGCGTCATACCGACTCCATCCAAGTACTCGTTTTCTTAAGATAAGTTGTTGATTTTCAGTTCTGCTTCGTCCTGATTGATGACCCAATCCACATGCAGGTTTGCCGATTTAGATTTTTCCTGTGCGGTTCACAGTGATTACTTATCCAGATTGAGACAGAGTGCGCCTAACTGATTGGATGTTAAAGAGTTGTAATTAAGAAGTGAGATCTAGCTCCTTTTCTCCCTCGTGGTTTTTGCTACCGTTACGAAAGACGTTTTAAACAGGCAGTAATTCATGGCTTTTGAAAGCACCCCCAACATCGCACTTATTGAAGATGATGACATTGTTCGTCAGGCAACTAGCCAATGGCTGCAACTGGCCGGATTTAACGTTGAGGCATTCAGTACCGGTGACGCTGGAAAGGCGGCGATACTAAGTCAAGACTTTGATGCTGTTGTCAGCGATGTTCGCTTGCCTGATAGCGATGGCCTCTCGATTTTAGAAAGCCTTATTGACCATCATATCCAAACGCCCGTTATCCTGATCACCGGACATGGGGATGTGGATATGGCGGTGAGTGCGTTGCAAAAGGGCGCATTTGATTTTATTGAGAAACCATTTCAACCAGAGCGACTCTCGCAACGTGTGACTGAAGCGGTCGAGACTTATCGAGCGCAGACGTCAACGCAAGATCGTCAAGAATATCTCGCGAGCGTAAGTGGGCTCGAGGAAGTGCTGATTGGCCGAAGCCGGGTCATGCAGCAATTGCGTGAACAAGTTGCAAAGTTAGCGCGTATTGATACCAACGTCATTATTTATGGTGAAACGGGCTGTGGCAAAGAGCTAGTTGCCACCAGTCTGCATAAAGAAAGCCAACGCAAATCACATCGTTTTGTGCCAATAAACTGTGGCGCGATTCCCGAAAATCTGTTCGAAAGTGAGCTGTTTGGTCACGAGCCCGGCGCTTTTACTGGAGCAAGTAAACGACGGATTGGCAAACTCGAATACGCCGACAAAGGCACGCTGTTTTTTGATGAAATCGAGAGTATGCCGCTTTCAATGCAAGTGAAAGTGCTGCGCTCATTGCAAGAACATACTGTCGAGCGAGTTGGTGGTAACCAGCAGATCAATGTGGATTTGCGAGTGATCGCTGCCGCGAAAGAAGATCTCAACGATCATGAAGAGTTCCGCCAAGATTTGTATTACCGACTTAATGTTGCACAGATCTACTTACCGCCGCTTAGGGAACGAGAAGAAGACGCGTTGATTCTGTTTGAGCACTTTGCGTTGCAAACAAATCCAGACAGTCGACCGTTGAGTGATGCCGACAGAAATGCCGTGCTTTCTTACGCGTGGCCAGGAAATGTGCGCGAATTACGTAACGTCGCAATGCGTTTCGCACTGGATGATACGGTTTCTGTGATGGAAATTCTTTCTAGCCGCCCGTCGTCAACCACGGAAGAGACTCAAGCGGGTGTTCCGTTGATGATTCAGTTGCACAACTTTGAGCGCAAAGTGTTGCATGATTCATTAGTGAGGCACCAAGGACGGATTAATGAAGTGATGCAAGAGCTCGATTTACCACGCCGCACCTTAAATCAGAAAATGCAAAAATTTGGTCTGAATCGCTCCGATTACACCGATTCGTGAATGGAATAACAGGAGCGATGTTGTTGTACCTTTCCGTTATGCGCTTTTGGTCGGTGTTTGGATGAACTTGCCACCCTCCTCGCTTCCATCTTGGAATGTCGTGACTTGATTTCGCCCGGTGTGCTTTGAGCAATACAGTGCTTCGTCGGCTCGGGTGAGTGCATCTTGCAAGCTGTCATTGGGCATTAGCTCGCTGATGCCGAAGCTCATCGTGACTTGGTTTTTAAAAGCAAGCAGCGACGTCTCACGTTCAATGCTGCGGCGAACTAACTCGGCATAGGCTTTCGCGTTTTCGGCATTGGCAAGCAACACAATCATAAACTCGTCACCACCAAAGCGAACGGTACATGCTGACTCTGGTAACGTTTGTTTAAAAATCGTGGCTATGGTTGCCATGACTGAGTCGCCAGTGGTGTGTCCGTATTGGTCATTAATGGTTTTAAAATCGTCCACGTCAGTCATAACGATGCTGATAGGCGTATTTTTTTCGCGTGCTTGATTCACAAGGTTAGGCACAATGACTTCCATTGCACGTCGATTGTATAACCCAGTTAATGCATCCAAATGAGAAAGATCGTTGATGGATTTCACCAATCTTGCGTTGATCAACCACAACATACTAAAGCTCAAAGCAACAATGAGGCAGATACTAAATAGAAACGTCAGCTGGTGGATGATACCTGCATTCATAAAACTGGTGACTTCAGGTGCCCAAATGCTCCAAATGGTTCTGCCCGCCATAAAAGCACTAAACCCAAAGAAGGCGTACGCCATCACTTGAACGGGAAGTTTTAGATCGTCTCTTTTTCCCTTGATCATCGCAACACCACTGCAGAAGGTGACTAAGCTCAAATAGATACTAAGAAAAATGATTCGGATACGAATAGATGGCGAATAAAAGGTGAAGTAATAAAAAAGGCCACTGAATACCGGTACCAGAAACGTGAGTACATGAGCGCACTTGAGAGGGAATTTACGGAAAATGCTTACGCCATATAACGTGAGCAAAAAGCCGATGATAATGATGGTATTGGAAAGAATGATCGTCAGCCAATCTGGGGCTGAGTCACGAAATCCCAATAAAAAAGGGCCTAAGCCAATAAACAGCAGAGAAATGGCGAACGTTTTTAATCCTTTAATTTTGCTCTGAGTATATTGATAGCAAAGCAGGCTAATAGCATAGATACAAGAAAACAAAATGATAATAAAGTTGAGGGTTCTTATATCTAAATAGTGACTCTCCATATGTGCTCCACAACGAACCATTACTCGGGCAACTCCTTTGCCCGTCATCAATAAACGTCCAGTATGTTAGCGTAATTATAGAATGATGTCTTAAGTTAAGCGGCTATTCGTTGACCAGCTCGAATTCTTTGATGTCTTCTGCTTTTTTAGTGAACAAAAGTCCGACCGTTGCCATGATGACACTAGGTACAATCCAGCTCGCGAACTCATTATACAAAGGCATGTTGTGGCTCATCCATTGGTCTGCAGCTTCTGGCATGTAGCCCAAAATGTGCAGAGCATCGACACAACCAAATGCTAGTGCGGTGAACGCGGTAAGCACCAACATGAACTGAGACATTTTGTTGCGAACGGGCGCCATCATCATCAAAGCAATCGCCACAGGATGAAGTGCCACAACCGCAGGTAAAGTGATTGACAATAGCTGCTCTAAACCGATGTTGGCGATAAAGCCTGACAGTACCATGGTGATGACGACACAGCTTTTGTAGTTCACTTTGCTAAAGGTGTTGTCATAGAACTCGCTGCCTGCGGTTGTTACGCCAATCGCTGTGGTTAAACAGGCCAATACCATGACTGCACCCAACAACACCGAGCCAAACGCACCAAAGTGGTTGAAGGTGAACGCCGTTAAAATATCGCCACCATTGCTAAACTCTGAACCTAAGTAAGAGCTAGTGGAACCGATGTAAGACAACGAAATGTAAACAAACGCCATCGCGACAGCGTACATTAAGGCTGCAATTAGAGTGTATTTCGCCGTTGCTTTCGGGCAGTCCACTCCCATGCTGCGAATGGCACGGAAAATGATCCAACCAAAGCCAATTGAGCCCAACGCATCCATCGTCATGTACCCTTGCGTCAAACCTTCTGCAAACGCACCACTCACGTATGGGCCACTGGCTTGTGTCAACTCACCTGCTGGGTAAATCAAGGCAGTGACAGACATGATGATCAAAATCGCCATTAACGCCGGTGTTAGGATTTTGCCTAAGTTATCAACCAACTTACCTGGGTAAAGCGCAAACCAAATGGTTGCTACACAAAAGGCAATCGTAAACGGCACTAATGCTGCCTCACCAAAGATTGGGGCGAAGCTAAATTGATAGGCGACGGTAATGGCTCGCGGAATCACAAATGCTGGCCCGATGACGATGAAGACCATCACCCAAAAACTGGTTGCTAGCGGTTTTGGTAGCGCAGCGGTTAGCTTGTCTGAGCCATTAACGATCGCCACCATTACCAGTGCTAAAGCAGGTAGACCCACGCCAGTTAAAAGGAATCCAGACATTCCACTCAAAAAGTTTTCACCCGCTTGGTAACCCAAAAATGGAGGGAAGATAAGGTTACCTGCGCCCAAATACATGGCGAAAGTCATAAAGCCTAAGGCGGCGATATTGCGTGCGCTTAACATTGTTATTCCTCTTACACGTTTCGCTTGGAAGAAACTGAAAGGAATGGGAGAGAGTATGTGGTTGTTCCCGTCAGCTTCTTCTCAAGCTGACAGAAATTTTAGATGTAGCCTGTCAGCTCTGAATCAGTTCCAGAGAGAGCAGGAGGATCGCTGCAGCAACGCCGGACGGGCGTTTTAATGCGAATGGAGATTGCGCAGTTGCTGACATGAGAGATCCTTAATGATGAAAAAATACCAAGGAATACGTTTGCCTTGGTGTTCATTTACCCTAACGAACTTAAGGGGATCGGCACAACCCCAAAGGAGAAAATAAGTCGATATGGTTAATCTTCATCAGTAATTTAGTGGTTTAAACTGGAATTTAAATCTTAAAATGGAATAAATAACTTTTCAGTCCGTTAACATGCCCGTGTTTGTTGGAATTTTGTTCATCATTTGGAGTTTTTATCTAAGCTGTATTGCTCAATAAGTGAACGCTAATTTATGGTGGTGCTCGACTTGATATGAACTCGATACGTTTTTAGACCTATTTCGCTAAGAGATGTTGCGTTGGGACACTCCGCGACAGAGTTGAGTGCTTGTTTGTTATCGGCAAAAACTTGCTCATGGCTAAAAAGGGCAAATCTTTTGTATAGATCACAATTCATTAACGTTTTGCGAGGTTGTACCGCTTAGTCTCATTCTATCGTCGGCAATATCTTGCTTATTGGTTTGCGGGTAAATGAGCGAGTTTTTGCTCATTTTTGGCTGGGAGATTATATTTATTAAATAAAAACAATGAGTTGAAAATTGGCATTTAAGTTGCTCTTAGCGTTTTGTTGTTAATAAAGATTTAACATGATGTAAATCCATAATCGTGAAACGACTACACGGAGAGTAATAATGAAAATGAATAAGCTCGTAAAAGCACTGGCTATTGCTGTGACATCTTTTGGTATCGCGACAAATGCAGCGGCGGAAGAGCGCAGCTACATCCTTGCAACCGCTTCTACTGGTGGCACTTACTACCCAGTAGGGGTAGCTTTGGCGACATTAAGTAAAGTGAAACTCGCACCAAAGCACCACTTCTCCCTTTCTGCTATCAGCTCTGCTGGCTCTGGTGAAAACGTTAAACTACTGAATGAAAACGAAGCGCAATTTGCGATTTTGCAAGGTTTGTACGGTGCGTGGGCTTGGTCGGGGGAAGGTCCTTACGAGAAAAGCGGTCGCCAAGAAAAGCTGCGTTCAGTCTCAATGTTATGGCAAAACGTTGAACACTTCATTGTTCGTAGCGATTTAGCAAAAACCGGTACGGTTAGTGATCTGAAAAACCTCGAAGGGAAAAAGTTCTCTATCGGGAAAAAGAACTCCGGTACTGAGAACTCAGGTCGTCAGATCATGAAAGGCCTGAATGTTGACCCAGACAAGTTCAACCTTGCCTTTATGGGGTACGGCGGCAGTGCAAGTGCGCTACAAAATGGCACTATCGATGGCATGAACACGCCAGCAGGTGTTCCTGTTGGGGCGGTGACGCAAGCATTTGCGGCGCTAGGCAACGATATCTCGATTCTTTCGTTCACTGACGAGCAAATCAAGCAAGCCAACGGCAACTACAAGTTGTGGACCAAGTTCGACATTCCTGCCAACACTTACCCAGGTTTAGATAAACCAATCACGACGATTGCTCAGCCCAACTTCCTTGCGGTTCGAGACGATATCTCGGAAGAGGACGTTTACCAACTGACCAAAGCCATTTACGAGAACCTTCCGTTCCTACAAGGCATCCACAAAGCAACCAAAGCGATGGCGATCGAAAAAGCGATTTCGGGACTTCCTTTACCGCTGCATCCGGGTGCGGTTCGTTACTACAAAGAAATGGGAATCGAAATCCCATCTGAACTGATGGCGCAATAACGCCAACTTCGCCCCGAGTGCATCTCGGGGTCTTTATTTTGTTTTGAACATTGAAAAAGCCGTTAGAGCTTGGAGTAGGATATGAGCGACTCTATGGAAAAGGAATTGCAGAAATTTGAGCTGCCCACGCGCACCGATTTCCCGTGGGTAACCACCACCATCACGGTGTTCGGCGTGGTACTTTCTGCATTGCATATTTGGTTTAACACCTTATCGACGTTACCGGAACTCTGGATATCCGCGACGCACTTTGCTGGCTTTGCGGTAATTTGTGCACTTTGGTATCCGGCTCATATCTCTTTGAAGCAGAGCAAAATGGCTCTTGCGGTCGATGTGCTCATCGCAGCAGGGGCTATCGCCTGTTTGCTTTACATTCCATATGCCGAAGATGCGTTGTATGAACGTGGTGTTAAGTTTGTCACTAGCGACTGGGTCTTTGCCATTATGGCGATATTGATCGTCATCGAACTGATTCGCCGCACCATGGGGTGGTTTATTCCTGTGTTGATTGTGATCTGTTTGAGCTACGTTGTTCTGTGGGGAAAATGGGCGACGGGTATTTTTCATTTTCCGGGGTTGAGCATGGAAACCCTGCTTTACCGTAGTTTTTACTCTTCTGAAGGCATGTTCGGTTCTATTTCTCGCATCAGTTGGACATTCGTTTTTATGTTCATCCTTTTTGGTGCGTTTTTAGTACGCTCTGGCGTTGGGGATTACATCATTAATGTCGCTCGTGCAGCCGCAGGAAAAATCATCGGAGGGCCGGGTTTCATTGCCGTGCTTGGCTCGGGTTTAATGGGCTCTGTGTCGGGATCTAGCGTGGCGAATACCGTGTCGACAGGGGTGATCAGTATTCCGTTGATGCAAAAAGCAGGTTTCCCTTCGCGCTTTGCTGCAGGGGTTGAGGCTGCGGCTTCGACTGGTGGTCAGTTGATGCCTCCGGTGATGGGCGCGGGCGCGTTCATTATGGCGTCTTACACTCAAATTCCTTATGTGGATATCATTGCTGTATCGTTTGTCCCTGCGTTGATTTATTTCTTGTCGGTCGCGTTTTTTGTGCGTATCGAAGCGAAGCGTAGCGGCGTGCAGAAAATTACAACCAGTGACGAATCGCTTATCAAAGTTCTGGTGAGTGGTTGGCACAACCTCATTCCTTTGGTGGTTTTGGTGACGTTGCTCGTGAAAGGTTTTACACCCACTTATGCGGCAGGCCTTTCCATCATTTCTGTTGTTGTCTCTTCGTGGTTTTCGAAAGAGCACAAAATGGGACCAAAAGCGATCATCGAGGCTATGTCTCAAGGCGCGAAGAACATGGCAACCACCGCCGTCTTGCTGGTGGGTATTGGTTTAGTGATCAACGTAATCAGTACCACAGGCATCGGCAACACTTTCTCTTTGATGATCAATGGTTGGGCGAATGGTGACTTGTTCATCATGCTCGTGTTGATTGCTTTGGCATCGTTGGTTTTAGGTATGGGCTTACCTGTGACAGCGGCGTATATTGTTCTGGGCACTTTGTCTGCACCTGCCTTGTATAAGTTGATTGCCGAGAACCAACTTTTAGAGTTGATGGCTTCAGGGCAGTTGCCTGAGCAAGCGAAAGCGATCTTCATGCTAGCGGCACCAGATAAGCTCGAACTTCTCAATGCGCCAATGGCGCTGGAAACGGCGAAAGAAATGCTGTCGCTGGTTCCTGCTGATTTTGTTGAAACGCTACTAGAGCAAAGTCTGGGTTTAGAGGCGGTTGGCTTGGCATTGTTGGCTGCGCATTTAATCATTTTCTGGCTTTCGCAAGACAGTAACGTTACGCCACCAGTGTGTTTAACCGCATTCGCAGCGGCGACCATTGCGAAAACGCCACCAATGCGGACAGGCTTAATGGCTTGGAAAATTGCGAAGGGGCTGTACTTGGTTCCATTGTTAATTGCCTATACCGGATTGGTCAGTTGGGATGTGACATCAGTAATTACGGTCGGCTTCTTTGCGATAGTGGGTACTTACGCGCTCATTGGTGCCATTGAAGGTTATTTAGAAGGACCATTGAATATATTGATGAGGTTGGTTCTGCTTACTATCGGTGCGCTTTTGGTTTGGCACGACATTCCAATCTTAATTCGTGTGGTGTGCTGCGCGGTATTCGTTGCCGTGTTTGTTTACAGTGGGCGCAAGTTCAAATTGCAACAGTCTCAACTTTCGGTTTTATAAGAGGTCGTATGAAATCAGTCTATGACTACATTGTTGTGGGTGGTGGTATCGTTGGTGTGTCCACGGCTTGGCAGCTCCAACAACGCCATCCAGAGTGTTCTATTTTATTGGTTGAGAAAGAGTCTGGTTTTGCTAAGCATCAAACTGGGCATAACAGTGGCGTTATCCACGCGGGTGTGTATTATGCGCCGGGCAGTTTAAAAGCCGACTTTTGCAAACGCGGCGTAGAAAAAACGCTCTCGTTTTGCTCTCAGCATAATATTCCGGTCGAAAACTGCGGCAAGTTGTTGGTTGCAACTAACGAGCAAGAAGTCGAACGAATGAACGCCCTTTATGAACGCTGCCACGTCAACGGGATTGATGTGGAATTGCTTGATGAAGCGCAGCTCAAATTGGCGGAGCCGAATATCACAGGGTTGGGCGCGATTTACGTGAAAACCACCAGTATTGTTGATTACCGCTTGGTAACAGAGCATATGGCACAGGAGTTCCAAAGTTTAGGTGGTCATATTAGCTTGAGAACCAAGGTGGTTGCCGCCGATGAGAAAAATGAAGAAGTACAACTGACTTGCGTTTCCGATGGGCAATCTATGCAGTTGAACTGCAAGTTTCTAGTCACTTGCAGTGGATTGATGGCCGATCGGATGACAAAAATGATGGGCATTCCGACTGATTTTCAAATCGTGCCTTATCGCGGTGAATACTACCGATTAGACAGTAAGCATAACCAAGTGGTGAATCACTTAATCTACCCAATTCCAGATCCAGATTTGCCATTTTTGGGGGTGCACTTGACTCGTATGATTGATGGTTCTGTGACGGTTGGTCCAAATGCCGTTCAGGGTTGGAAGCGAGAAGGGTATGGAAAAGTGAACTTTAACCTGCAAGATACACTGCAAATGCTGAGTTTTTCTGGCTTTTGGAAAGTCACACAAAAGCACTTAAAAACGGGCTTGGAAGAGTTTAAAAACTCGTGGTGGAAGCCTGGGTATTTGAAACTGGTCAATAAATATTGTCCGAGTATTCGTGTTGAGGATCTCCAGCCTTACCCTGCAGGGATTCGCGCGCAAGCGGTGTTGTCGGACGGCACTCTAGTGCACGATTTCCTATTTGCAGAGAGCGCAAGAAGCCTTCACGTGTGTAATGCGCCTTCCCCAGCGGCCACATCTGCCATGCCTATCGGAGAGTACATTTGCGATAAGGTCGATGAGAAAGTGGTAGCTAAAGTCGTCTAGTCAGACATAAAGAGCCAGTTTTGAACACTGGCTCTTTCGTTTCATCAGGTTTTTGTTGGTGGCATTCTACTTCGGGCAAAGTTCGCCTTTTTTGGCGTGTCTTTCGATCATGTAATCGCCTCTTGCACTGCGTAAGACCATTGCGTTCCACACTTCACCGTCTTGAAGCTCGAACTCAAACGCATAGTGAGTACCCGCTACCACTTGAGTGCGTACTTCGTTGATGTTTTTTAATTTATCTTCGGCGTTCATCTGGTACAAAACCATACTCAACGAGCGCTGCGCTTCTGGAGTAACTTGAGAAACTTGCCATCCACCGGGTTGACTCTTTTCTGCCGAACAAATTGCCTGCATTTTCTTTTTCATCGCGGGTGAAACTTGCTTGTCCACGGCGTAGACATTGTTGGTGATCGTGAGGATTGCAAGAGTGGCTGCGGCTCCCCAATATTTCCTAACACTCATAAAGACACTCCGTTATTTGTCCTTGATTGAGTATAAGCACGGCTGTGTTGCTTTACATAATGAGAAGAAGTTGGAACGGAAAGTCGTACAAAATAGTGGTGAGTCCTTTCGATACATAAATGAGCGCCGCTTCACTGAAATTTGTCCGAAAAGTGCACTATATTGAAAGAGTCAGAGACATGGGGTTTCTGGCTTTTCTTTTATCAGGAGGACGAAGACGATGAGAATTAAGGATATTCTCGATAGCCGTTTGGTGCTGTCGTTCTGGTACAACCTAGACTACTGCTTGTCTCTTCTCAGCAAAATTTCTTCTCGTTAATTTCCTCAATGCTCTCGCATTGAAAAGCATCTGATCTATTTGTTTTCTACTCTTACGCTTTAGCGCGTAGGGGCATGCGTACAAGGAAATTAACAATGAAACGTATTCCAGAACCTTTCCGTATCAAAATGGTTGAGCCAATCAAAATGACCACGTTGGCTGACCGAGAAATCGCTCTCAAAGAAGCGGGTTACAACCCATTTTTATTGCGCAGTGATGACGTGTATATCGATTTGCTTACCGATTCCGGCACAGGTGCCATGAGCGATAACCAGTGGGCTGGCATTATGTTGGGGGATGAGTCTTACGCGGGTAGTCGTAACTACTACAACTTATGCAGCGCAGTGGAGCATTTCTTCGGCTACAAACTGACGGTGCCTGCGCACCAAGGCCGAGGAGCGGAGCAGATATTGTTCCCTGCTCTGATTGAACGTATGCGCCAAGTACGTGGCGGTGAAACGCCGGTGTTCATCTCGAACTATCACTTTGATACCACTGCGGGGCATATTGAGCTCAACGGCGGTAAGGCTATTAACGTTGTGACGGAAGAAGCGTTCGATACCACTACGCCTTACGATTGGAAAGGTAACTTCGACCTCAACAAACTGGTAGAAACGATTGAAGAGCATGGCTCGCAGAACATCTGTGCCATCATCACGACAGTGACGTGTAACAGTTCGGGTGGCCAACCGGTATCGATGGAAAACATGCGCAGCGTGTACGAAATTGCCACCAAATACGATATCCCAGTGGTGATTGACTCGGCTCGCTATTGTGAGAATGCTTATTTCATCAAACAGCGTGAAGAAGGCTACGCTGACAAATCGATTTTGGAAATCATTCGTGAAATGTATCAATACGGCGATATGCTCACGATGTCTGCCAAGAAAGATCCAATGGTGAACATTGGTGGCATGTGTTGTATTCGTGATCATCAAGAGTTGTTCCAAGCGGTGCAAACGCGCTGCGTTCCTATGGAAGGTTTTGTCACTTATGGTGGCATGGCTGGGCGCGATATGGAGGCTTTAGCCCGTGGCTTGTATGAGGGCGCGGATGAAGACTTCCTGCATTATCGAATCAATCAGGTGCAATACTTGGGCGAGCGTCTACGGGAGGGGGGAATTCCAATCCAATATCCAACTGGTGGCCATGCGGTGTTTGTTGATGCGGCGAAAATATTGCCGCACATTCCAGCCGATCAGTTCCCAGCACAAGCCCTGTGCAATGCGTTGTATCTGGAGGCTGGGATTCGAGCTGTTGAGATTGGCTCATTGTTGCTCGGACGTGACCCTGAAACGGGTGAACAGAAAGCCTCTGAGCTTGAATTAATGCGCTTAACGATTCCACG
Source organism: Vibrio sp. S457-15 (assembly GCF_000960545.1). Classification (NCBI taxonomy): domain Bacteria; kingdom Pseudomonadati; phylum Pseudomonadota; class Gammaproteobacteria; order Vibrionales; family Vibrionaceae; genus Vibrio; species Vibrio sp. S457-15. The sequence continues at coordinate 439,096 of NZ_JYOQ01000174.1, read as the reverse complement.
TCGAGTCTATACTAACGACCACATGGACTATATCGCGGATGCGTTGATCGAGTTGAAGAACCGAGCTCATGAATTGAAAGGTTTGACGTTCGAATATGAGCCTCCGGTTTTACGTCACTTTACGGCTCGCTTCCGTGAAATTGATTAACCTGAAGTAGGTTTGACACCTAGATAATTAGGTATCTAGGTACTTTAGTAAAGAGCAAAAGGCCGCGAGTGTCGCGGCCTTTTTTGATTTTGTCTGTTCAGTTCATTCCGAGCGGATATTACGCCAGCTCCAACGTGATGCGCACGAACTGTTCGTCTTGATATTGCACTTCATAATTGAATGTGCCACTTGCATAAATACTGCCAAGGAACAATGAGCGCTGACTCATTGGGCCACGGAAAAGCATCGAAATTGGTGCAATCATGGCGTTATTGTCGTCGAAATGTTGGTTTAAGTTATTTGATAACACACACAGCAAACAGCCATGCTGGTCATGCGATAGGTCGACATCTTCAGGACGAGAAAGCAGTACCGTGGTACCGAGTTTTTTCTCAATTTCGTTAATTAGTAGCAGGTAGCTATCTAAGTGAGGTTGCGGATTACTTGGTTTGTTCGCGTCAACGCAGCGTTCAAGTAAGGCTTCAAGGTTGCCATTTTCCCCTTTCGCCTGTTGAGTCAGAGACTTTAACGGCTTTTTAATCAGTTTGTAGCGATTGCTTTTCAGTTTAGGCTTTAGCCATTTTTGCAGCAGATCATTACGCTCTGTTGTAGGGAGAGGGCGTGAAGACGCATGGATTTTGAAGTGCAGGTGCAATAAGGCGTGCACTGCAAGCTCGCTCAGAAGTTGGTTAGCATCTGCGGATTGTCTTGCCTGCTTAGAACTTTGCATTACACTCAAACGAAATTTAAGAAGAAGGATAATGGTGCCGAGAGAGGGACTCGAACCCTCACACCTAAGGCACTAGCACCTCATGCTAGCGTGTCTACCAATTTCACCATCTCGGCATCATGATGCTCTGCATACACAGAGGCCTCAAAAAGAAGCACTCCAAATTGTATAACCAAACTCCATCTGTTGGCGAGAGTAAAATTGCTCATTTTTGGTGTTTCACGTTTGATTGCGTATTTATTGGCCGTTTTTGATCTTTTTACCATAAAGAACCGTCCCAATGCCCTTACTTTTCCTATCAGTATGGCTGCAAAATAGCAGGTTTGCATAAATTTTGAACGCTTGAACGTTTGCGTCAATAAATGTGATGAATATCTCGTTCGCTTGGCTATACTTGCGTCCCGTTTAAGCGGGAATTAGGGTTTAGTTGTTCAGGACCCTTACCCATACAAGCCGTCACAAGGAGCAGGTCGAGTTATAAACTCACCAGCAGTGAATGACCCCACGGACCGGACCAGCTAAGTTCAATTGCTTGTATAAGGTAAAAATTAAGATGTCGAACTATCCGTTCAGTCTACATTCTGGATCTACGAGTGCTTCGCCACTCGATACGTTGTCCCTTTCTTCTGCCAATTCCTTTGGTTCTCTTTTCTTTTTCAACGTTCAGTAGGTCCGACTCATGAGTGTTCTATTTAGTTTATTTGGTATTGTTGCACTACTAGGTTGTGCTTTCCTACTGTCTGAGAGCCGTTCATCCATCAATTGGAAAACTGTGTCTCGCGCTTTGTTACTTCAGTTGGGCTTTGCCGCTCTGGTGCTTTATTTCCCGATGGGACAAGCCGCACTAGCGAGTTTAAGTAATGGCGTTGCCGGGTTATTAAGCTTTGCTGATGAAGGGATTCGATTCCTTTTTGGTGATCTCGCTTCTACTGGTTTCATCTTCGCTGTTCGCGTCCTTCCTATCATCATTTTCTTCAGCGCTCTTATCTCTGCCCTTTACTACTTGGGCATCATGCAAAAAGTAATTCAATTTATCGGCGGCGCTATCCAGAAATTCTTGGGTACCAGTAAAGCGGAATCACTCGTTGCAACGGGTAATATCTTCCTATCTCAAGGTGAGTCACCACTTCTTATTCGTCCGTTCCTATCAAACATGACTCGTTCTGAGCTATTTGCAGTAATGGCTGGTGGTATGGCATCGGTAGCGGGCAGTGTGCTTGGCGGCTATGCCGGCTTGGGTGTAGAGCTGAAATACCTTATCGCTGCGAGCTTCATGGCAGCGCCTGGTAGTTTGTTAATGGCGAAAATCATCGTTCCTGAGCGTCAAACGCCAAGCGATTACAACAACATTGAGCTAGATAAATCAGAAGAAAGTAACGTTATCGATGCACTAGCAAGCGGTGCGATGGGCGGTATGAAAGTCGCAGTGGCTGTCGGTACTATGCTGATTGCTTTTGTGAGTGTGATTGCGATGGTGAACACAGGCCTAGAAAACCTAGGTGAAATGTTTGGTTTTGCTGGTGTAACACTGCAAGCGATTTTGGGTTACCTATTTGCACCACTAGCATGGTTGATTGGTGTGCCAAGCCACGAGATCCTAGCGGCTGGTTCTTACATTGGTCAGAAAGTTGTAATGAACGAATTTGTGGCGTTCATCGACTTCGTACAGCACAAAGCGACACTGTCTGAGCACACTCAAGTGATCATCACATTCGCTCTATGTGGTTTCGCGAACATCGGTTCGATTGCGATTCAGCTAGGTTCTATCGGTGTGATGGCACCTGAACGTCGTAAAGATGTAGCAAGCATGGGTCTTAAAGCGGTAGCTGCTGGTACGCTAGCGAACCTAATGAGCGCATGTCTAGCAGGTATCTTTATCTCGCTTTAATATGATTGAGCAATAAATGAAAACCCGCCGATGTGGCGGGTTTTTTTATGGTGTTGGGAAAGCTGTGTGAGTCAGTGCAAGAGCATTCCCGAACCATGTTTATTCGATGTTATTTGGGGGATTTAGGTACTAACCCATAAGGGATCGATTTGAACGCTTTCGGGTGCGCTTGATATGTTGGTGCCTTGTGCACACCTTTCCAATCTAAAAGCATAATCGCGAGCACATTGCGATGTTCCCCATACTTTAGATCAAAGTCACCATCAACGGATGGAATCATCCCTTGTTCGGTGCTGATGGCATCTCGAATCGCTTGGCGTGTTTTCTCAACGACGGGATCGTGGTCAAGGCCAGCCAGCAAAAATGAAATACCTACTTCGGCAATGATGTCTTCTTTTGCTCGCAATAAAATCGTGTCGATGTTGTCGCGGAAGTAATCATAAATCCATTGATGATCCGCTTCATTCACGCGCTTTTGATAATACTGAGAGTCGGCAAAGATGATGTGCGTCATGCCATAGATTTTGTTGCCGTATTGCTGAGCAGAGAGCTTTTTATCATTGTCGTCGGGGTAGGTCGATCGGAATGCTTCAATGAACGCGTTCACCACATCTTGTTCACCCAGTTGACGCAGCCAATAGACCTGATTTGCCAACTGCGCCGCCCATGCTTCAATCATCTCTTTATCGGTGGCGTAGCGAGTAAAATCGTAACGACGAATGATTTCTCGCAGTGTTTTATCTTGTTGGTGCTTTAAGCCGTACTCATCTGCTCTCGCCATCGCGCCCAGTAAATCGACGCCAAGATACAAATACTCAGGGTGATGTTTTGTTACGGTATAACGACGTTGGCTGCGCTCGTCCTCTTTTTCTTGGTAGCGAGTAAGCCGCTCAGAGGAATATAAAATGATGTCTTCTGGTTTGACGACGTCATTCGCGAAGCGATTCAATCGGCTTGCGACTTGAGCCATGTCTGTCCAAATGGTTGCGTAGTATTTTTCATCTAAGGTTTGGCGGAACATACGCAGCCCAAAGTGGCCTTCCTTAAAGGGAGGAAGCGTGAATAACTCACGTTCGTATGTGTCGCGAATCAGCTGTGCTGATTGAGAGTAATTAAGTGCAGGCACCTCTTCTTGAGATGCCTGAACATTCAAGATGAGTGAGCAAGAGAGCAAAACCGCCAAGCTGATAGGTTTGATACGCATAAATCCATTCCCTGATATAACCTGGATGTAAACTTATCATCAATGTTTGTTAAGAATGTAAAACCTGAGTCAATAGTTCAAAATATGTCTAAAAGTCAGGTTGATACGTTCTCCTTTTGGTTTGGCTGTTTTGGGAACGCAGTGTCTCCAATGGTGCTGAAGCTCCCCAGCCATGATCAATAATGCGCCGTGGCCGAGCTCATATTCTATTTGAGTTTTACAATGTAAATTTCGTAGCAAAAATCGGCGCGTATCACCTAAGTTCAACGAGGCGATCACCGGATTTCTGCCCAGCTCTGGTTCATTGTCTTGGTGCCACCCCATCGAATCCTGACCGTTGCGATACAGATTCGCCAATACAGAGTTGAACGGGGTGTTGGCAAGGCTTTCACAGCGAGCCTTGAGTGATAACAGCTCAGACGTCCAAGGGTGAGGTGCCATGGTTAAACCCGAATAGGTGTAAGGCGCATCGCCATGCCAAGTCTGCAAACGAGGTTGAAGTACCGATTTCCCGAAAATGGTTATGCGTTCTTGTTGCCAAGGCAAGGTACTCCTAAGCGTTGAAAAGTACGTATCCGCTTCTTGCTGAGAAAGAAAGTTTGGCTGATAAAAGAGCTTGCCTTGGCGTACCTCTTGCCAATCCGTACTTTCAAATAAATCGCCTTGTCCTTGCATCCCGTTGCCTATTTAAACCACAAAAATTTCAGATAATTATTACCTTTGCAAAGGCTATTGGTTATTCTTGTAGATAATAAGAATTTTAACAATAAAAGAATAATTCTCGTAGTAACGGACGAGCTAGTGGGGAGCTAATGCGTTATTCACCCAGAAAGCAGTGCTATTTTGCACTGTTCTTTTTCGCTTTTGTTGCCTTGTGTGTTGGTGTTATTGAGCTGTTGCATCAGAATCAGCAAGACCTTCAGCAAGAGCGCGTGCAAGTTGAAGCCAAAGAACAACTGTCTATCCTCCGCTCCAATTTGGAAGCGGTACTCATGGCTGATATTTACAAAGCCAGCACATTAGCGACGCTAATCACTTTGCTGCCAAATAGCGAAGAAGAGGAGCTAAGCATTGCCGCCGATCGTATTCTTAACAAAAGTAAGCACATCACGGTCATCGGTATTGCGGAAAATGATGTAATTAGCCATATATTCCCAACTAAAGGCAACGAGCGCGTCCTTGGTCTGGATTACCGTAAAGTACCAGCGCAATGGGTACAAGTTCAAAAAGCCAAAGATATTCAAGAGATTTTCATCGCGGGGCCGGTGTCGCTTGTTCAAGGTGGGCGAGGGCTTATTGTACGCGTGCCAGTATTTCGAGACCCACCAATCAACAAAGAGTATTGGGGGGTGATCAGCGCTGTGGTGGATTTTGATGGTTTAATGCGAGAGACCGGCGTATTCGACTTCTCATACCATTATCCTTTGACGATACGCGGTTATGACAGCGGCGGCGAATATGGGGATATGTTCTTTGGTGATCCTAATCAAACGGGCAAATTGTACGCCAAAGAGCATGTGCACTTCCCTTACGGTGGCTGGAGCATGGCGGCCTACGCGGGTGGGCAGCTTGAGCAACAAATTTCGTGGTTTGAGCTGAACATCGTCAGAATCATTGGCTATCCCATTCTCATTGCACTGAGTATTGCGTTGATCGTGATTTACCGTTTGTACATCATCGCTGACGACCGTGCGCTGCATGATGAACTGACGCATTTGCCCAATCGCCGTTACTTTATGCAGTCATACAAGCAGCAGTTTGAAATCGCTAAGCGCTATAAAAAACGTTACAGTTTTGCGTTGATCAATATAGATCTAGACCGATTCAAACACATCAACGATACCTTCGGCCATGACGCGGGTGACAAGGTATTGATTGCTACCGCAGAGCGCATCAAAAGCAGCTTACGACGTTCAGACATGGTTGCGCGAATGGGCGGTGACGAGTTTTTAGTGGTCGTACACAATTTGGGAATGGAAGAGCACGTGCAGAAGTTACTGCAAAAGCTCAGGTTGGCGTTGTGTTCGACGCCCGTTATCTATGACGAAGAGCTGATTTACCTACGCGTGAGCATTGGTTACGCCATCTTCGATCCGCAAATGACTTCTCCAGAACAAATGATGAAAATTGCCGACGAACGGATGTATCAACAAAAACACGGTGGATAAAAAACAAAGCCCAGATTGATTCTGGGCTTTGTTGTATTTACAGAGTGAGAAAGATAGGGAAGGCAGAAAACTGCGCCCCCAAGAGTTCTCTATGCCAATTTGAAAGCACTTAGCTGATGTTTTAGCTCCATCGCTTCAACTTGGTAACCGGAAACAATCTGGTTCAAGTCATCAGCGTGCTGACCCGTTTTGTGTGCGATGCTCGCCAGTACGTCGATATCTTGGTCTATGGCTTCACATGCTTTAGATTGCTCAATGGTCGAGTGCGTAATGGTGCTGATGTGATTGTTCACGTGTTCGATGCTGCTTTCGAGTAAAGACACACTCTCATTCACTTGTTGCACGGATTCAAACGTGTCGTCACTGGCTTGTTTGCTCTTCGCCATGCTTTCTACTGAGAAACGGGTTTTCTCGCCAATTTGGTCCAACAGTTTACTGATGTTCTCGGTAGCTTCTTGGCTGCGCTGCGCCAAATCACGCACTTCAGAAGAGACAACCGCGAAGCCGCGACCATGTTCGCCCGCACGAGCGGCTTCAATTGCTGCGTTAAGGGCTAATAAGTTGGTTTGTTCAGAAACGCTGTTGATGGTCTCGACTATTTGGCCAATGCTCTGCGTGTCGTTCGCCAATTCTGCCATGCATTGTTCAGTGGCGTTGATCTGCTCCAACAAGCTTTGTACGGAGCGGTAAGACAATTCACTTTGGGTCTGGCAGTCGACCACTTTGTTATTCATGGTTGTGGTGTCACCCATTGCGCGCTCTGCGGACTGAGCGATTTCCACACTCGATTGTGCGAGTTCAGTCATCGCGGTTGCGATGTTGTCGCACTTAGCGATGGTAGAGCGGCTACTGCTATCAAGATCCTGCGCAGATTCAACAATGTTTTGTAGTCGATTTGAGCTCTCGTTATTGGTCTTAGTGACGTCAAACAGCAGCTTTCTGAAGTTAGAGATCAAGGCATTAATGCTGTTCGAGATGGAAGCGATTTCATCTTTGCCGCGAGAATCGAGTTCAACCGTCATATCATGGTGCTCAGACATACTGCGCAGGGTTTGTTTTAGGCGACCAACGCGGCTTTGTAGGCTTGCAACCAACCCCCACACCATCATGATCATAAGCAGAGAAATCACAGCAGTCGCAGCCATCAACAAGTTGCGATTTAACGTGGCTTGCTGCGCGGAATGTTCTGCTGCACTGAGCATCTGATCAACCATTTGGTTGCGCAACTGGTTCATGAGACCGATGCGCTCGGTTGCCATAGGAAACCATTCAGTTGCTTGAGGCCCCTGAATGCTGTCTAGGTTGGCACTCTGGTTAAGGAAGGATTGCTGTACTTGCTCAACCTTCTTCCACGCAGGATTGCTTTGGTGCGATTGCAATGACTGTCGATATTGTTCTGGGAATGCAATTTGCGCTTTTCTTGATGCGTAATCACCCGATTGGATGTATCCCTCAATGTTGGAGAACAAAACAGATGTGGCGCTTCCTTTCGCAAATACCCCATTAAGTGCGCCGCGTGTTTGGCCTGCACGCTCTTTCATCACGATCACAGAGATCAATGCATCGCCGAGCGTACCTAGCTCTCGGCTTTGAGTCTGTGCAATCAAAATGTCGATGTTGTCGATGATGAGCTGATTCAGGTTGGAGTAATAACCAAAAGGTGCAATTTGAGGCGAAAGGCGATCAACCCCTTGTCGAACCTGGTTGAGTCGATTGAGCTGCACTTGGACATCTTGGAGTAAGTCGTAGCTATCGCTGCTGCTAATTAATGGCGTGTTAAGTTGAACCAATGAATTGATCGCGTCATCGACTTTTTTTCTTTGCTGAGTCAGCTTTTGCACGATCTCAGTTTTGCCTTGGCTACCCAGTACGCCGGCTGTTAGTCCACGCTCGACAGCGAGATTATGTGCAAGGTTGTCGTAGTGGGTGATTAAGGTCACTAGCTGCTGATCTTTCAGGGCTTGGTGGGACTGAGTGTTTAGATTGATGGTGTGCTGAACCGCAAGAAAAATAGCAAGTAATAATGGGACGCCTGCAACAACACTGACCATGATATAGAGGGGAAACTGACGAACGAACGCAAACATAGAGCTCTCCTAGGTACCAACCGTGAAATCCATTTACTGAGGTATTTTTCCTCATTAATTAGCAGTATAGGGTAAAAATATGAAAGCTAATGGATAATCATAAAGTAGTAGTTGGTTTTTTTGCTGAGAAAGTGATTAGTAGCAATGTAACAAGTGGCATATTTGCATGCTATTGCATTTTACAAATGCAATTTGCGAAAGTGCTGGTTAATAATGCGTCGATATGCACCTGGATCTATTAAAAAACGGCTTTTTTAAAGTTGGCACGCATCGTGCTTTATCTAGAGTGACCCTTATTAAGCCGAGGGTCACCTAGCCAACTGACGTTGTTAGTGAATACACATTGTTCACAAGTATATACCGCCAATCACCTTTCTTGTGATTGGCGTTTTTTCTTTCTAGAGACCGATAATATTCACATTGTCACCCGTCTCGTCCGCTTCCCCGCATTTGCTGTAACAGCTTGGTTGTCTTGGACATACCGCCCCTCTTGAACAAATCAATCTTGCTTGGCTTTGAATACCGCGTTCTATCCAATTGATATTTAAGATTTTAGCGATCGTAGTTAAGTCTTTTTTGATATGAGGCGGAATAACACTGCTTCCGCCGGAAGCGACACAGAGAGACTTCAACTCTTCCGCTATGGAAACCGCATCACCGCCTTGTGCTGAAATCGCAGGGTTTAAATCTATCCCCGCACACAACACTCGGTTGTTCCCCGCCGGGTCAAATACGTTGACCGATTCACAGCAATAAATGCGTGGCTCGTCACCCACATTCAAAATCGAGATTTGCGCAGAGCTCGTATCTAAAGGTTGGGATAGACGTCTGAATACCGCCCAGTGTTGGCATGGGTCATTCACTTTGCGCATGTTGCCCCAAGGGAGTGGGATGCCATTCCCTCGATACACAGCTTTAAGCTTGCCCGGCCCGTACGCGTCGAAATAGTGCCAATGGGGATATGGTGACACAACGGTCATGCGGCGCATCGCAACCGATGGTGAAACGCCTGCTTTTTTATGAACATCAATTTCGTAACCGGAGCGGTCGAGCAACTGACGAAATGGCACTTTAGGGCAAAGCAGAGCTCCTGCAAAAAAGCTGGACTCAAAGTCTCGCCAAGCTTGCAGAATGTCTTGCGAATTGAGCTCAGAGTTCGACACGGGGCTGTCCATTTGTTCCCAGTTATTCTGATGTCCGATGGAGAGCACGTTATTCATCGCGTCGCTGCTGTGCAATACGCGGTGGCCAATGTATACCGATAAGTCGTATTTTAAACGGGTAGGGTAGTCGCGCATCCGTTTGTTGAGATAAATGGTGCCCGGTGGTTCCATGAATGACGTAATCAATTGTTTGGCGTTTACGCCCAATTCATCGATGACATCTTGAGGCGCTCGGTCAACCCAGCGGATATCCAAGCCCATACTTTTGGCAATGTCGATCAAATCTTCAACCGACAAATTAAGGCGCTTCAATCCCACTTCTTCGGCGGCACGTTCTAAATCAGGAAAATGGTTTTGATGGTTCTCTTGGTGCGCGCGGATCAGCAAGTGAGCAAATTGACGACCTGTGATCCCGGTTTGAGACAGCATTTCTGGAATAGCAATCTGAAGAATGTCATTGGAAAACAGGAAGCTCGGTTCTAGCGCCATGCCATTAATCCCGCCTCGATTCCCTTTGTTGGGGGTAATGGCTTCTAATTCGGGCTCATCATCTAAAAACCACGCTGGATCTTTTTGAAAAACTTCTGCGATTACCTCGAGCATATCGATACTCGGGACGCGTTTTCCGCGCTCAATCATCGAAAGGTAAGAAACCGACGGCGCGTACTCAGGATTAATCCTTACACAACGGGCAGACAAATCTTCCATTGTTAAATGGTTGTTTTTTCTTAGGTTACGAATTTTCGTACCAAGAAAATGGGACTGACGAATAAGGCTTTTTGACACAGACATTTTGTAAAATTCACATTGTAAAATTTTTGTTGTGAAATTGTAGTCAATATTTCGCTAGTCTACATAATGAGCAGGCAAGGAAATTAACCATCAACTTCACAGAATTGCCTGAAACTTAAATAAAGGATTTAAGTTTTTACTCTAGGACGAGTTTTTAAGTGCGAGGATATGACGATGAATATGCTGAACTTCGATAAAAAAGAGATGCAACAACAACAACGCCCATTTATCGCTGAAGCCGTATTTGCCGTCGAAGCGGTAAGTGCTGAGCAGCAGAGTGAGAAACAAGTAAAAGCGAAGCAACTACTAGACCGCATGTTCCCATTGGAGAACGGGTCGCACCAAGATGTATCAAGTTACGTGATTGACTACCGCCATGTTTTAGCTTATTTCAAAGACGGTACACACAGCGGCCTGAAAAGCCCAAAACACTTCGTGGCGTACACTGGTGAAAAGGAAGACCCAAAATCGATCTTGTTCAAAGATGATTCAGGCAACCACGTAGAAGTGCTGTTTGGTTGCCATAAAGGCACAGGTTGTGTGGAGTTGATGGACATCGATGACATCCAATTGGAAACTCGCATTACGTTCAATCCAGAGCAGACAGGCAATGCGCCAACCGCGATGCGTCATTGGATTAGTCTTATTAAAGGCGACAAGAAAGGCAAACCGATGGCGTGTAGCGAAGACAAAGAGTACACCGCAAAAAATGGTGACGACTATGTTCTTAGTTACTGCTACAGCATTGATTAATCAAATATAAGCCCAAGTAGCCTAACGTGTTGAAGTGCTTTGGGCATGTAGGGCGAGAAAGTATAAACCCCGCGCTAAACAGTGCGGGGTTTCTTTATTTGTTCTAACCGTCTTTACTGTATTGCCAGAGAGGTTAGCTTAGATAGGCATCACTCGGTTTCGACCGAGTTGTTTTGCTTCATAAAGCTGTTTATCGGCTTTGTTGACTAATGAATCTACGGTGTCACCAACTTCGAACTCTGCCACACCAAAAGAAGCAGTAATGCTATGAACTTGTGTGCCCGAGCGTTTATCACGTACGCGCAGCTTTTCAATCATGCGGCGCAGGGTATCGGCATATTGGCGGGCGATTCGTAGGGATTTGTTTGGCACAATTAACGCAAATTCTTCGCCGCCGAAGCGGTACGCACTCACGCCATCGCGACAGCTCTGTTGCAGTCGACGCGCGATCGCTTTCAAAACTGTGTCACCAAATAGGTGCCCATAGTTATCGTTGAACGCTTTAAAGTGGTCGATATCCAGCAAGATGAGAGTCATCGCCTGATTAGCGTTAATCAGCATGCTCAAATCAGTATCAAAGGCGCGACGATTGTAAAGATTAGAGAGTCCATCAAACAGCGCGTCTTTTTGTACTTCGGCTAATTGATTCTTCAAACGAGAAATTTCTTCACTCGCATTGGTGAGTTGACGGTTTAAGAATTTAGTTGAGTGGCGAATCTCATGAGATTCAGCAACGAGTTGGCGGATCACCACCATCACTTCTTCGATGCTCAAGCTGTTGTCTTCAACTTTTTCTAATTTGTTGAAGCTTTTATTGACCATCGCAGAGAAAGAAGAGGTATCTGACAAAGTATCACTCATGGAGCTCGACACTTCATGCAATAGCACTTCTACGTTGGTTTTGAGATCTTCTAAACTGGTTTCTGCTCTACTGGCCACGTAGTTGTTGTAAAGCTGTTTGTTCGCTGCTGGTGGACAAATACCGTAGTGTTCTAACACTTCGTCCATCTCAAAATTGAGCTCTGGAATGGTTTTATCTACGTAGGTATACCAAAGCGCGTAGTTTGCGGGGGTGGCAGCTACATGATTTTTGATCATTAGTGGCACCGCTTTTTTTAAGTTAGCGGTCGATTTCTTAAACTCGTCAGTCATTTCTGCGATGTTACTAGCAAAATGGAATTGGATTTAGATTACCGGATATTAACTAATATCGCTTTAATTTTTATCATTTTTGCTTGGTTTATATAAAAAAATGAGCAAATAGCGGTGATATTCATAAATCTGAAATTTGATTTTATAAAATCGCGGTTTAAAAAGTGAACGATTGAGGATGGAAATACGATTTGGCTCTTATGTTCACGATTCATGCAAAGAGCATGGAAAGCGCTGTAGTTAGTAAGAACGGATGATCCGCTCGCGATGCCGAGCGTAAAACAAATCAGTACATTTAGCTCCTCGCCTAAGGACGTTTTTTGAAAAAGAAAATAGGGCTTTACTGGTTTACGTTTGACCTAAGACTTCACGATAACTCGCTATTGGTTGATGCCTCATCTTTTCTGGATGAATTGGTTTGCTTGTATTGTCGCCCTTCAGTAACTCCTTTTCTCCATCATTTTGCTCAGGAGGCAACGCTCGGACGAGCAAGGCAGAAATTTATCGATGCGTCTTTGTGCGAACTGAATGACGCACTCGGCCAATTAGGTCAGCGACTTTGGACGTTAGATATACCCCCGTATCAAGCCCTCAAATATGCCATTCAATATTTGGGTGTCACTCATCTTTATGCAGACGCAATGGCTGGCTCGGATGAACAGAGCATATTGCACAAGCTGCAAGATGAATACCCACACCTTGTCATTGTTCAGCACGCTGTACGCAGTTTGTTCGACGAAAGCAAGCTGCCGTTTACGTTGCTTGATCTACCCGAGACTTTTACTCAGTTTAGAAAGTGCGTTGAAGGGATAGACATCACCCACCCAATAGATGCGCCGAGCCGCCTACCACCAATGCCAAAAGGCGCTCAACTGCCAACTTCATCCTCTTCTTGCTTTGATGAGTCTGCGCTGTTTTCTGGCGGAGAATGGAGTGGTCTTGCGCATTGTCGGCGTTACTTTTCTTCTGGCTTGGCAAGCTCATATAAAGAGACGCGCAACGGACTCGACGGGATGGCGTATTCCACCAAATTTTCACCTTGGCTTGCGCTTGGTTGTGTGTCGCCAAGAATGATTTATGCCATGCTCAAACAGTATGAACAAACTCAAGGGGCGAATGATTCGACTTACTGGATTTACTTTGAATTGTTGTGGCGCGAATATTTTTATTGGTACGCAAGGTGTTATCAACAAAGGCTGTTTCGGTTTGGTGGTATTCGCAATCAACCGCCGTTAACCAGTTTTTATGCGCATCGCTTTCAGCAGTGGAAAAATGGCACCACACCGTATCCCATCGTCAACGCGTGTATGCACCAACTGAATCACACTGGTTATATGTCTAACCGTGGTCGCCAGTTGGTTGCAAGTTGCCTTGTTCATGAACTGGGGCTGGACTGGCGGTATGGCGCAGCCTACTTTGAAACGCAGTTGATTGACTACGATGTCGGCTCGAATTGGGGAAACTGGCAATATTTAGCGGGAGTAGGGGCAGATCCGAGAGGCTCTCGTCAGTTTAATTTAGAGAAGCAGACACAAATGTACGACCCAAATCATGAGTTCATTGAACGATGGCAAGGGCGTGACAGCCGAGCGCAGCAAGACGTTGTCGATATGGTCGACTGGCCAATCGCAACGCAGCAAGAAAATGGAGATAAATAAATGCGTTATGACACGGTGCGATTGATTCTTGGTGACCAACTCAACAGCGAGCATTCTTGGTTTCAGCAAGCGGATGATACCGTGCTTTATTTGATTGCTGAGCTCAAGCAAGAAAACACTTACGTTACGCATCACATTCAAAAGGTGTGCGCCTTCTTCTCCGCGATGGCTATGTTTGCTCAAGAGAAGCAAGAAGAAGGGCATCATGTTCTGCATCTAACTTTGGATGACACTGCCGCTTTTGACGATCTTGACCAAGTATTGCAGCACTACGTTCGTGAAGTAGGGGCAAGCAAATTTGAGTATCAACGGCCTGATGAATATCGACTGTTGGAACAACTGACCAAGTTGAAATTAGAAGGTGTTGTCAAACGTTGCGTCGATACCGAGCATTTTTTACTGCCTTTTGCAGAAATAGAACAGCAGTTCCCGCAAGGCAAACACGTCATGATGGAGCACTTTTACCGACGGATGCGCAAGCGCTTTGAGATTTTGATGCAAGACGGTAAGCCAGTGGGTGAAAAGTGGAATTACGATGCCAACAACCGTAATAAACTGAAAGTGAAAGATATCGAGCAATTACCCAAACCGCTGATGTTTAGCCTGAATGTTGACGAGATTGTAGAGCGACTAACGCGACACAAGATCTCGACCATCGGTTCACTAAATGGTGATTTGTTATGGCCAGTGAATCGCGCTCAAAGCCTATCTTTGCTCGCGCATTTTTGTCAGGTTTGTCTCCCTCATTTTGGTCGGTTTCAAGATGCGATGACGGCGGAGCACGAATCCAAATGGAGTTTGTATCACAGTCGTTTGTCGTTCTCGATGAACAGCAAGTTACTGCACCCCAAAGAGGTAATCGATGCTGCACTTAGTGCATACCAATCTAACAAACACATCGATATTGCGCAGGTAGAAGGATTCATTCGTCAGATCTTAGGTTGGCGGGAATTCATTCGGGGTGTGTACTGGGCGAATATGCCGCAGTATCCGCAGAAAAATGAGCTCGAAGCATCACGTGATTTACCCGACTACTTTTGGACAGGAAAAACCAAGATGGCTTGTATGCGCAATGCAATAGGCCAGTCTCTCGACTATGCCTACGCCCATCATATTCAGCGTTTGATGGTGACAGGTAACTTTTGTTTGCTCACCGAGATGAACCCTGACCAAGTGGATGCTTGGTATCTCAGCATTTATGTCGATGCGATTGAGTGGGTAGAAATGCCCAATACACGCGGTATGGCATTGTTCGCCGATGGTGGCATTGTTGGCACCAAGCCTTATGCCGCAAGCGGGTCGTACATCAACAAAATGAGCGATTACTGTAAAGGTTGCCACTATGACAACAAGGCGCGCAGTGGTGAAGGCTCTTGTCCGTTTAATAGTCTTTATTGGCGATTTATGGACAAGCATGAAAAGCGACTCGCTACCAATCCACGCATCGGCATGATTTTCCGGTCTTGGGACAATATGGAAGCTTCGCAGCGTCAAGCGATTCTTGAGACGGCTGAACGCTATATCGCGGATTTGGAGCATTTGTGATGAACATTTTGATCGTCGGTGGAAACGGAGGGATTGGTTTGGCGATGGTCAAAGAAGCACTAGTGCGCTTTCCGCTGGCACAAATTCACGCGACCTATCGGCGCACAACACCTGATTATGAACATTCAGCCTTGATTTGGCACCAGGTCGATGTCACGGATGAAACGCAGGTCAAGAATTTGAGTCAAGCGGTTAACAGCATCGATTGGGTGATCAACTGTGTCGGTATGCTGCATACGCCAGACAAGGGGCCGGAGAAAAATCTCAGTATGGTGGAGCCTGACTTTTTTCTGCAAAACATCGCTGTTAACACCTTGCCAAGCATGTTACTTGCGAAGTATTTCTCGCCACTTTTAAAGCGCAGTGGTGCACCTAAATTTGCGGTTGTTTCGGCCAAAGTCGGCAGTATTAGCGATAATCGTCTTGGCGGTTGGTACAGTTATCGAGCCTCGAAAGCCGCGCTGAACATGTTTCTCAAAACCATGTCGATTGAATGGCAACGCACGCTTAAAAATGGCGTGGTCTTGGTATTGCATCCGGGCACGACCGATACCGCGTTGTCTGAACCGTTTCAAGCGAATGTCCCTGAGGGCAAGTTGTTTACGCCAGAGCGTGTTGCCAGTGATTTAATGGGGCAGATAGCAAAAGCCGCCCCGCAAGATAGCGGGGCGTTTTTGACGTACGATGGTGAGCGTTTGCCTTGGTAAGCGTTACGGGTTTTTCTCTGGTTTGCTGCGTCGGCAGCGTTCAGAGCAATAAATCACCGTCTCCCAATTTCGCGCCCATTTCTTGCGCCATGAAAAAGGTCGCTCACAGACGGGGCACAACTTCGTTGGTAAGTGCGATTTAAAGCCTTTCATCATGCTTATTCTCAAACGCTAACCAGTCTTCACTATTGTTCAAACAAGAATAAATAGTCGCCGTAACCCAATTGTGCCATTTTGCTTACTGGCACAAACTTCATCGCTGCCGAATTCATGCAGTAACGCAGCCCGGTTGGTTTTGGGCCGTCGGTAAATACGTGTCCTAGGTGAGAATCACCAAACTTACTGCGAACTTCTGTTCTAGGATAAATCAACTTGTAATCGGTTTTTTCGACGATGTAACCTGGGTTGATTGGCTTAGTGAAACTTGGCCACCCCGTACCCGATTTGTACTTGTCGGTAGAAGAAAACAACGGCTCACCAGTCACGATGTCGACGTAAATGCCGGCTTCTTTATTGTCCCAATATTCGTTGTCAAACGGGCGCTCGGTACCTTCTTCTTGCGTTACGTAGTATTGCAACTCAGTCAACGTAGACTTGATCTTCGATTGAGACGGCTTATTGTATGCTTTTACCTTCGACAGCAGTTTTTTCTCATCGATAAGCTGACGCAGTGTTTTCGGATGTTCTTTGCGATCGTCACCAAACACTTCATCCAAGTATTTGTCTCGACCGGATGCGTAACGATAGTACTTGTACTTTAGGCTGCTCTTTTTGTAGTAATCCTGATGGTACTCTTCCGCTGGATAAAATGTCTCAAACTTGATCAACTCAGTTTTAAGCGGTTTTGGGTAAATCTTCGCATTGTCGATTTCCATCATAAACTGCTCTGCGATCTGCTTTTGCTCTGCGTTGTGGTAGAAAATAGCAGGTCGATACTGTGGACCTCGGTCGACAAACGATCCTTTATCGTCGGTTGGGTCAATGTGGCGGAAAAAGTAATCGAGTACTTGTTCGTAATTCACCACTTTCGGGTCGTATTTCACTTCGATGGATTCAATGTGTCCGGTTTTTCCAGAAGATACTTGGCGATAGGTTGGGTTTTTCACGTGCCCGCCGGAGTAGCCAGACACCACATCCAAGACGCCAGGAAGCTGTTCTAAGTCCGATTCCGTACACCAAAAACAGCCGCCAGCCAGTGTGGCGATTTCTGCATTCTCTAAAGCCTTCATCTTATCCATCGTATCGGCGGTGCCTGTTTTACTCAAAAGTAGAAACAAGACAGGAAGTGCGAAAGAGAATCCGACCAATAACTTAGATATTTTCTTCATAGCTACCTCAACGTTGTTTTCCGTAGAAAGTGTGACTGAAATAAAAAGTGCTACGTAAATAGAAAGGCAACAGAGCGAAAAAATTACAGCGATTTTTAAAATTCCGTTGCCCTTTTTGATAAGAAAGATACAGTATCGGCACGAAATACACCGCTCAATCGGGCAAAAGTTACACCCAACGAGCGATGCCAAAATGAGGTAAACCATGCAAGCAGAAGTTAAATGGGTCGAAGATTTTAAATTCCTCGGTCAATCGCAGTCCGGTCACTCAATCGTGATGGATGGTAACGGTGGTGCAACGGCACCAAGCCCAATGGAAATGGTGCTAATGGCCGCTGGTGGTTGTAGCTCTGTGGATGTTGTGGATGGTTTAAAAAGCGCAGGCCAAAAGGTGGTATCTGTTAACGCTAAGCTAACCACTGAGCGTCGTGAAACCGCGCCGCGTATCTTTACGCAAGTGAATATCCACTTTGAAGTGTCAGGTGATGAGCTTGACCCAGAAGTCGTAGCAAAAGTGGCGGCTGACTCGCTAGAAAAATACTGCTCGGTTTGCCTAATGCTTGGCAAAGGTGTCGAAATGACACACAGCTGGGAAATCGTGTAAATCGATACCCTCCGCAGAATGAAAAAATAGCAAAATAGGAAAGAGAAAAGTGCAGGCTTTTCTCTTTTTTTCTTGTGCAATTCGCGTACTGTGTGTTTGGTCTGAAGTAGTAGGAATTTTCCAATGACCGAACTAGAAAAAATGATGTCCGGCCAAGTATTTGATGGCATGGACAAAGAAATTGACGCCATTCGAACTCAAGCCACTCTTGCCCTGCGCGCCTTCAATAACAACACTGACGAAAGTAAGCGCGACGAATTACAAAAACAGCTGTTTGGCAAAGCGGGTCTTTGCATTGTTCAAGCCCCTTTCCATTGCGAATTCGGTAAAACCATCGAAATCGGCGAAGAGACCTTTATCAACATGAACGTGGTCATGCTCGATGGTGCCAAAATTACCATCGGGAACCACGTGCTCATTGGCCCGAGCGTGCAATTGTATACCGCTTCTCATTCTGTGGATTACCGAAGTCGCCGACGTTGGGAAACGTTTTGTAAACCCATCACGATTGAAGATGATGTGTGGATTGGCGGTAACTCCGTCATTAACCAAGGTGTGACGATAGGTGCTCGTTCAGTCATTGCGGCTAATTCAGTCGTTAACCATGATGTGCCGCCAGATTGTCTATACGGAGGCACACCAGCGAAGTTGATTCGTCGTCTCAACGAAGAAGAGTAAGAATCGATAGTGATGGCATGATGACTCGTTTTACAGGCGTATGAGAATCATGCCATCAGAAAGGGATAATTCGTCAAGGAGTCTAAGATGTCGAACAAGACAGAAGTCCTCATGTGCCCGACATGTGGGGTAGAAACGCATCATGTCGTGGTGTTAGTTAGAAAGAAAAGTGGCTATGAAGGCGATAAAAATCGCAACAAGAAAGAGTTCATCGCTGGCTTTCTCAAAAGTGTAGTATTCGGCGCCTTCCTTGCCTCTATGGATGAATTTGAACGTCATTTGATCTGCGAAAACTGTGGTCATAAAACCATTCAACAGTAACTGATAGTCTTTCTTTCTCTGCATAAGTTCATAAGTGCGGTTTGAAGCACTGGTTATTCAAATCGCATTATCCTCTTTTAGTGCTTTTGCTCTTCTTATGTTCCTCTCTCAAAAATGAGTCACATCAGTACGCATTTTAACCGCTTGGATGCAGGTAACTCACTGCTATGTATAATAAATTTTGGTGGGAAATACGTGTTTCAGCTCGATGTTTAACCTCTGTTCTATCGACACGTTCTGGGTCAGTAAACACTTAAATTTCGTTTGCTTTATGTTGTATGTAGTGCAATTGTGTGAAATTGGTCACATTAATGTTTAATTTATAAAAAAATAATTAATGAATAGTAATTCACAAATATGCTGACCGTATGTGCTATTTAGTTTTGACTTATCTTTTGGATATTCACTTGGTGAATGTTTTGTTGTTTTTAGATTGACTGAAAGTTTGATTTTCTATTCAAACTTGTGAAGGGTTGAATCGATATATTAGAAAACATGAATTTGATCTTGTTTCTATCTTTTGTTTTAAATGCGAAATTCATTATTAACAACGGATGGTTTTGATGATTTCTCTTATGTGTATCCCACCAATTTTAGAAATTGAAAATTAAACTTTCTCAATACAATAACGACTAAAATTAAACGAAATGATGTTCTTATATTTTTATTGTATTTTAACTTATACATTTTGACTCATTCATTTTAACTGTTTTTGTTGATTTTAAGTTGTTGATAATAATTGTCTTTTAACTTTTGTTTTAATGGCGTTGCTTTGCTGCTTCTTTAATGTTGTGGTGTGTGGCTTTATTTATAAAAAGTCATTTTAAAGTACGTTTTTAAGCAAAGTAGAACGTGACAATACTAAGATAAATAGTATTAAAAAATTAAATAAGGATTTAACCATAAGAGTAATTTTATGGTTGATAGGTTTATTGGGGTTGATTATCTGAATTTTTATGGAATTTCATCCCAATAATCTGTTTGTCTTTAAGTTTATTCTAATGAACTTAATTCTCATGGAAGTTTCAAAACATGCAGCACACAACAAAGTGGATGATGACGCCGCTTGCAATGTTGTTGGGTACGCTGTTTTCAGCGCCATCATTCGCGGTGGAAACGAGTGTAATTGATAGCACTAGCACGCCTGAATCTACACAAAATGAAGGAGATACGTCCTGTATTGTTTGTAAGTTTAGTGGGGCCGTTTACCTATCTTACGATACAAACATTTACGATAAAGACGACTACCGTTCTGTCCGCAATTTCTCGTGGGGAGGCGATCTCGTTTATTCCTTTTCGAGCGACACAAAAGCCTATTTTTCTACGGGGGGCTATCGTGCCCTAGAAGATGAAGTCGGCACCTACGCGACAGATTCGGTGTTGGGCTTGCAATACACGAACCTATATCGCTTTGGAGATACAGGGAAAATCGGCGTTGCGGGTCAGCTCACCATTCCAACTTCAGAAACATCTCGTAAAGATGAACTGCACACCGCGGTTCGTTTAGATGTGCCGATCTCTTTTTCAGCTTGGAGCGTCGATTTTTCGGTTTCGCCAAGACTGAGAAAAAATTTCCACGAATACAAAACCATGGGTGGACGCTCGCTGACTGAGTGGACTTACTCGTTGTTTGCTGTTGCAGAAAAGTCGTGGGAATCGTTCGCAGTGGGGATCACGGCGTTAGGTGGTAACAGCATCAGTTATCAAGGTACGCGCAGAAGCAGTTGGCAGTATGAAGGGGCGTTGTACGGCACATACGAGTTTGATGAAAGCTGGTCATTGCTACTCGCGGCGTCATCAACGGGTTTCTATCAAGATGCAGAGCGAGGCACCTTGGGCAACATCGATTTGTTGGACCAAGAGAAAGCGTCTTACATCGCGACAGTGACTTACTCCTTCTAGGAAAATAACAACAATTAAGGATATCCAAATAATGTTTAAAAAATTGACTCTGGTGTCAGCAATAACGGCCGCACTTGCAGGCTGTGGCGCAGATGATCAGGCGTATGACTATGTCGAAAGAGATGCAAAAGAAGTCGCAGTAAAAGACCTTAAAGACGGTCGTTGGTTTTACGTTCCGACGACTGGTGCCGCGCCACGCTTTGCTCTGAACCAATTCCCATTCTTGCAAGGTTCACCTCGTTACGTTGAGCTTTGTTTTACCAAAGAAGGTCTGGAAGTTCGCAGTTACGATAAAAACTACCCAGACGCGCATCTAAGCAAAGATGCTAACAACTACTGCGGTGAAGAGAAATTTGTCGCAGACGACGACGGCGTTAACTTCGCGCAAGTGCTGACGATTCCGGGTGACTTTGCGGCGTATCGCTGTCAAGAAGACGCGCATGGTGATTGCACCAACAAAGAAGAAACCAACGAAGACGCAAGCCTAAACTACAAGAAGAAAACCCACTTCACTCCTCGTCCTGAAGATCTCGAAATTGCAGAATTCAATATGGAAGATCTGTATGGCATTACCGAAGGCATTGATGAAATTGGCGCACCACGATTGATCTCGTGGGACTTTGACCCTAAAAACGGTCTTCTCAATTTCGAACTAGAGCGCACGTTCCGTATCGATTTAGATAATATTTCTGACTACATCAACTTTGCAACGAAAGCGAGCTTGGATGAAGCGCTTGTGGATGGCGCGTTTAAATCTCGTTTCTACTACTCGTTAGTGCACGAAAGTGAAGTGGCAACCGAAGGTTACCAACCGATCTTGTACCCAGTGGGTGATGAGAACGACATTGGTTTCTTCACCACGTCGACGAAAAAGCTTAACCCAGTCACGAATAAATACGACCGTGATGTGGTTTACCTCAATCGTTTCAACCCAGATCAAGGCTCTATCAAATATTACTTGAGCGACAATTTCTTTGAAGAGAAGAACAAGTTGTTCTTGGATGCAACGCTGCAATCGATCGACAAGATGAACCAAGCGCTGAATGTATTTGGGGCGGATGCAGGCAAGCCTGAAATCGAGATTGTGAACAAAACCAAAGCGGCTGGTATTCACCCAGGTGATCTGCGTTACAACGTGATTAACCTGATTGACGAGCCTCTAGCGAACGGTCTGCTTGGCTATGGCCCGTCGGTTTCTAACCCGATGACGGGGGAAATCATCAAAGGCCACGTGAACCAATACGCAGGCGTTGCAAGAACGGGTGTGCCTTTCTATTGGGATAACTTGGCGCGTTTCTATAATCGTAATCAACTGGACTTAGATGGCTTAGATCCATTGCCAACCAGCAGCGAATCTGTGAAAACAGAAGTTGAGGATAGAATTGAAGCGCTTTCTACAATGGCGGCGATGGCGAGCCTGAAATCGGATGAAAACATTCATGCGCCGCTCGTTTCAAAAGAAGACATCGTTTCTGGAAAAGCAGCGACGAAGAGCCCAACTCAGCTAATGAAAAACTTCAATGATGACATGGAGTTTGAAAAGGTGGTTGAAGCTGAAGAGAACCGTTTGTCTTTCTGGGCAGAGAACAACGTCTATCCAATCGAAGCGTCGTGGGTTTCTTCAACCAACAAGGCCATGTTGGACAACTTGAAGTTGGATGACGAGCGTTACTTTGAGATCAAACTCGATGACGCAGGTAACGAAGTATCGCGTCAGCTTAAGCGTTGGAAATACCTGCCAAAAGAGTTGCAAGTGAAAGCCGCTGATGCGATTACGGTTGCGACTTACAGCAATACGCTTGTTCACGAGCTTGGTCATAACATGGGTCTGCGCCATAACTTTAAAGGCTCAAATGACAAAGCGAACTACTACACGCTAGAGCAAGCGCATCAACTTGGTTTGAACAACATTCCTGCTTACAGTTCGACAATGGACTACGCACCAAGCATGTTGGATGAAACGCCAACTTGGGGTCTGTACGACATTGCGGCGTTTAAGTTTGGCTACGGTCGTAAAGTCGAGACGATTCAAGATTCTTCAGGTTCAGCTCCTGCGCCTGTTGCGAAACCGGCAGACAGTGCGAGCGATGAAGACAAAGCGGCATACGCTCGTTACCTCGCTGATCAGCAAGCCTACCAACAAAGCTTTGCATACAAGTTTGGCAACAATCCAGACAACACATCGCTGATGGTGTGTTCTGAAGTGAAGGCACTAACGGGGGACGAGAAAGGCAAATCACTCTACAACTGTGACTTCAGCCGATTCGATACCGCCGCGTTGTCTGATGATCCTGAACTGAATGCGAAAACTCGTTATGGCGCACTTTACTACCTAGATAAAGTGAATGAAATTGAGCGTAAGTCTTACGATTTCTGTACCGATGGGAACGTTTCTCTAAACAGCGACTGTAACCGTTTTGACGAAGGTACAAACCTAGAAGAAATAGTTTCTTACGAGTGGCAGAACTATCTCGATAGCTATGAGCGACGCAACTTGGAGTTATATGGGACGACGGGATTATTCTCGTCCGATTATCCTGGTTACTTAGTGCGCCGTTACATGGAAATGAGCGCTATCCGTGACAAGATGGAAGATCTTGAGCGCATCGATAACCTGTACACCAATCTTGGTTACACTTCGTCAACGGATAAGCCGGGTGATTTCTTATTGCGCATTGCTTCAAACCCTCAATACTGTAGCGAAGGCAAAGCCGATAACTCATGGTTCTGTGATTACGCGAATGGGGCGAAAAAATCCGCGGCGTTCTTCCTTGATATCTTGCGCACACCAGAGCATCAATGTGTGATAGAAAATGCGGCAGGCAACCAAAAAGTGATTTCTTTTGGTCAACTGTTAGACAACAACTCACACCAAATTCCGGCTGATTACGATCTTTCAACAGCCAGCTGTTTTGATGATTTGGCAGCACGCTTTATCGAAGATTCAGATGAGGGCTATATAGCTGTTGCGGAAACTGCGAATGGACGCTTCCTAAACTCAATTGGTAGCTTTGACCCGGATTACCCTTGGTCAAATGCGGTGTCTGTGTTGGGTAACTGGCCAGATAAAGCGTTGGCGAGCCACTTCTTAGCACGTCGATTCTCGAACCGTTTTACCGACGAGGTGAGCTTTGCATCGCTGCTTGATATCCCTGGGGTGCAAGCTGAATACGAAGACATCATGGGCAACATCGTGGCAAATGATGCGTTAAATACGCCAGTTAAATTGGTGGGTAAAGACGGTAAGGAATACACCAATCTAAAAGGTGTTACCGTGAACCTACACATCACTGAGCAAATGGAGTCCCTACCACCAATGCCTCGTGGTATTGCAAGATTCCTTGATATTGGCGCAGAAGGTCGCGGACGTGTTGGCGATGTCATCTTGAGAATGGGTGTGCGCCAAATGAAGTCTTACGACTACACAGTGAAGACTCGTGGTCAATCTCAGTTTGATACGTTTACGAAGCAACAAGACCGCTACGGTATTATCGCGGGTGACAAGGTTGAGTTTGTTATCGACGGCGAGAAGTTTGTGGCAACAAAAGCAAACAAGCTGGCTTACGACTACGCAAACCAACTGGTGACGTCCAAAGGTTACGATCTAAAAACGTACCTAGATAGCTATGAGCCTGCAACACTAAACAAGGTCGCAGAGAGCATCGATAGTGCTTGGGGGCCATTCCGAACAGCGATTGTCCCAGCGTTCCACGATCCTGTATTGCTGCTGGATGCGCCAATGGTCAACGCAATGAAGCGAACCATTGACGCGGATATTGCGGCAGGTGTGCTGTCGTTTAGCCAGTCTTTCATCAACTTTACGACAGCGAATGTGACTTCGGGTGATTTGGTCATCGATGCAACTTCGGGCACATTGAGCTATAAAGGTGGTAAAGCGCACGATGAGCTGAAAGCGTTCGAAGCTTACACAGATGCGATGCTTTTGATTTACAACGATCACGCCGAAGACATGATGTTCGCGGTCGACAATGTGTACGCAGGGTACATGGCGTCTTCAGATGCTGACAAAGAACTTTGGCTGAAAGATCTCAATATGATTCAAGCGTATTTGCGTGGTGATATCGGCGCTGTGGCTGGTGATTACTACAAGATGCTTGATCGCCTACCAACTGCAGTGAGTTTCCAGTAAATAACTCTTAATTCACTCATACAAAGGCCTGCAGCAATGCAGGCCTTTTTCGTCATAGGATTGATGAAATTTAGGAGTGAAAGATGATCTGTCCGTCTTCTGTCATCACAAGTGTCGCTTTGCTTTGTTCGATAAGTTGGGCAGCATAAGAAGGGGTAACGGCCTGCATATCACCTTTAGATCGAAGAGTTAAAGACTCCCACGCTTGATCTCGATATTTCCCTGCTTGGGTGTATTGAATCAGTACTTTCATAGCTTCACGCTCCGGTGTGGTTGACGTGCTACTTAAGTTAACGATCTTAGGTTGGTTACGCATCTGTTAAAAATGAAACATTAGTTTAACCAAATGTGCCTTTCCAAATATCGCGCATTGAGCAGAGCAATTTAGAATCCTTGTGATGGAAGGATGAAGATCACTCAATCTTTCGATTCATACTGCGCAATATAATGTTTGAGAGATTTGGTTTCCGCACTCTGAAACTCTTCATCGTGCATACGCAGTGCTTGGATACGGTCGAGGCGGAACTGGCGGTAGTCATCGCGCAATTCGCACCAGGCGACCAGCGTCCAGACTTTGCCCCAAAAGAACTGGCCTAACGGTTGGATTTTTCTTTCGGTCACTTGTCCGCTTTCATCTTGGTAATCCAAACTGACCTTAAACTGATGATCAATCGCGTGGCGCAGAAGCTGCCCTCGTTTGGCAGTCTCGGATTGGGTGTGATAATCGGGCACAATCAGCGGACAATCTTCCACTTGTTGTTTGAGCTTATCGGGCAATACCGAAAGTATTTTGGTGGACGCAGAGTGAGACGCTTCGGCAAGTTCGGCATCCGACCAGGCTCGAACCATCCGCATACCCAGTTCAAGCGCCATCATCTCTTTTTCTGAGAACATCAAAGGCGGCAGATGAGAGCCAGCTTGCAACAGGTAGCCGACACCTGCTTCACCTTGAATAGGAACACCAGAACTAAGCAACGACTGAATATCGCGATAAATCGTACGTTCGCTGACTTCCATTCTTTCTGCGAGCTCTTTCGCTGTCACGGCGTAACGCTTTGCGCGCAGAAGCGTCAGTAGCTCAAACAGTCGTTCTGATTTGCTCATGATGTTCCTTATCTAGACCTACTGGTTGTTAGTGGTAGTGTGGCTGATTACTTCTCTAGCTCACTGCACATTTTTAAGTTGTGATGTTTAAGCTCGAAGCTTTCGCAGTCAATCATTGATAACAGAGGCTGAAATTCAGCGGCTTGCTTAATCTGTTTTCCCGCCTGTTTTGCATCGTCCATTGAACGCCAGTAAATGATGTCTGTCCACACATCGTCCGTCGCTTCGTGACTGAGTGAGCGATACAAAAAGCCCGGCAGATTCTTCACAAACGTTTGTGACTGTTTGGCAGCGGCGATCACGTCTTGCTCTGTTGTGCCTGCGGTTAGACGAAATTGCACAGTTTCGATAACGGTTTCCATATTGTGATTCCTTATTGGTTTTGGCGGATTGCCTGTTGAGTTCCAAATAAGGTTACGCGGATGGAATGTCAGAACATGTCAGTAGTGAAATCTCACTCACTTATCATCAATATGGTTATTTTTCTGGGCTGTTGTAACGATCCCAATAAGGTAAATCTGTGCCGAGTTTTTCGCTGATAAAATCGATAAAGGCTCTTACTTTCAACGGCATGTGCTTGCGCTCAGGAAAAACCGCATAAATGGCGTGTTCTGGTAGAGAATACTCTTCCATCACCGGTTTTAGATTTCCTGCAGCAAAGTCTCTCCCTGCAATAAATGTTGGCAGTTGCGCAATGCCCGAACCTCTTAACAGCAACTGGCGAATGGCTTCGCTGTTATTGACGATAAAGTTTCCTTTTGGAAGTACCTTGTATTCGCTGCCGTTGTTGATGAACATCCATTCGACGCCGCCACGGAAATAGGAGTAGCGCAGGCAGTTGTGACTGACTAAATCACTTGGTTTTTGTGGTGTTCCAAACTCCGCTAAGTAATCTGGCGAGGCACAAAGCACACTTTTACAAGGGGCGAGACGTTTTGCGATTAGATTGGAAGAGGTGAGTTCACCAATACGGATCCCCAAATCAAAACCGTCTTTAACCAAATCGACCATTTTGTCTTCGAGGTTTAAATCCACTTCAATTTTCGGGTAACGAGTGAGAAACTCGCTGATCAAAGGCGCGATATGCAGTACACCGAAAGACATCGGCACGGTAATTTTGAGCCGACCTTGTGGAGAGCCTTGCAGTTCCGATACCGCGTCTACGCCTTGCTGGGCTAGGTTGAGCGCTTGAGAGGCGTACTCAAAATAGCGTTCTCCTGCTTCGGTCAGGCTCAGCTTACGCGTAGTTCGATTAAGGAGACGAATGCCCAAATCATCTTCTAGTTGGTTGATGCGTTTGCTGATCGCCGATTTCGTCAGATTCAGCTGTTTGGCCGCAAGGGAAAAGCTGCCGCATTCGACAACAGCAACAAAAACGGGCAGGGAGGCAATCGCGTTCACATCAATCTCCTATTATCGTGAAGCATTTATTGTTGAGCACAAGGATACAATTAATTTCCAATTATAGAGATTATCTTCAAGAAGAAAACAATCTAGACTATGCACCAGTATTACGACCTTGATTTTGGGAAGAAGAAAATGAAGTACGATTGGATCCTGTTTGACGCTGACGAAACCTTATTCCACTTTGATGCTTTCAAAGGTTTGCAGCTTATGTTTTCTCGCAAAGGCGTAGATTTTACTGAACAAGATTTTGCTCATTACCAAACCGTAAACAAACCGCTTTGGGTGGATTACCAAGACGGCAAAGTAACGGCAGATGAGCTAAAACATAAGCGTTTTACCGAGTGGGCTGAGAAGTTGAATACCACAACAGCAGATCTCAACAGCGCATTTTTAGAAGCAATGGCCGATATTTGCAGCTTGTTGCCAGGTGCAAAAGAGCTGATGGAAGCGCTGCAAGGCAAAGCTAAAATGGGCATTATCACCAACGGTTTTACAGAGTTGCAAGCGATCCGCCTTGAGCGCACAGGGATGACTGAGTACTTCGATAAAGTAGTGATCTCTGAACAAGTGGGCGTAGCAAAACCGGACTTAGGTATTTTTGAATACGCGATGCAGCAAATGGGCAACCCATGCAAAACGCGCGTACTGATGGTGGGTGACAACCTGCATTCCGATATTCTGGGTGGTAATAATTTTGGTATTGAAACTTGCTGGTTAAATACCACAGGCGCAAGCGTCGATGAGCTTATCGCACCAAATTACACCGTTGAGTCTTTGAGTGAACTAAAGAACATTTTGGTGGCGTAACCGAATCGGGTATTATTCCGCTGTAACCCTCAGAAAAATCAAGGAATAACCATGTCAGACATCAAACAGTTAGACAGCAAAGTCGTTTACCAGAATAAGTGGATGACGGTGCGTGAGGACAAAATTTTACGTCCGAGCGGCGCAGAGGGCATCTATGGTGTGGTCGACAAACCTGATTGTGCTGCGATTCTGGCTATCGATAACGGGATGATTCACTTGGTTCAGCAGTACCGTTACACCGTAGGTCAACGTTGTTGGGAGATCCCACAAGGGGCGTGGGAATCAAACCCAGATGCGGATCATCTTGAACTTGCCAAAGGCGAGCTGCGTGAAGAAACGGGCATGCAGGCGAGCGCAATGGCGTATGTCGGCGCGCAGTTTATCGCATACGGCTTTTTGAATCAGACATGTCATGTCTATTTCGCCAGTGACTTAACGGATGTGGGTAATCAACTCGACAGTGAAGAAGAGGATTTGATCACTCGCGCTTTTTCTGTTGAGGAGTTCGAACAAATGATGACCGACGGCACGATCAAAGATTGTGTCACTATCGCGGCTTATGGTTTGGCGAAGCTGAAGAAATTCATTTAGTTATCCATGACGATTTTTTAATGAAAACAGCGGCCTAGTGCCGCTGTTTTTAGTTTGGGTGAGCTCGTTGAGCCATCGCTTACTCGTCGATTTTCTTACCTAAAATTTCTACTTTCGCTTTTTTGGTCACCCCCGCGACTTGCAGCGCAGTGCTGCCAACCGATTCATAGTTCAACTCGATTTTGTCTAACTTCGCGTTATCTTTTGTTGGTAGGCTTAAGCTTCTTGATGACATGCCTTTAGTCAGAACCCCTAAACTGTCGAACGTCTTTTCCTGACCATCTTTCATGATTACTTTAACGCTTTTCAGATCGACCGTACCTTGCGTACATTTGATTTTTATGTGGCTGAAACGAGCGTTAGCAAATGGTGACAATGGATTGACTGTGTCGGTTTCCGATTTAAAACTGACGGTTTTATCTGCAATCTTGTCCCAATCGTTGTCTCCAGCAACCGATTGGAAAGAGGCTACAGCCGCTAAAAGACAGAGTGCGATGGTGTTGAACAGTTTCATAGCTTTTCCTTACCTTAGGTTTAGATATTCTGTTTAATCAGTTCGATGACGTGTGTGACTTCGTCTTGAGTTAAAGCCCCTTCTTTCACGAATAAAATTTCGCCTTGTTTATTTTGTACGATAATCGCAGAACTTTCTTGCTGCAGATCCCAAGTTGTTGCTAATACGCCATTTTTGTCTAACACCATGGAAGACCAAGAGAATGTCTTTTTGCTGTCCTCTGCCGACGATTTTACAAATGTACCGGTTCCCCAAATGGCGTCTTCTTGGTTGATTACGGTTGTGGTCTGATACTGATCTTCAGGAAAGTGAGCGGCAGTGATTGCTGACATCAGCGGCGCGTTCATCTCTTTAGCTTTACTACGACCTGCAATGGCTTGTATCACACGGACTTTGCCTAACATCTGCTGAGTTGCCCAAGGTTGATAAGCCACATCGTCTCCTTGCAGCGTCATTTCGCCATAGGTATCAATGCTGACGGAAGGGGTGGTTTGACCGACAGAAAGGTTATGAGAGAAGGCGAGTGTCGGGGCGAGTGCGAGTAAGAGTGACAGAACAGATGGAGTTTTCATTGGGGGTTCCTGTAACGAAGTGAGGTTAGAGCGAATCAAAATAAGGGGCAAATACGATGCCCCTTATCGGATGTGGCGATTAGTTAGCAAGTACAACGCGCGCATTTAGCGGTTGCAGCGGACGATTGTTTTGTCCCATGACTTCCATCAGTTTCGCGGCTTGATCTTTGGATAAGGTTTGAGTGTCTTTAAGCACAAACCAGCGCACACCTTCTGAACATGGTGGTGTGGTTAAAGAGCCGTTAAATCGATAGTAATTTGCAGTTTTTGGCAGTAAGTCGTTAATCTCAAACGTATCTTTAAAGAACGTGGTTTGATTCTCTTGTGGGATTGCGTTGATCAGTTTAGACAGCGCTGCGTTTTGATCGCCAGCATCAAACATCACCGAAATTACCGCCAACTCGCCGTCTGCGTTGGCGTGTACAAAGTGCGCTTCAAGTGGATATTGGCGGCCTTTGATTTGGTTTTCTGAAGGTGTGTGGAAATGGAACTGTTGCAGCTCGAACGTCTCGCCATCGATGGTGAAGCTATTACGTCCGTTCACTTGCGCTTGCAGCGTATGACCATTGTTGGTTAAACCAATGACCTGACCAGTGTACGAAAGGTTCAGTGCTTCCAGTTTTGCATCGGCTGGGTTGTCGATGTTGATTGGGCTTTGGTTTTTCGTGGTTGCGCAGTCTTTGGCGATTTCTCCCCAGTGTTCTGGCCCGTGTTTGTCATTGCCATAGCCCCATTCCGAAGCCTGAGCAGCGCTTAGAGTGAGAAGTGAGAGTGAAAAAGCAAGTAGTGTTTTGTTCATAATAATGTCTCTGTTCGGTCGCTTTGATAAGCGTTGTTACAAGGCAATGACCTAGAGGTTTGATCACTGCCTGACAAATTAGAAACGGTGGCTGAGTTGGGCACCAATTAGGAACGCATTTGAATGGGTCACGCCCGTTACCATCGGTGCAGGAACACCTTCATACGCGTACTCTTCTACGTTGACATCTTCACCAATCAAGTACGTCATGCCGATGTCAACCGTGGTATCTGATGACCATTGGTAAGAGGCACCCGCAGATAACCAGTGACGGTTCGAATCTGGAATAGAAAGCGAAGTCAGCTCATCGACAGGTGTTTTGTCGAACATGTAACCCGTGCGAAGTGTCCAACGTTCATTGGCGTACCAAGTCGCACCGATGGAGTAGTGCGCGGAGTCTTGCCACTGAAAATCTTTTAGCAACTGATCATCAGCTTTCAAGCTGTCAAACGCTGACCAACCAATCCACTGCACAGAATAGTGCAGGGCAAATTTAGGTAAGACGCGGTGATAACCGGAAAACTCCGCAATATCCGGTAGCGGCATAGCAAGTGAGTCGTACGATTCGCCAGCAAAGTGGATGTCACCCTTGGCATCGATGTTAGGGCTGTGCTTGTAGCTTAAACCTAAGCGATGACGTTCGTTAAACTCGTACATCATGCCAATGTTCGCGCCAAGCCCAATGCCGCCAGCTTCCACATCAAGTGCGTTGCCTTTTAAGGCTCCGCAACGTTGTTCTAGTTCGTTTCCAAGTATGTTCCCACCAACGCAAACACCCACGTCCATATCGCGGTACAGCTCACCAGAGCCGTAAATCACATCAATACCACCACCGATACTAAAACGGTCGTTCACCTTGTATGCCAAGCTTGCGCCAAGGTTGACACTCGCTACGCTGGTGACACCGCCAAAAACAGGTGCGCCATAGTTTGGTTTAAACTCCATGTCGGTTCCGAAGTTGGAGTATGCCGATAAGCCTAGATACCAGTCGTCGTTGATAGGGTGAATAAAGTAAAAATTGGGTACAACGGCTGGTTGACCAACGCCATCGACGTCATCAATGTCGGTCACGGTTTGAGAGAAGGACGGGGTAATTTCAACTTGAGGGGACGGAGGAAAACCGCCCATACCAACATTGACATCCGCATTAATGTTAGCTCGATGATATTGCGCATTTTTAACGGTAACGTCAGGTTTGACGTAAGTGACACCGAACGATAAGGCATTTTGTTTAAACAGCGTCATCGCTGCGGCGTTCCGGCTGACTACAGACGCATTATCACCAATGACGGCATCACCAGCAAAAGCACGACCAAGACCCGTCGCCGAATGTTCGTTAATTTGAAAACCACCGGCATACGCCGTTGATGAGGCTAACCCGATTAATAAATAAATCGGTGAAAGAGTTAATTGTCGCTGCATGTTTTTTCTCATGAATTAATTAGAGGTTGTATTGCAACGAAAAGCAGTAAAATAAACAAATCTGACCAGTATATTTAGGGGTAAAACTAACAGTATGTTGACAATAAATAAATTTAACTTAATAAATATTTATTGATAAATTTATTAATGGTTCATGTCGTGAATGTGGTGATTATTTTACATGTAAATTAAACTCAGAGCCTCTATTTTTATTTTTGCGGTATTACTTCTCTATTTTTATTGTGCTGACTGTTCCCTAACAAAAAGAGGTAAATCCAGCGATAAAGTGTCCGTGATGGAAACTCTGAGTCATTTGTATTTCCATTGCATCCCAACGTTGGTAGTTCGAATCAGCAAGAGAACTATCGTTTTAAACCCACATGACACACTCCTCTCGGTCTTACCTGTGTTATGTGGGTATTTTTTATTTAACTTATCACTTAACTCCTCTTGAAATTCAATAATTAAAAATGGCCATAATGAAATTTAAATTGATGGAATGTTGAATAATTTTGGATTTTACTGGTTTGTTGGTATTTAAAAGTTTTGTTTATAATACTTATAACTTGAAATTTTGTATTTTAATTATTGTTCATCTATATTTAAATATAAAAGTAGACTCATATATATTAATACAAAATGACCACGATATTTCGTGGCCATTTTTAATCATCAACGTATTTATGATGATTAAGAGTTTAACCTATAAGAAAGTATTATTAAAAGCGAAACTCTTCTAAGTTGTTGCTACTTTCTAGCATTTTCTCTGCAACATAGCGGTGAGTTGCTGTTGTTGGATGCGTGACATCCCAGAACACAAACTTCTCAGCACCAGACGCTGCACACTCAGAGCGCAATGCGTGGGTGTACATGTAATCGACAGACGATGAGCGGTTGATGTCCAAACAAGGATCACTCGCGTTCACGAAACCGTGCTCTTCTGGCGCAGAAGTTAGCGTCTCGAACAAGGCGTGAGTATCAAACAACGTGATGTTGTAACCTTGCGCTTTGTAGTACATCGCTTGTGCCTTGATGAACTCGTTCATCTCAAGCACTTTCGCACGAATTTTGTCGATCTCTTCTTGTGTTGAGTACTTAAACTGAGGCGCTTTCGTCGCGTCTGGCAGTGTCATCAACATGAAGTTCTTCGCACCTGCGTCCGTCAAACGAATCAGTGCTTCTGCATAATCTGCTTTCACTTCTGGAACGCCACGGTTGTAGTTCATGAAGTCATTCAAACCAAACTCAAGCGTAAACAAGGTGTTTGCTGGTTTGTAGTTCTTCGCCAGTTTTGCGTAGGTTAAGTACGAAGAAACTTGATCACCAACCCCTGTTAGCGCGATGTATTGGTTCTCACCAGCCGCGCCGCCAACTGCCCAGTTGTAGAGCGGAAGGTTCTTCGCTTTGGCAATGTATTCTGTCCACACAAAACCGTTGGAGAAGTGACCTAAGAACCAGCTGTTCGGGTTAGGGAAGCGCCATTGTGATGCGTTAAAGATGTTGCCTGTATCAGACAAGCTGTCACCGAGTGCAACCACTTTGTTGATTTGATCTGGCTGCATTGCTGCGTCGTTGCTCCAGATCGTGTGGTTGTATGAGAAGCGATTGTCAGCGGCGAAGAACGTAATGTCTGCGTTCTCGTTCGCCAAATCTAATGTTGCTTCACAACGCTGACGGATAACGTTTTGCGACGTGTTGGTGTAGAACATGTTTTTAAATGAAACGGAGCTCCACCAGTAGCCGTCAATGGTGAAGTAGCTACCATCTTCGTTTTTTGCCCATTCCCAATCGGTCGCCGGATCATCTTTCGAGTAGCTGGTGCGATACCAACAGCGAACATAGGTATAGGTTTGGTTTTCTTGCGTGCTGATCACTTCAGACGCTGAGACCATTTCTGGTGATAAGGTTGGCTCTTCGGCAACTGCAGAAGCAAGCGGGAGTAATGCAGTTAATAGTGTGATTGTTTTTTTCATCATTCACTCTTCTTGTAATGGTTATTGACCCAAGCACATTGAAAAATACTTGGCTATAACATTGTTTAGATGAGAATTTTTCTCACTAAACCCTCTAATTCTGAGTAAATACTCCAGACAGTCAACAACTAAATATTCATTATTTTGATTTTGGCATCACGGTCAAAAAATTCATTCAGCATAGCAATCGATTAAATGGCTCATATTTAGAATAATTACTCACTAACATTAATTTAACATGCACTTTTTGTTAAATAAGTGATTGCTTTATAAGGTTTTGTTGATGCTTTTTGATGTTAACTAAAAATGTTGATTGAATGATATTTTGTACAAATTTGTATATTCATGAAACAAATTGTTTGGCATTTTTGGACGATGAACTATAGCTGAGTGACTCATGTATACATCGTAATGATGATTTTTCATGAGGATATAGTGAATAAAAATTAGCTCAACTAAGGAATAGGGCAAATGCACTACACAACAAGTAAAAAACAAGGCTTATTTACATTGTCTGCTGTCGCCGTCGCGCTGACTGCTTCCATGTCAGCATTCGCGGCTCCACCGATGGGATTCGACGAATCCAAGTTGCCGACGAAATACATCGTCAAATTCAAAGAAGATCCGGTAAGCCGATCTTCGATGGGTGGCAACTCGTTTTGGGGACCACGTATCGCGCAAGAATCTGTTTTGCAACAGGTGAAAGCACGTAAAGTGGAAAAACTTGGTAACCGTGCCATTTACAGCGTCGAGCTGGATGGGGATGATCTTGAACCACTGCGTAACCGTGGTGATGTGGAATACGTGGAAGTCGATCCTCCGCGTTACCTGCTAAGTGAAACGGTACCTTGGGGTTACAACGCAGTGAATGCTCAACAGTTGGATGACTTCAATGCAGGTAACCGCACGGTTTGTATCATTGACTCTGGCTACGATTTGTCGCACAACGATCTGAGCGGTAACCGTGTTGCTGGTACCAATGACAGTGGCACAGGGTCATGGAGCGATCCTGGCAACAACAACGCGCATGGTACTCACGTAGCGGGCACAATCGCTGCGATCGCGAACACTGAAGGCGTGAAGGGCGTGATGCCAAACCAAAACGTGAACCTTCACATCGTGAAAGTGTTTAACGAAGCGGGCTGGGGTTACTCTTCTGGTCTTGTGAAAGCGATACAAACGTGTGCTGATAATGGCGCAAACGTGGTGAACATGAGCCTCGGTGGTAGCCAATCGAGTCGCACGGAGCAAAATGCGCTGAAAGCGATCTACGATCAAGGCGTACTGTTAATCGCTGCGGCGGGTAACGACGGCAATACAGCGCACAGCTACCCAGCGTCTTACGATTCTGTCATGTCAGTTGCAGCGGTCGATAATCAAAATGATCACGCGGCGTTCTCGCAAGCGACCGATCAAGTTGAAATCGCGGCGCCGGGTGTGGCGATCCTGTCCACCGTAACAGTAGGCGAAGGTAAGTTGTCTGACATTACGCTAAACGGTGTTAGCCAGTTTGACCGTGGCATCGTGCCTCATAACCGTTTGGTCCACAACGGCACTGAGTTTGTACCAGCACCAGTTGCAGGTTCAGTCACCGCGACATTGGCAAGCTGTGATGTGTCTGGCGGTAACTTCAACTGTGGCGACATGTCAGGCAAAATCTGTCTTACTGAGCGTATTGGCAATCAATCTTCAGGTACATACCCAGAGGTGGATGCAGTCCGAGCATGTTACAACGCAGGCGCAAGCGCGGCGATTGTATACAGCAACGCGGCATTAGCTGGGTTACAAAACCCATTCTTAGTTGACCAAAACAAC
Source organism: Vibrio sp. S457-15 (assembly GCF_000960545.1). Taxonomy (NCBI): domain Bacteria; kingdom Pseudomonadati; phylum Pseudomonadota; class Gammaproteobacteria; order Vibrionales; family Vibrionaceae; genus Vibrio; species Vibrio sp. S457-15. Next base: position 403,114 of record NZ_JYOQ01000174.1, on the reverse strand, counting down.
GCTTATCGCATGGTGTCGGTGACAGTTGATCGTGCATTTGGTCAAGAGCTATTGGGTTACGTAGGCCAAGAGATCACGGTTGCAACTACATCAGGTGAAGACTACGAGTACTACAACGGCACTTCGATGGCGACTCCGCACGTAACGGGCGTAGCTGGCTTGGTGTGGAGTTACCACCCAACGTGCACCGCAGCGCAAGTACGTAACGCGTTGATCAAAACCGCGACAGACATTGATGTTGCAGGTCGAGATAACCGCACAGGTCACGGCCTAGTGAATGCGGAAGCGGCGAAGCTGTTCTTGGATGCGGGCTGTAATGGTCCTGACGGTGGCGGTAGCTCTGCAGATTCTAGCTACTCAAACACTAACCCTGTTGCGATTCCTGACAACAAAACCTCTGGTGCCATCAGCGCACTGAATGTCGATCGCACTGGCGACTCAGGTACTGTAAGCATTGACGTAGATATTAGCCATACTTACATCGGTGACCTACGAGTGACTCTGACTTCACCGACAGGTGGACAAGTCGTGCTTCACGACAATACTGGCGGCAGCGCTAACGATATTAAAACCACTTTCCAAGTTGATTTCTCTGGTTTTGAATCACAAGGTTCTTGGGAACTAAAAGCCGTCGACAGTGCCAGAAGAGACACAGGTACAATCAACAGTTGGTCTCTGACATTTCAATAAGGAGTGACTATGAAGAAGCTGACCTTACTTTCCGTAACGGCGGGGAGTTTGACCGCGCTATTGGCGATTGGCATGAGCGCCACCAGCCTTGCTAACAACCAAGGCTTTCCTCTTGTGGATGAGCGTCCAACAAGTGCAGAGCAACAACCGGCTCGCTATTTTGTGAAATATCACAAAGGGAAAGAAAGCGAAGTGAGAGCGCTTCTTCGTCACAACAACCTTGAAGTGGTCGATGCTTTGGTGAAACAGCAAGTGTTGGTAGTAACCGGCTCTCAAGAAGATGTCGACAAGCTTTCCACCAGCGATGCGGTTGAGTACACCGAGCAAGAACCAACGAGAAAGTTGCTGTCTCAATAAGATAGCCTCAATAAGAAAAACGCCCCTCACGTGAGGGGCGTTTTGTTTGAGTGCTTTTCTATGGCTAAAGCCTCTCAGAGAAGAATGCCGACGAGCCGAATTCCGTATTCATCAGAGAGAAAACTTAGCGAACAATCAAACCAAGTAGGATACCTACCGCGCCGAAGTCAGCATCACTGAATGTTGTGTTTGCAAAGCCAAGATCACCCAGTACTGGCATTAGGAATACAGGTAGGAAAGTAATCAGTAGACCTTGTGCAAACGCGCCTAGAATTGCGCCGCGACGACCACCTGTCGCGTTACCAAATACACCTGCCGCAGCACCCACAAAGAAGTGTGGAACGACACCTGGGATAATCACAGTAAGACCCATCACGTACAGCAGGAACATGCCCACTAGACCGGCTGCAAAGCTCGATAGGAAGCCCACCAATACCGCGTTTGGCGCGTATGGGAACACAACCGGACAATCCAGTGCAGGTTTTGCGTTTGGAACCAGTTTGTCTGAGATGCCTTTAAATGCAGGAACGATTTCTGCGATAACCATACGTACACCTTGCAGGATGACGTACACACCACCGGCGAAAGTGATGGATTGCATTAGCGCAAACATAGACCAATGTTTACCGCCACTGACTTCACGGACAAAATCGCCGCCAGCGAACAAACACGTCACCATAAAGATGATGCCCATTGTGAACGAGATAGCCACTGGCGTATCGCGTAAGAACAACAAGCTCTTAGGGACATTCATCTCTTCTGTTGAGTGCTCTTTGTTACCGAACTTGCTGCCAATAAAGCCAGCTAGTACGTAAGAAAGGGTAGAGAAGTGACCAATCGCAACGTCGTCTGAGCCTGTTACTTGCTTCATGTATTTGTGCGCAATTGCAGGGAAGAACACCATTACAGAACCCACAACCACAGAGCCAAGAGCGATCAGTGGAACACCTTTCATGCCGCTAGATGCCAGAATCGCCGCCACCATCATCGACATAAATAGTGTGTGGTGACCTGTTAGGAAGATGAATTTCCACGGCGTGAAACGAGCGATCAGAATGTTCACCAACATGCCGAAGAACATGATCATCGCCATCTCTTTACCAAACGCTTCTTGCGCGATAGAGACGATAGCTTCGTTGTTTGGAACCACGCCTGTAATGCCAAATGCGTGTTGGAAAATCGTCGCGAAGTCGCCTAGCGAGCTCACAACTAAGCCTGCACCTGCGCCAAGCACGATGAAACCAAGAATGGTTTTTACCGTGCCTTTAATGCACTCGGTGACTGGTTTTTTCTGGGCAATTAAGCCGATTAGAGCGATGAGACCGACCAGAACTGCTGGCTCTGATAGGACATCGTTCATTAAGAAACTGAAGAATTCCATAACGCCACCTTATAGAGCGCCAAGCTATTGAAGTGCCAAAGATAAACGCTCTTTCATTGCGACTTTGTCGACCATGTTATCAAGCGCTACGATACGTTGTTCAACGCCAAGTGCTTCCAACTGTTCTGCAATGTCTTTTGTGCCGATGAAAATGTCGCAACTTGTGCCTTTTGCTGAGCCAAGGTCGATGTGATCCACAGCGGCATCGACGTTCAATTCTTTTACGATGCTTTTGATGCTCATTTCCATCATTAGGCTAGTACCAAGACCGTGACCGCAAACAACCATAATTTTCATAATTCAGACCTTTTCTTTTTTTATAGGGGGTATACCCATTTGTGAATGGGGTATGTCAGGAGTAAAACTCAGTATTTATCGATGATCGCAAGAACATCTTCTTTGCTTTGAGCGTTGCAGATGGCCTCTACGTGCTCTTCATTCATAAACAATTCCGCCAGTTTCGAAATCGCATCAACGTGGCTATTACTGTCCGTTGCCGCTAGCGTGACCAGCATTTTTACAGGGTCATTTTCTTCAGAGTTAAAGTTGACGCCGTTTTGGATCACCGTGATCGCCAGTGACAAACGGTTAACGCCATCTTCAGGGCGAGCGTGTGGCATCGCCATGCCCGGACCTACCACGTAGTAAGGGCCAAGCTCTTCGTGCGAGCGGTAAATTGCTTCAACGTAACTTGGTACTATCGCGCCATTTTCAAGCAAAGCTTCACAAGATTTGCTGATCGCATCTTTCCAGTCGGTTGCGTCAGAATGGATGCGAATGACATCAGAGGTAATCAGTTCACGTAGCATTGGAATGTTTCCGATTTGTTGTTTTGTTGCTGCGTACTTTATCGATCAATTTGCCAGAAAAACCTGAGAGTGATCACAAATGGTAGCGCTATCTGATAGCGCTACCATTAATTGTGATAGCGCTATCATTTTTATCAGGCATCGAAGTTTGATGTGCTGGTGTTCGAGTTCTAATGCGCTAATATCAAAACCATTAAAGCGCTGTGATAAGATGTCGCAGCTGAAATTAGAGAACATTAAATAAAAACAATGAGCGAACCTCGCAAACGAAGAAGTACCGGCAATGTCACTTTGGCTGATGTCGCCAAACAAGCAGGCGTAGGCACGATGACGGTGTCGCGAGCATTACGAACGCCAGAGCTGGTATCCGATAAGCTGAGAGAAAAAATTCAACAAGTGGTTGATGAGCTCGGCTATATCCCGAACAAAGCCGCAGGGGCACTCGCATCTGCAGAAAGTTATTCCATCGCTCTTATCATTCCGTCACTGTTTGAAAAAGCATGCGCGCATTTCTTACCAAGCTTCCAACAGGCGTTAAACAAAGCGGGTTATCAACTATTGCTGGGTTACAGCGACTACTCGATTGAGCAAGAAGAAAAGTTGCTTTCGACTTTTTTAGAGAGCCGTCCTGCGGGCGTTGTACTGTTTGGAAGTGAGCATAGTCAGCGAACGCATCAACTGTTAGAGGCATCAAATACGCCAGTGTTAGAGATTGCCGAACTGAGCTCAAAGGCCAGTTATCTCAACATTGGCGTGGATCACTTCGAAGTGGGTAAGGCCTGTACCAGACACCTGATTGAACAAGGTTTTAAGAACGTTGGTTTTATTGGGGCGCGCGGGAATCACTCAACGTTGCAACGCCAGTTACACGGTTGGCAAAGTGCGATGATTGAAAACTATCTCACCCCAGATCATTTTCTGACGACTCATGAAGCGCCATCTTCACAATTGGGTGCGGAAGGATTGGCGAAGTTATTGCTGCGCGATTCAAGCTTGAATGCTTTGGTGTGTAGCCATGAGGAGATAGCAATTGGTGCGCTCTTTGAGTGCCATCGCCGCGTTCTCAAAGTCCCGACCGACATTGCCATTATTTGCCTTGAAGGCTCTTCTATGGGGGAGCACGCTTACCCAAGTTTGACATCGGCAGAATTTGATTACGAGCGCATGGGCACCAAGGCGGCAGAAAAACTGTTACATGCCATCAAAGGTGAGCCAGAAGAACGGCCGACCAGTATGGGCTTTAAGCTAAAGCGTCGAGCAAGTACCGCGATTAATTGACCCCTCCGCTTTCCATAAATACAAAAAGCCTCTCAATATGGAGAGGCTTTTTACATTCTGAATTCACGAGCGAAAACTACGGACGTTCGCCCGCGGCTAGGCGTTGTTCGATATCTACGATCACCTCTGGCAGATCGGAGATGGTGTCGATTAAGTAGTGAGGTGCACTCTTGATAAATTTCGCGCGTGCTTTTTCACGAGCTTTCTCTAAGGTTGCTTCGTCTGCGGCTTGGTATTCTTCAAATGTCAGACCCGCTTCGTTACCAGAAAGCAGCAGACCCACCGTCCACATGCCCGCATTGTGACCTTCAAAGATGCCTGGTGCTGAATCGTCCACTTTGACGCATGCTTTAACGTCGGTTACACCAAGCTCAATCACGTTTTTCAGTGCCATAAACGGCGCAGGGCGACCACCTTGGGGCAGATCGTCTGTCGCGACAACGTAATCTGGTTGGTAGCCGTAATTCGCTGCAACTGGAATCAATACGTCCATCACCTCACGCGGGTAACCAGAACAAGAACCGATCTTAATGCCTTTGTCTTTCAGACCGTTCACAACTTCAATTGCATTGAGAATTGGTTCTGCGTGGTCAGCCACTTTTGCTTTTTGCAGAGGCATAAATGCTGCGTAAATTGCGTCGATGTCTTCGCTGGTCATTGAGCGCCCAAACTTCTCATTCCAACGTTTATCAACCGAAGGGATGCGACCCACAGCTTGGATGTGGTCCCATTTACCAAGCCCCATTGGTTCACGCGCTTCTTCAAGATCGATATCAAAATCAAAGCCTTGTTTGAATGCTTCCACAAAGATGCTGGTTGGCGCGAAAGAGCCGAAATCGACGATAGTGCCAGCCCAGTCAAAGATCACTGCTTGAATAGGTGAGTTGCTCATGTTCAATCCTTTTTCTTGCTTGCCAGAGCGCTTGCCTTCACGCTGGAAGCGCGCTCTGGATAAATTGTTTCTTGTCGAGGTTAGAAGTAATTAAAGTCTTTACACACTTTGGCGATCGCTTCTTCGAAGATCGCCAACGCTTCTGTCAGTTGCTCGCGAGTGATGATCAGCGGTGGGCTGAGTTGAATCACATTGCCTTGTGACACCTTGAAGCTCACGCCATTGTTGAGGCATTGGTACAGCACAGCTTCCGCTTCGTCATACGCACGCGCTTTGCTTTCGTGGTCGGTGAACAGTTCAATGCCCCACAACATGCCGATGCCACGAACATCGCCAATCACTGGGTACTTAGCTTTCATCTCTAGCAGCTTTTCATGCATAAACTGGCTGTCGGCTTTGGCCTTATCTAACAAGCCTTCTTGCTCAATGGCTTCCATGGTTGCCAGTGCTGCAGCACACCCGATAGGGCTTTTCTCATGAGTGTAATGACCCATGGAGATTTGCTCGGCAGTGTTGTATTTGTCTTTGGTTACCATGGCTGCGATAGGAACTAATCCTCCGCCTAAGCCTTTACCGATGCAGAGCATATCTGGCTCGATGTCGTAGACTTGATAGGTAAACCATTCGCCGCTGCGACCCATGCCGTTAGGGATGTCGTCGATGATCAACATGACATTGTGTTTATCACAGATTTCACGGATGCGTTTCCAGTAGGCTTTGCTCGGTACTTGTACGTCTGTATTACGAACCGCTTCTGCGATAAATGCGCCCACGCCGCCTTCTTTCTCAATCACGTATTCAAGGTAGTCGGCGTAATGCACATCGCTGCCGTCCGCGACTGGGAAAGCGCCACGGTAAGACACCGCTGGTGGAATGCGCTCAACACCTGCCATTAATGGTCCCATGCCTTGACGGAAACACGCTTCACCACCCACTGAGATGGCATCTAGCGATGCGCCGTGGAAGGAATCCCACAGAGACACCACCTTGTAGTTGCCCGTGATGTGGCGTGCTAATTTAAGTGCCATGCCGACTGCTGATGTGCCACCTGGCGCAAACAACACGCGGTTCAATTCGCCACCACAGATTTGGGTGAGTTTTTCGGCACATTCAATCGCGGTCTCGTTGGTAAAACGACGTGGTGAAAACGGCAGTTTGGCAATTTGCTCTTGCACACGTTTAATCACATGCGGATGACCGTAGCCCAGCTGATGGACGTTGTTGCCATGGAAGTCCATGTACTTTTTGCCGGTAGCATCTTGGATGTAGATGCCTTCCGCTGCTTCCAAGGTATCTAAGCAAGGCGTCGACATAGCTTGATGAAGAAAGACCTCGGAATCGCGCTTCAATAATGCTTGCGTGCGTTCGTCGTCCATCGACGCATTCCAAGCTTGGCGCGCTGGCGTCGTGTTGACATCGCCTTCGCTGCGGAAATGGGTCGGTTTGATATTCTGAGTCATAACGCTCTCTCAACCAGAAGGCTGCTTTACGCAACTTGCCAGTACATTGCTTTTTCAATCGCACCGATTAAGCGCTCGATATCTGCTGGGTAAACTTCACCAATGTTACCGATACGGAAGCAATCTGCGTTCGATACCTTACCCGGATAAATCACAAAACCTTGCTCTTTCAAGCGCGTGTAGAACGCTTTGAACTGGTAATCACTGTGCGTCGGAGAGTAGAAAGAAGTGATGATTGGCGAGTGAAGTTCATCACTCAGTAGTGGCTCAAACCCCAAAGAACGCATACCTGCAACCAGTGTTTTCTGGTTAGTTTGGTAACGGTGATGACGAGCTTCAATACCACCTTCTTGTTCCAGCTCTAACAATGCTTGGTAGAAAGCGCGAACCGTGTGCGTAGGAGACGTGAAACGCCATTTGCCGTGGTTCACTTCCATGCAGTGCCACTGGTCGTAAAGATCAAGGCTCAAAGAACGTGCCTGACCTTGGCACTTTTCGAGCTCAGTTTGTTTCGCAATCACAAAGCCAAAGCCCGGCACGCCTTGAATACATTTGTTTGCAGAGCTGATCATAAAATCGATTCCTAATTCTGCAATATCGATAGGAATGCCACCAAAGCTCGACATGGCATCGAGAATCACCACTTTACCATGTGCTTTTGCCGCAGAAGCAAATGCCTCAATTGGGTTCAGCATGCCGGTGGTTGTCTCGCAGTGAACAATCGCTACGTGTGTGATAGCAGGATCCGATGCCAATGCAGTTTCCACCTCGTTCAAGTGTGGCCGTGATGTTTCGCCTGGGGAAACTACATGGCATGGAATATTTAGGTAATCAGCGATCTGAGCGATACGCGCACCGTAAGCACCGTTGTCGACAACCAACAATTTTCCATCTTTGCCAATGGCACTGCCAATCGTTGCTTCTACTGATGCGGTGCCGCTACCTTGCATTAGTACGCTGGTGTAGCCGTCTTGCTCTGTCGCCAGTTTTACAAGTTTAGTGCGGATCACTTCTACAATGTCTTTGTTGTATTCATCATCCCAAGTACACCAGTCTTTTAGCATGGCTTCACGCACTGTTTCAGAAGTAGATAGAGGACCTGGAGTCAGTAGTAGGTATTCGTTTTTCATCTCGATTTCCATCAGAATAATTTAATTGGTCTACACCAGAGGTTAGGTTCACTCTAGCAAGGATGAAAAAGGGTCGTAAATAGCCATTCAGTGAATTTCATAAAACTTTCATATCCAAAATTTCACCGATCAGTTGGTCGCCTATTTATCGATAATTTTCTCAAAACTGCCATTTTATGGTCATGATTTCGTCACAAAGGCTCAGTAGGGTGTATATTGTCAACTGGTACAGACCAAATGAAAACTTAGCCAAATTAACTGGAGAAAATGATGAAAAACCGTTTGATGAAAGGATCGCTGGCTGCACTTGTCTCTCTGCTAGCTACGAATGCAATGGCTGCACAGGAAGTGACGGTTTACACGGCTTTCGAAACGGACATACTTGCTAAATACAAGTCAGCCTTTGAGAAAGAAAACCCAGATATCAAGATTAAATGGGTACGTGATTCAACCGGTATCATGACGGCGAAATTGTTGGCAGAAAAGAACAACCCTCAAGCTGAAGTGGTTTGGGGCCTTGCTGGATCTTCGATGGCTTTGTTGAAAGAACAGGGGCTGCTTAAACCATATACGCCAAACGGGTTGGAACAGCTTCATGCCAAGCTCAATGACCCGCAAAAGAATCAAGCTTGGTTTGGTAATGATGCGTTCTTTAACGCTGTTTGTTTCAATGAAATCGTTGCGAAGCAATTAAACCTGCCTAAGCCAACCTCATGGGAAGACCTAACCAAGCCAGTTTATAAAGGGCATATTGCAATGCCAAACCCAGCTTCATCGGGTACCGGTTACATGCAGGTATCTGCTTGGCTGCAAAACATGGGTGAAGATCAGGCGTGGAACTACATGCGTGACCTAGACAAAAACATTGCACACTACACGCACTCTGGTTCTAAGCCATGTGTGCAAGCGGGTATGGGCGAAGTGGCTATCGGTATTTCGATGGCAAGCCGCGGCGCGAAGCTGAAAACACAAGGCGCACCGCTTGCGGTTATCACACCTAAAGGTATCGGCTGGGAATCAGAAGCCGTTGGTCTAGTAAAAGAGTCTGATGCCGCGAAGCGTGTTGTCGACTGGTCAATCTCTAAAGCAGCAAACGAGCTTTACGTAGAAATGTACCCAGTGGTTGGACATAAAGAAGTGAAAGCGACCGTATCTAACTTCCCGAACGTTCAAGAAAATATGGCGAAGATGGACTTCGCGCAAATGGGTAGCAAACGTGCAGAAATCTTAGCGGCATGGTCTGAGAAATTTGACGCGAAATCAGAGCCAAAATCATAAGGGTTACGACAAATCCGATTGTCAAAAGGAGAGCGGTTGCTCTCCTTTTTTGCATCTTGCGAAAAGTAGAGGCACATTAATGGCCGGATACTCAGGTAGAAAAGAGGAAGTGCATGGAAATCCAACGTATTAATGCGGAGCAGACACTGCCGCTTCGACAGCAGGTTTTATGGCCAAGCAAAAGCATTGAGTTTTGCAAGGTTGATGAAGATGAAACTGGCTATCATTACGGGAGTTATGTGAACGGAGAGCTGGTGGGTGTGGCGTCAGTCTTCTTCAACAATGGCGCAGCAAGACTAAGGAAGTTTGCTGTATCTTCAAGTCAACAAGGTAAAGGGATCGGCTCTCGAATGTTGGAGACGATGATTGATGATGCCAAGGCGTTGAACGCAGAGGTATTCTGGTGCGATGCGCGTGAGTCGGCATTGAAAATTTATCAGAAGTTTGGATTACAGAAGGAGGGCGAGCGCTTTTATAAATCAGACATTCCGTATTTCAAGATGAGTTTAGATTTAAGCGTTTAATGTCGAGGGCGTTCATCTATTTGTCATCTTCTGGCTATAAATTTGTCATTGGAACGTAACACATAAAAACTAAAATTGGTATATACCATTTGGAGTGTGTGTTATGTCAATTAACCAACCTTATCTGAACATTAAAAATGTAGTGAAACAATTCGGACAGTTCACTGCATTAAAGCAAATCTCACTGGTGATCGAAAAAGGCGAGTTCGTTTGTTTTTTAGGCCCTTCTGGCTGCGGTAAAACTACGTTATTACGTGCAATTGCAGGTTTAGATCTACCTACTTCTGGCGCGATTTTTCAAAACGGCCAAGAGACCACATTTCTACCACCAGAAAAGCGTGATTTCGGCATTGTGTTTCAGTCTTACGCGCTGTTTCCAAACCTCACCGTACAAGAGAACATTGCGGTGGGTTTGAAAAACCAAGGTATGTCAACCAAAGAGGCGCTGGAGAAAGTAGAGCAGTGGCTCGAAACGATAGGCTTACCAACCTCAGGGCAGAAGTTTCCTAACCAGTTGTCGGGCGGTCAGCAACAACGTGTGGCGTTAGCGCGAGCGCTTGCTTTATCTCCGGGACTGCTTCTTCTTGATGAACCTTTATCTGCGTTGGACGCGAAAGTACGTGTTCACTTACGTGATGAAATTTGTAAGCTGCAACGAAAGATGGGCATCACTACCATTATGGTTACGCACGATCAGGATGAGGCGCTTTCGATGGCAGATCGAATTGTGGTGATGAACCATGGCGTAATTGAGCAAGTCGGCACGCCTCAAGAAATCTACCAACAACCGGCAACGCGCTTTGTGGCCGAGTTTGTCGGCAGCATGAATTTTATCGAGACATCTGTTGTGACCGAATCTCAGGTGCGTATTGCTGAGACTCTACTGCCAGCACCAAGTTTAACCAATCGTAAGGTTCAACGTGGTGACCGCTTTGATTTGGCGGTGCGTCCCGAGAACATCAAGTTTGTCGAAAACTACCGCAACTCGCTGCCTGTACGCATTACCGCTACCGAGTTTTTGGGCGCATTTTTCCGCGTGGATTGTGAGCTACAAAACGACAGCCAAGCGAAACCAATCGTTGTTGATGTGCCAGTCGAGACGGTGCAAAACCTCAATATTCGCATTGGTGAGGTGCGTTACATCCAGTTCTTGGAAAGTGGCTTGCACGGCTATGTAATCCCTTCTCAGGGGAATGCGTTTACAAAAGCGTTGGCGGCATAGGTGCAAACATGGATGCGAAGACAATGACGATGAATAGCCTGACGACTCAAGACAAAGCGAAATCAATGATGGGACGCATTAGCCGCGACAATATCGTGCTGTTTGGTTTGTTGGCGGGTCTTTCCACGATGATGATCTTGTTCATCTTGATGCCATTGTGGGCGATGCTGGCCAAAAGCGTACAAAACAGCGATGGAGAGTTTGTTGGGTTAGCCAACTTTGCGACTTATTTTTCTTCTTCAAGCTTGTGGGTTTCCGTTGGTAATATGTTTAGTTTGGGACTCGTTGTAACGACGGTGGTCGGTATTCTGGCCTTTGGTTACGCTTACGCACTCACGCGTTCATGCATGCCATTTAAAGGTCTATTTCACATCTTAGGTACCGCGCCAATCCTTGCCCCCTCGCTTTTGCCAGCGATCAGCTTGATCTTCCTCTTTGGCAATCAAGGGGTTGCGAAAGAGCTACTTGGTGGTCACTCAGTGTATGGTGTGATTGGTATTTCAATGGGGTTGATCTTTTGGACCTTTCCTCATGCTCTGATGATTTTGACCACTTCGCTGCGTACTTCCGATGCTCGTTTGTATGAGGCCGCTCGTGCTCTAAAAACCTCACCGATGAAGACCTTTTTTATGGTGACGTTACCTGCGGCGAAATACGGTTTGATCAGCACTCTGATTGTCGTATTCACGTTGGTGATTACCGATTTTGGTGTGCCGAAAGTCATTGGCGGAAGCTATAACGTTCTGGCAACCGACATCTTCAAACAAGTGGTGGGCCAGCAAAACTTTGCCATGGGTGCAGTAACCAGCATCATGCTGTTATTTCCTGCGGTAATGGCGTTTGGTGCAGATCGTTGGGTGCAGAAAAAACAAAAGAGCTTGTTTGATACTCGCTCTGTACCTTATCAACCAGAACCCAACAAAACGCGTGATGGCCTTTGCTTTGTATACTGTTCACTGATTTCTGTCGCAGTACTGGCAGTGTTAGGCATGGCGGTGTACGGCTCTCTAGTGACATTTTGGCCGTGGAATAAAGCGCTGACGCTGAACAATTACAACTTTGCTGAAATGAGCACTTACGGTTGGAGCCCATTCTTCAACTCGTTAACGCTGGCAGGTTGGACTGCGCTGATTGGTACCGCTGTGATTTTTGTCGGTGCCTACTGTATTGAAAAAGGTCGTGCGTTTGGGCCAGTTCGTCAGGCGATGCAAATGCTGAGTGTGGTGCCGATGGCGGTGCCGGGCATGGTTTTGGGTTTGGGATACATCTTTTACTTCAATGATGTGAACAACCCATTGAATGTGCTTTACGGTACGATGGCGTTTCTGGTGATTAACACCGTAGTGCACTATTACACAGTCGGCCACATGACAGCGTTAACCGCTCTCAAGCAACTGCCTTCAGAGATAGAAGCGACGGCAGCATCGGTCAAGCTGCCTCAGTACAAGTTGTTCTTCAAAGTGACCTTACCGGTTTGTATGCCTGCTGTTTTGGACATCGCAACCTACTTGTTTGTTAATGCATTGACCACCACTTCTGCGGTAGTATTCCTGTACTCAACCGATACGATTCCTGCTTCGGTATCGATTCTAAACATGGACGATGCAGGCCAAACGGGCGCAGCTGCTGCGATGGCCGTGATGATCATGATTGCAGCCGCGATTGCGAAGATCGTTCAGATGACGTTGGGGAAGTGGTTAGAAAGTCGCACTCAGGCTTGGCGTAAAAGATAAGGACACCTCGTGCAGTACGTAAAAATTAAAGATTCGATTGTTGAACAGATTGAAGCGGGCATGCTATCACCGCGTCAGAAATTGCCTGCGGAGCGCAAGTTGGCGGAGTCGTTCGACACAACCCGAGTTACGTTGCGCGAAGCGTTGTCGTTATTGGAAGCCGAAGGGAGAATTTATCGTGAAGATCGCAGAGGCTGGTTTATTTCACCTGAGCCACTACGCTACGACCCTACTCAAACACTTAATTTTCCGAACATGGCGAAAGCGCAAAATCGCGTGCCAAAAACGGAGCTGATTGCGGCAAAGGGCACTTTAGCTAACAAGCAATCTGCGCGCTTGTTACAACTGCAGCCGTTTTCCGATGTTTTTCGTGTTGACCGCGTTCGATATTTGGAAGACAGACCTGTGGTGTATGTGACCAACTATATTCGCCCAGAGCTCTTCCCCAATTTATTGAGCTTTGATTTGACCAACTCGCTGACCGACATTTATCGCGAGCACTTTGGTGTGGTGTATCAGAAGACGCGTTACCGTATTTCTACCAGTACCTTGCTTGGTGAAGTCGCGCAAGCGTTGCGAGCAACATCGGGCACTCCGGCAATGGTTGTTGAACGTACTAACTATAACCAACATGGCGAGTTGATTGACTGCGATATTGAATACTGGCGTCACGATGCCATCAGTATTGAGTCGGTGGCAGAGCTCAATCACTAACGTTCGCATTTTCATATTCAAAGGCTCCATCTCGGAGCCTTTGCTTTGCCTAAACGGGAAAACAAATGGATTTCTTGGCAATCGCACTCGTTGTATTTTCTGCGGTTTTGCATGCTGGTTGGAATATCTTGGGTAAAAACCATTCCGGATCAGGCGTGGCATTCACGATGGCTGCAAGCCTGTCTGCTTGTGGAGTGCTTACCCCATATCTGATTTGGTATTTAACCACGCTCGGTTGGACTTCGTTGCCAGTTGAGTTTTGGGGAATGCTGGCTTTTAGTGGAATAGCGCAAATTGTGTATCTCGTCGGTTTGATCATGGCGTATAAACATGCCGATGTTGGTGTGATTTACCCAATTGCACGCGCTTTGCCGGTCATGATGGTGGGAGGGTTCAGTGTTGCACTCGGCCATGCGCTTTCATCTCAACAGTGGCTTGGTTTCGTGTTGATCACCTTTGGCTGCATTTTGGTGCCGTTGACTCATGTTCGCCAAGTTTCTTTGGTGGCGTATCTAAATGTAGGCGTGTTTTGGGCGTTGATCGCAGCAATTGGCACGGCAGGTTACTCTGTGGTGGACAAAGAGGCGTTAACACTACTGACTCAACAAGCATCAACTATTTTCAACGATCAATACAGCGCGATCTTCTATCTTGGTGCGCAGTTTTGGGCGATGGGTTTACCCGTTTTACTTTGGTGTCTGATCACCGGAAATGATCAAGAGTTGCAGGCGGCTTGGCGAATCCGAAAAAGTGCAAGTATGGCTGGCATTATGATGGCATCGACTTATGGATTGGTTCTGTTTGCGATGACGATGACAGACAACGTGAGCTTAGTTGTCGCGCTGCGCCAGATCAGTATTGTATTTGGCTTACTGATGGGCATTTGGTTGCTTGCGGAAAAATGGTATCTCACCCGAGGTATCGGTGTGGCTTTCATCCTGGCAGGCATTGTGTTGTCTTTAGAAGGTGCTTGAAGCACATAAACTAAAGGCACCGGAATTCAGGTGCCTTAGAAAAGAGGGATGAGTTAGAAACGCATTTGTGCGCCAAACATCACGCCACCAGAATCAAAATCGCTGTTTTTGGCGTAATTGTATTCTAAGTTCAAACCAAAGTGTTTATAGCCCCAAGCGACACCAGCTGCGGCTTCTCCGCCAAGGCTAGACTCGTCATATTCTTTATTCTGGCCATTGTTTTTAAGCGTGTAACTTAACGTGTAGTAAGTGATACCGCCTTTACCGTAAAGCTCAAAACCAGCACCCAAAGGGTAGCTTACGTAACCGCTGATTCGCGGACCGCCATAACTCACGTCGGTGATTTCTGATATTGGGCTAATGAGTACAGAACCAATGCCGTTAAACGCGCCTTTGTAACCTGCTTCAAGGCCGAAGTTTTGGTCGAACATGTAACGGTAATACACATCCCCTAAGAACATGTCGCCGTCATCATGGCCATTATTGACGTCGTAACTAACGTCACCATAGCCTAAATTCGCCCCCACAATGTGTTTGGTTGGCTCGGCATGAGCGGTGACAGAAAGTGCAGACAACAAGCATGCTACGGCGTATTTGTAAGACATAAGGACTCCGAATAGTAAACGAATAAACAAGATGTCGCGTGATACGCTGGATTAACGCAGACGCGTCGCAAACTCAGCTTTGGTGTTGTCTAGCCACTCATAACGACGGCGGTACATCGAGCGTTTGGAGCGAGACATTCCCTCAGTATCGCGGCGCGTATCATTCACTTTTAATGCGTAGAAATGGCGGTTGTATTCAATGCCTCCCAACTCTTGCCATAGTGCGTCGTAGTCGGTTTTGATGCGTCCTTTACTGTAACGTCGTGCTGCGTATGTGTGAGATTGCGTTTTTACGGCGAGTATGGTGTTTACTTCCCAGACTTGAGCGATGAGTGTTAGCAAACTCACCATCAAGCTTTTTGGTCGCTGACCGTACAGTTTTCGAGTCAGTTTTTTGATTTTTGCGTTGTTTTCTTCACTGCTTCGAGGGCCTTGTAGGCCACCAATCATAATGCAGCGCCCAGTGTCTACATGACCAACGGTAAACGAAAGTGTGTAGAAGTTGCCGTCTTCAGCGCTGTGCAGCACAAGACTCATGTCGCCTTCTTTTTGGTAACGTGCTTCGTAAACCAATCGAACCGAGTACTCGATGTCATCGATTTCAAATGAGGTCAGCGTTAAGCCTTTTGAATCGGTGTAAATCTCGGCAATGGTCTCTTTAGAAAGCAGTTCTGAAATCGTTTTGTAGTGATCAACCACCAAGTTAGAGCGATCAAAGGCGGAGTTATTCTTGATGATGTACGGGCGAAACGGTTTTTCTAGGAATCGGTGTGTACGCGTACAAAGCATGTCTAACAAAGACGATTCAATGTTGTTCGCAAGGTGTTTGAATGCTCGTTTGTAGTAAAGCGCACGCATGATGAACTTCATTCTATATACCCAAATAGGGTTATAGGTGTTGGCGTACTCATCAGCATAGATCACTTTGGTATGATCAAAAATGGATTTATTTGCAGTCATTTTCACTCCCGACTCACTTAAGAGCTTGTCTTAACTGGGGTTCTGTTTTAACAGCACGGGAAATACAGCGAGGAACACGAAAAATGGAGAGATGCACAAGGCATAAATAGGAGGTGTGTTCTTGCTGATTCCAACGTACTCAAAATTAATTTTGAACAGTGTTCGTTTGTTCGGGATTCTAAGAGAAAAACCACAGCAGGTATTGTATGAGTGAGTAAGGAAGTGTCAGGGATAGGTCTTTGCTAGAGCATATTTCAAGTTTGAAAAAGATCGAAGTGGGTCATAAACAAAAGCATGCACAGAACCAAATTGAACAAAACTTGAACATAATTTGAAATTAATTTGACGTGCTACAGGTCTTTATACGTAACTTATAGGTATCGAACCAATGCAGGTTCGATAGTAAGGAAGTAAAGGAGAGGTTTATGAAACGCTTAATTACTTTAGCAAGTCTTCTCGCTCTGACTACTGCACCTTCTGTTGTATTTGCTGGTGGCTATCAGTGGACGAATAATACGCAAACTATTCACGGTGGTGTCGTGGATAGTAAAGAAGCGGCTTACGATATGGGGCGAGTTATGCTCCAAGATTACCAGAACAAATCGTCTGGCCAGCTTAGAGATGAATTTACTCGTAAGTCTGAGTTTGTGGATCGTCAGTCATTTTCGATTACCGATTCAAAAGTGACGGTCGATGAATTTATGGAAAGTAATGGTCAGGTGACTTACCAGCCAGTAGTAAATGTGACATACGAATACCGTATGCGCGAGCCTGGTAGGTACTAACTGACGCTATTCCCCTTAATCTATCCCTAATAGTTAATATCATTGCATTTTTTGGAGGAGCCACGCTCCTCCTTTTTTGTGCTTTTCGATTCTTTAAAATCGCCCGTCATTTTGCCGCGTGGCGTCATTTTTTCTTACGCGCAGCGATAGTTTTTCTTGCTCGTTGAAACTGCGCATCGTTTGTACAGTGAGCTTCTCGAAAACAAGTTCGTGAATGACACGAAGGAAAAACAATGGCACACCTATCTTACTGGTTTAAGCAAGCGCTTGAACTTGAACAGCCTCAACCAGCTAAGCCACTGAATGAAGATATCAACGCTGATGTCGCGATTATTGGCGGTGGTTACACCGGACTTTGGACCGCCATTATGATCAAACAGCAAGCACCGAAAAAGCATGTTGTTGTGATAGAAAAGGGGCTGTGCGGTAGTGGCGCGTCTGGAGCGAATGGTGGTTGCATGCTGACTTGGTCGACAAAGTTTCCGACCTTAAAACGTTTGTTTGGTGAAGCTCAGGCTGCTTGGTTAGTCAAAGAGTCCGAACAAGCCGTGCTTGAAATTGACGCGTTTTGTAAACAGCACCATATTGATGCTCAGTTGTCGCTTGAAGGCGTGTATTACACTGCAACAAATCACGCGCAAGCGGGCTGCATGCAACCTGTCGTCGATGAGCTTTCACGTTTAGGCGTCAATAGTTGGCGTCGCTGCAAAGAAGATGAGCTGCACGCAAATACAGGCTCCCCCCGTCATCTTGAAGGTTTCCATTCTTCGGTTGCTGCTAGCGTCCAACCCGCGATGTTGGCTAGAGGTTTGCGCCGAGTTGCATCAGAAATGGGGATCGAAATCTTCGAAAACACACCAATGACCAAATTGGATTTTGGCCAACCAGCTACCGTGAGCACTCCTGACGCACAAATAAAAGCAAAGCAGGTCGTGCTGGCATTAAACGCATGGATGGTGGAGCACTTTACGCAGTTCAAAAACAGTATCGTGGTGGTTTCTTCCGACATGGTCATTACCAAACCGCTTGGTGAGTCGTTACGAAAAACGGGCTGGCAAGCGGGAACGAGCGTGTTGGATTCGCGTATTTTTGTTCATTACTACCGCGATACGCCAGATGGTCGCCTCATGTTAGGCAAGGGAGGCAATCAGTTTTCTTTCAACAACCAAGTGGACGTGATGTTCAATAAACCAACTCGTTATCAAAATCTTCTAAGGAAGTCATTCGATAAACTGTTCCCGAGTTTGAAAGAGGCGGAGTTTGAATACTCATGGACAGGAGGATCCGATCGTTCAACCTCCGGCTTTCCATTTTTTGGGAAGTTGAACGAGCAACGTAATGTCTTTTATGGTTTTGGTTATTCAGGTAATGGTGTTGCGCAGACTCGCATGGGCGGAAAAATCCTCTCTTCTATGGTGTTAGGGTTGGATAACGAATGGACTCGAAGTGGCTTAGCCAAAGGACCATTGGGGCATTTCCCTCCAGAGCCGTTTCGCTGGATTGGCGCAATGACGGTGCGTAATGCAGTACGCCGAAAAGAAGAGGCAGAAGATTGTGGTCAAAAACCATTTATCTGGGATAAGTGGCTGGCAAAACTTGCAGGACCAGCAGGCAAAGCGGATAAGCTCGACTAAACTGAAGACTTTAGCCACAAACGAGACAGTTTGCAGTGAAAGTCGTTGGGGCGGACTTTCGCCTTGTGTTAGCCTCTCTCTTTCAAGCTCAGATTCAAAAGGTGAGTAACAGAATGAAAATATTCAGCAACTTCGACAGCGGTAGCATCCATGTCGTTAAAGCGGATGATAAAAATGACATCCAACTGAAAATCCCTAACGACAACATGTCGGAATTCTACCAATGGTTCCACTTCCGCTTAGAAACTGAAGCAGAGCAGTCACACACCATCAAACTGCTCGATCTAGCGAAGTCAGCATACCCTGAAGGTTGGCAAGGTTACGACGTTGTTGCGTCTTATGACCGTGAAGAATGGTTCCGTATTCCTGCTGAATTTGATGGTGACACATTAACGTTTACTGTGATCCCAGAGCGCGGCTCTATCTATTTCGCATATTTTGCACCGTACACTTATGATCGCCATCTCGATCTACTGCACATGGCGCAAAGCGCGCACCACTGCAAGCTAGATACACTGGGTCATACCCTAGATGGTAACGACATGAGCCTACTGACTTTTGGTGAGCCAGAAGAAGGCAAAAAGAAAATCTGGATGATCGCGCGTCAGCATCCGGGCGAAACCATGGCCGAGTGGTTTATGGAAGGTATGATTCAGCGTCTGCTGGATGAAAACGATACGGTTGCCCGTGCATTACTTGAGAAAGCAGTGCTTTACGTTGTACCTAACATGAACCCAGATGGTGGTATTCGTGGTCACCTACGCACGAATGCGGTTGGTGTAAACCTAAACCGTGAATGGCAAACGCCTTCAATGGAGAAAAGCCCAGAGGTGTTCCTTGTTCGTGAACGCATGCTCGAAACGGGCGTGGATATGTTCTTAGATGTTCATGGTGATGAAGCGATCCCATACAACTTTGTTGCAGGCTCTGAAGGCATTCCATCGTACGATGAAAACTTAGCGGCGCTGGAAAGTGCATTCAAACAAGCACTGTTGACTATTACGCCAGAGTTCCAAGATGAAATTGGCTACGACAAAGACGAACCAGGCAAGGCAAACCTGACGGTTGGTTCAAATTGGGTTGCCGAGCAATTTAAGTGCTTATCGTACACAATTGAGATGCCATTCAAAGACAATAACAACCACCCTGATCCGTTGTACGGTTGGTCTCCTGAGCGCAGCGTGATGTTTGGGCAAGACGTGCTTGCAGCAACACTTGCGGTGACTGACAAAATTTAAATGCAATAGTTCCACAGCATTGATTCATTACCGAACAGCTCATCTTTGATGGGCTGTTTTCTTTCCTGTTATTCGCATTTCTTATTGTAAAAATTAGTTGCCATTCATCCATTTACTGAGTTCTTCTCAAGTTTGAGAAATTGCAAAAATAGGGTGATTTGCATCACAGAAAAGTGCTAAGAGTGTGATATTCTCCGCAACGAATTGACTATGGCTAAACCAATGTCGTTGGATTTTCTCCTCAAATGAGAGCCCACGTTTAGATAATTAACGTGTGATCGAGAGGTGGTGTTATCCGTGTTACATCATTGGCGTTCGAATATCATTTTTTGATTCCTTCCTACGAAATTTAGCTGTTTCTATTCAACTAAAAAGAGAAAGTTGCGGCTTCACATGATAAGCAGCGACTTGCTTAATTTGTGTTGCTTTGTGTACAAGAAAAAGGAAAAAAATAATGAAAAAAATCGCTATTGCAGTGGCTACTGTACTTGCTGGTGGTGTGATCTCTAACGTTGCACTTGCTGACACTTACATTGGCGGTAAAGTAGGTTACAACTCTCTAAACGATGCATGTTACCTAAACGAACCATGTGACGACGACAGTTTCGCAGCTGGTATGCACATTGGTTACAACTTCAACGAATACGTTGCTGCAGAATACGGTGTTGATTACCTAGGTGATTTCACGGCTAACTTCAAAAAGCCTGGTCTAAACACAGTTGATGGTGACCTTTGGGCGTTGACTCTAGCTCCTAAATTCAACCTACCTCTAACAGATTCTTGGAACCTGTTTGCTAAAGTAGGTGCGGCATACATGATGGCTGGTGACGAGAAAGACTTCGTTCCAACTGGCTCTCTTGGTGCAGAGTACAAAATCAACTACAACTGGAGCCTACGTGCTGAATACCAACGTTACCAAGACATGTCTGACGACATCATTGATGACATGGATTCTGACTTCTTCGGTATCGGCTTCAACTACAAGTTTGGTTCTGAGCCAGTAGTTCAAGAAGAAGCAGTTGAAGAAGTGGTAGAAACACGTCCATCTACTCGTATCGTTGAGCACGTGTACCCAGCTCAAACAGCAACAGTACAATTCGGCCTAGAAAGCGCAGAAGTGAAAGATGCATCAGCACTTTCTGGTACAGTTGATCTAATGAACACTTACCCACAAGCTAAAGTTGAGATCACTGGTTACAGTGACACAACGGGTTCTGCTCAGTACAACCAACAGCTAACTGAAAAGCGTGCTAAAGCGGTTGCTAATGAATTCGAAGCGAAAGGTATCGCTGCTGACCGTATGACAGTTAAAGGCATGGGTGAAGCAAACCCAGTTGCTAGCAACGAAACTCGTCAAGGTCGCGAAGCGAACCGTCGTGTGGAAGTAGTTGTTCCTGCGTTTGAATACCAAACGACTGAACAAGCTCAATAATTTGTTGCTATAGCCAACAAAGCAAAAAGCCAGCGTTTATCGCTGGCTTTTTTGATCTTGTCTTCAAACTTATGCTTGGATGGAACCGAGACGGTTGTTGGGCTGTATATTGAAATGACGGCGGCGGCGTGCGCTTTGCTTGTTGTTCATCATTCTGTCATCACAGATTCATAATATCGATGCTCCGTTTAGTAGGAGAGCATGATGCAAAACCTCCCACCACTTAATGCCCTGAAAGCCTTTGAAGCAACAGCCCGTTTGCGAAGCTTTACAAAAGCTGCAAAAGAGCTAAATGTCACTCGCGCGGCGGTCAGTCAGCAAGTTAAATCGTTGGAACTTCAGTTAGACGCGATACTTTTTGAGCGCAATGGTGCGCAGCTTTTATTAACGCAAGCTGCCCAAGCCTACTTACCTGTTGTTAGCCAGACTTTGCAGATGCTATCTGTAGCAACTCAACACCTTTTTGCTCGCCAGAAAAATACTCAACTGACGCTTCATGTCGCTCACAGCTTTTGTTCTCAATGGTTAATGCCGCGCTTGGCTGATTTTCATCGTCAGCACCCTGATGTCGTGATAAAAATTTCAACGACTGCCAACACGGTGCCGAATGCTAGTGCCATTGCGGATGTGGAGATCATCAACGGTTATGGAGAGTGGCAATCAGAACAGGCTGTTCAACTTACCCAAGAAAACTGGATAGTGGTGGCGAGCCCTGGTTTTTTAAATCTTAATTCGGTCATTCATCTTACCGATATCGCGCTAGCGCCTAAACTGTGCACGGGCGGATACCATGAATCGTGGCAAGCTTGGCTGTGTTTTCAGGGCTATGAAGGCAAAATGAGTAAACCTATCGCCGAATTTGAACATTCCTTACTAGCCATTCAAGCGGCGGTGAATCAGTTAGGCATACTGCTTGTTAGGGACTTTTTAGTGGAGGATGAGCTACAACAAGGACTTTTGGTTCCGATTGGTGGATGGTCAATGCCAAGCGCCAGCGCGCACCATATAGTGGTAAGGGAAAGCGATAAACCGCAAGTTGAGGTTTTTACTCATTGGGTCATGCAAAGCCTATAAGCTTAAAAGTCCAGCATCTTCGAATAAGTGAAAGTGGTTTCCTGCGATTGAGCTAACAAAGTTGGGTGCTTTTTGGTCGGTAGTTAAAACAAGATTCGTTACTTAAGGTATAAAATGACGCTTGTTTCAATCGTCGCCCCAAATCTGATCGAACAAGGAAAAGTCATGGAAATGCTACAAGGTGGTCGGGATAATGCCATTTATCGTACAGGTGATCGTGTTAGCCGTCCGGCAAGCTCTTGGACGATGACCGTCCACCAGTTGTTAAATCACCTTCATTCCAATGGATTCACGCAATGCCCCAAAGTGATTGGGATTGAGGGTGGTAAAGAGTGGTTGAGCTTTGTGGAAGGAGATACCTTCAACTATCCACTGCAAGGTTCTATTGCTTCTGTTACTGCACTTTTATCCGCGGCCAAAATGTTGCGTAGAATGCATGATGCTTCAGAAGATTTTCTCATTTCACATCAAAGCGAAGTGTGTCATTGGATGTTACCTGATCGCGCTCCCCAAGAGGTGATCTGTCATGGGGATTTTATGCCATACAATGTTGCACTAAATGGTGAAACAGTGGTTGGTGTATTCGATTTTGATACCGCACATCCTGCTCCTCGTTTATGGGACGTTGCTTTTTCCATTTACGGTTGGGCTCCTTTTAAAACGGATGAAAATGACCGAATGGGCAACTTGGAACAGCAAATTCAACGCGCCAAGCTGTTCTGTGACGCGTATGGCTGCTCGAAATTAGAGCGAGAAAATCTGGTGGATGTGATGACGTTAAGGCTCACGGCTTTGGTTGATTACATGAGATTCATGGCAAGCAGCAGGGATGAGAGATATCAAGCTAATTTGGAAGAGGGACATCACATCGCGTATTTGCAAGATATCGATTATCTGCGTCAACATCACCAAGCGATTACTTTGGGCATACTAAAAGAACGTTAGTTTGCAATCACGTGTTTAATCTTATCAAATAACCATAGATTTAACGGTGCGTGTTGCTGTGAACGCCGACAACTCATCACGTAGCTGACATTCAATTCTAAGCGGTTCGGTAGTGCGATACTTCTGCATCCCTGCGGGACATGGTCACTCATCGTGATACCGAAATGATCGGTTTGAAGGATGATTTTGTGGATCATCGCTGGGTGTTCTATTTCCACTTTTGGCGACGCATTAAAACCAATGTTCTTCAAGCGTTCCAACAGAGGGTATCGGTAGTCATTCCATCCTGGTGTTTTGAAGAGTAAAAAGGGGTAGAGCTGCAAGTCATCAAAATCTTGCGCTGGATGCTCTTTGCGAACAAAAAAGACGGCCTTTCCTTTTCCCAACTCTTTTTGTGCGACCGATTGAGGTAAGTCCTCATCAAAGTAGTGGATTGCGACCGCATTTTCACCATCTATTAAACGGTTTTTAGCCTCGTTTCCCCAGCGCAGAAACGAAAATTTGGCTCGAGGTGCTTGTTTTAGCAGGCTCAAGTAAAGCTCATCGCCGAAGTAATCCCAAAATAGCGTGTTGGCATAAATCGACAGTTGCCCATCAAAGGTCTCTGGGGAAAAGTTTTGCGGCTTAATGGAGTCCACACTCATCAGAATCTGTTCGAAGTGTGCCATGTTTGTTTCGACAAACGTCGTCGGCTCAAAGCCATGTTTCGTTTGCACAAACAGAGGATCATCGAACTGGGTTTTCATCTTGGTGAGGTTTTTACTGATGGCTCCGGATGTTTTTCCTAACGACTCTGCGACTAACCGAACATTGCGCAGCTCATACATGCGCTTCAGCACGAGAATGTTTTGAATATCCAGATTAATCGCCATTCTTTACTCCAACAATTCGGCTCGCTTCACATCATAGCGTTGAGCTGATCATCCAAAGACAGCAAACGGTCAATTTTCTTGAGGCATCTATCGGAAGTGAAGAAAGGGGGATTTCCATTTGGTAAATCAGGAGTTTCCTCGTCTCATCCCCTTTGCGTTGATACAGTTTCTACATCGACACAGGTACAGACAATAACAGAGGTGATGTATGAAAAAACTAATCGCATTAGGCTTGATGGTTTGCTCAGCGAATGTGGCATTTGCTGCGGATGGCTCATACACAGGTACCATTGACATGACAATGAGTAATACGAACCAAGTGGATGTTGAACGCGCAAACTCGCAACTTACGTTGAAAGGCCGTAATGAAGCGATGTACGGCGGCGTGATGATTCAAACCGATGCATCTACCCAACCCATTGAACTTCGTGGCCGCCGCGATTAATCGGTCACGTTGTCATTACGAAAATGCCGCGATGAATTCGCGGCATTTTTGTTTGTTGATTGCGTATGTAATCAAGTGGCGGTGCGAAAGCGATTAGCTCTGTACCTCGACACCCGCTTCAATCTCGACAGGTTGCGCTTGTGCTTCGCTTTCTTTTGCCGCATCCAGCATTTTGCGAATAACAACCGATGCTGCCATAGCAATCGCTACCATCACAACCGCTAGTACAGTAAGCAGTTGGAAGTAATCACCGTATACGGTTTGTACGATTTCTTGAGTGATCTCTTGGCCTTTTTCCATCGCAATTGACGTTGAGAAAGCGGCACCAACGATACCACTCAGTGCGATAGCAACGGAGAATAGACTAACCGAGAAGTTCTCGATGTGTTTTGGTGCAACAGACAGAATGAATGCCACAACCATTGAACCAACGATAACTTCCGCAATGGCTTGGAAGAAGTGAATCGCCAAGAAGATTTCAGGCATGATCACCACATCTTCACCAACGGTTGTGACCGCAAACGTTAGGATGCCAAATGCAATTGCAGTGAGTACAAACGCCATCGCGATTTTAGTCGCTGTCGAAAGGTGAACGTCGCGTTTTTCAAGCATACCGAAGAAACCCGCAACAATAGGGCCACCAACCATACACCAAAGTGGGTTCATTGCCATTGCTGCTTCTGGCTCAAGTGGGATAAAGCCAAACAGTGAGCCTTTCAAAGTATTGATTGCCACCATGTTCATTGACGTCATCATTTGTCCGTAGTAGACGAAGAAACACGTAGTCAAGAAGGTCACAATGAGGATGGTGCCCATCTTCAATGACTCGGCTTTGCTGGCTTTCAGCATTAAAGAGACGAAGTAAAGAATCGCAGCGCCACCGATGGCATAAACGATGTTTTGACCAATATCCATGTTTGAGAACATGAAGAACACCAACGCGATCATGGCGACGGAAATCAGTGCGAAGAATACCCAGTTTTTCAAGCTTACCGCTTTTTGGTCAAGTTCAGCGGCTACACCAGTTAGGCCCTTTCTGAACATCAATAACATCACAAGCGCAGCGCCTGCCATGACGGCAGAGATGGTAAAGCCGCCGTTAAAGCCAATTACCAGCACGATCATCGGGAACAGGTACTGGCCTAAAAAAGCGCCGACATTGTTCACGGAATAGTTGATTGGGTAACCTTTTTCGAAATCTTCTTGTGATTTAAAAGTGCGTTTGTAAAGACTTGGGTAAGAAGGTGACATCAAACCACGGCCGTAGCTTGCTAGAGCGATACCACACATCGATAAAGGAACGTTTGTCGTCGAAGCACCAAGTACCAGCAAAACGTAACCCGCAGCGAACGCCAGAAAGGCGATGGATAGAGAGCGGTAAGCTCCTAAAAACTTATCCGCAATAAATCCGCCAGCGATGGCAAACAATGGCCCAATGGCAGAAAAAGCGCCCACGATCATCATCGTATCGGCTTCGTTGTAATTTAGGTCTTCTAGAAAAAAGCGAGTTAAGCTCACTAGCACGCCATAAAATGATAAGCCAAACATCATTTGGCAGAACATCATAGATTTGTTTAGTTTATTCCACATAATTTTGTACTCACATTAGCGGAGAAAGATAGTGATTATTTCTGTTAAATGTTACTTAAACGAGATATTGAGTATTGAAATAATTGTCGCATAACTAACAAAATGCGCACTATATTTTCTAATGTGAAGTTTGTTATTTGCTTATCCGTTGTTCTAGATCAAGTTGAAAAATACAGTTATAAAAACCAATTTATAAATTTTTATCAAAATAAAATGCTAATAACGAATTTAATGTATTGAAAAATAAATGATGGAAAGCAGACGAGTATTGATACAAGGAAGGGAAGAAATCGCACTGTTGATGCTGAGTGCCACCAACAATGCGATGTGTAAAGAAAGATGCAAATTATGCGTACTTATTATTCACATGGTGGTGCCATATGGATGATTGCCAAGCCACCTAGAGATGTCTCGCGATATTTCTTATTCATATCTTTACCAGTTTGGTACATGGTTTCGATAACTTTATCTAATGAAATAAGACATTTGCTAGTGCGCTTTAGTGCCATTCGTGATGCGTTAATCGCTTTTACTGCGCCCATCGCATTGCGTTCAATACAAGGCACTTGAACCAGTCCCCCTATTGGGTCGCAGGTCATACCGAGAGAGTGTTCCATTGCAATTTCAGCTGCGATACAAATTTGCTCGTTGCTGCCTCCTCGCAAGGCGGTTAGGCCAGCCGCTGCCATAGAAGAGGAAACTCCCACCTCACCTTGACAGCCGACTTCCGCCCCAGAAATGGACGCGTTGGTTTTGTATAAAATACCAATCGCTCCAGCAACGGCGAGAAAGTCTTTTAGTTGCTTAAGGTCCAGCTCTTTGATGAATCGATGGTAGTACATCAATACTGCTGGGATAACACCTGCGGCACCGTTAGTTGGTGATGTGACGACTTGCCCGCCTGCCGCGTTCTCTTCGCTGACCGCAAAGGCAAACAAGTTAATCCAGTCCATGATCTCCATTGGATCACTTTCTACTGCTGCATTCGCTTCTAGTTTTTTCAACAGATTCGGAGCTCGGCGAGTGACGTTCAAGCCCCCTTCAAGGATCCCTTCAGTATCGAAACCACGCTGCATACACAGTGACATCACTTTCCAAATTTGTTCAGCTCTTTGGTCAATTTCTTCTTGCTCTCGAAATGCCAGCTCATTTTGCAGGATCATGCCACCAAGGCTGAGGCCATTTTTCTCTGCTTTTTCCAACATTTCGTCTGCGGATGAAAAAGGGAAAGGTACTTCTGCGCTGGCTTGTTGGCCGCCATGTTCGAGCTCTGCCGCTGTCGCAATAAAACCACCACCGATAGAGTAGTACGTCTCAAAGGCGACTTGAGCTCCTGCGGCATCGAGCGCGGTGATCGTCATACCATTTTCATGCAGCGGCAGGTTGTCGCTGTGAAATACAATGTCGTGGTCGTAGCTAAACTCAATTTGATGAGAGCCAGCTAACGATAATGTATGGTTTTCGATGGTGTGTTGCAGTGCACTTTTGGCACTGGTCATTTTGATGGTATCGGGCTTATTGCCCATCAACCCTAGCACCGTGGCTCGGTCGGTGTGGTGTCCTCTACCAGTCAGTGATAAAGAGCCATATAAGTCAACTTGCACCCGACGTACTTTCGCCATAGAGTCGCTAAGTAGTTGAGTGAAATGGAATCCGGCGAGCATAGGACCGTTAGTGTGGGAGCTGGATGGCCCAACACCGACCTTAAAAATATCGAAAATCGACAGCATAATTGACTTCCTTCAGCAATGAACCTTTCATAGGTCTCTAGAACAATATTGTTAACTAGATGTTAATGCCTGTAAGGCAGTTGGCAAAGAAGATTTTTGTAACTATGCCAAAGACCACACAACAGTGACTTTGTCGCAGGGGAAATTGAGAGAGAAGTATGAAGTTAGGTAACGTGGTCATCGTACTAGGTAAGCGATTGGTTAATAACCAATTGAGTGCCGAAGGCATCTCGAGAGTCGAAGCACTAGCCGCTAAGATCCTCGAAATGCCAATGGAGAATACTGCTCTTGTATTTTGTGGTGGAAAAACGCAAGGACAAAGCATTTCGGAAGCAGACGCTATGTATGCATATTTTCAGACCCTGAATACGTCGCTGGCCAAGCCTTTTCCGACAAGCCAAATTCTGCTTGAAAATCGCTCTTTGAATACGTTTGAAAACATGCGAAATGCAGCGAAAGTTCTGTGTGAAAGCGGTTTATTTCCGTTACCGTCCCAAGCGGCAGTTGAGGTCATTTTGCTATCAAACGCCTATCATCTTGAGCGCATATTAGAAATTCAAACGCTAATGGATGAGCAAGGCTTACTGCGCGTGCTCAAATCTCAATGCACGTCCGTGGGTTTAGACTTACACATTTCTCTAGATATTCAGAAGCACATTAGCGTGCCATACCCACATCAAGGACCACAGGCAGAAGCGTTTCTTTTACTTGATGAACTGACGACGTATCGAGTGTATCTGGAGGGCGTTAAAAGTGGGGCATTTCAACGAGATTTAACTAGCGTTCGAGCGCAGCCTTTGCTGCGGGCTAAACAAGCAATAAATCAACTTCGCGCTTTACCGTTAGAAATGGATGTTTTGCAGCAAATTGCGGAAATGAAAAAGGCCATCGAAATGACGGCCTTTGATGAGTCGGTTGCAACAGCAGAGCGAGCATTGGAAGTGTTTCATCCCATTTTAACTGCGCTCAATCGCCGTTTAGATCCCGAGTCTATTCAGTGATTTCGCGTCGCATACGAACAGCACTCAACGCAATCAGACAGTAGCAAAGCAGCTCCATGCCTTCTTCCGAAATGTTCTTAACATCGCGGATGTAGCTTTCATTCATGACTTGCTGCCAGAAGCTTCCCATGCCGTAAAGGCGAGAGAAAACAAGCAGTAGAACGACGGCACCAATCAAGAGCTTCATGTGCGGAACTTGTAGAATACGTGCCATTTCGTTCACTGTACCTTTACCACCTTGGTAAGCTTTTGCGCAAGCCAGAGCAGTGATGGTTAACGCAGGGAATACCCACGATCCGTGACGGATCATATCCATCCAGTAGTCCAGTTCGCGAATGATCAACACAGCGAAGAAGCCGGAAATCAAAATAGCGGCGTGTTTAACTTGTTCTTCTTGCTTAGAAAGCTGGAAGAACGACCATGAAGCAATCGCCAGCATGATCACCTGTAAGGTTTCAGTGATAGAGACTTCACCCAAACTTGATCCCAATACTACGTAATCAAGACGAATACTCAGATTGACGAGAATACTGATCGCAACAATCATCAATGCGCTTAAACACGATTTGTAGATGATGCGTTTTGACTCATCAGTAATCACGTTGTTTTGTGCCGTTTCGGCTTGTTTAACTATTTGTGTTTTCATCCTGACCACCTGTTTCCAGAAAAATGTGGAAGAAATGTGAATTTGTGTGATGTTTGGCATGATTTTATTGACCAAGTGGAAAGTATTGTCAGAGAAATGTCAGGAATAGAACGCTGTTCGATATTATATTTGCATACGGTAAAGTCAGAGTAGTGTGAAGTTCATGTAGGAAAATGCGGATACCAAAGAACAAAAAAGGAGCCGATTGGCTCCTTAGTTATTGAATAATATTACTATTTATTAGATTCGAGTTTATTGCTCGTCACTCTCTGTGTGGTTGTTACGGTAGTATTCCCACTGTTCAACACGTTCATCGTCAGAAAGCACACAGTAAGTTACACGCTCACCATTCTCTGACACAGTGTCCAGTTCGCCACCTTGTTGTACACAGTAAACGGCCGCCGGATTGGCAACAGAGGTGTACTCTGTTGAGCGAGTTGCGCCGTCATAGGTTGAACAACCAGCAAGTACCATTGTCCCTGCCATAGCCATCATTAAACTTGTTTTTTTCATCTTTATCTCCGCATGGGATAGGCGAGTATTGCCTTGATTATAGGCAACTTTCGTCAATTATTGTCTTATCGATGTTAAAAGTAAGAAGGGCGTAGACATATTTAGAAGAATTTTAGACATTTCTCATAAAGAGCTTGCTAGTACGTCACATCTGTTGCGGATACATAGTGAATGTATCGAGCGTAAGCCGCTCAACAAGACGCGAGCTCGTGAACGGTTTAGTACACTTTAATTGGTTAGGTATCGCTACTTTGGCTTGCTTATTAACACAACGATGATTTAAAGAGTGAACTCCGGTAGTATGCGCGCATCATATTTACGGCGGTATTTTCGATGAGACATTTACAATCGACCATTCATCCAGAACTCGACCATCTGGACGATAAAATTATCTTTCAGCGTAATGCAGCGCGTGCCATTGTACTTGATGGTGAAGATGTGTTGTTGCTCTACACAGAGCGTTATCACGATTACACGCTACCTGGTGGCGGAATTGATGAAGGTGAGGATGTGATTGCAGGGCTAGTCCGTGAACTCGAAGAAGAAACGGGGGCGCAAAATATTCATAGCATCAAACCATTCGGCGTTTTTGAAGAGTTTCGTCCTTGGTACAAAGACGATGCCGACGTGATGCACATGATTTCGTACTGTTACACATGCAAAATCGATCGTGAGCTGGGCGAGACAGCGTATGAAGATTACGAAGTGAAGAATGGTATGCGTCCAGTTTGGATGAATGTCCATGAAGCGATAGCACACAACGAAAAGACGATGGCAGAAAGCCCGAAGAAAGGAATGAGTATCGAACGTGAAACGTTCTTACTTCACCTGATCGCTAAAGAGTTGCTTTAGCTGTCACCAGAGTGCCGAAGACTGAGCTCATACCTATTGAATGGGAACGAGCTTCAGTAAGCGTTTTTAGAAGTGTTTAGGAAGATGTGCTTAGGGATTTCATCATTCACTTCTTTACGCGATTAAGCGCAATAAAAAAGTCCGAGCTCCCCCCCGGAACCCGGACTTATTCCAGACGCGCAAGCGAAGCGTCATCTCGATATTCTGAGTTTTGTTTCAAACTATGAAAACAATAGCCGTTTTATATTTAGTGTGTAAATAATTAATAGGTCCAACCATTGGTTTTCATCTTTTTTGCACACGTAATGTGATGCATATCTATCCAATAAACAAGTGCAAATTGGACTATTATCAGTAAACCACTACTCTTTCTTATTCTTGAGATACATTACCTTAACTTTTTTGCACACGTTTGCATCGAGATCACGAGTTTTTAAATTAGCAGAACAGGATCTTGTAATTTTACGTTCTTCTGACATTCGTTGTTTTGGTGATTATTATCACAAATTAACGAGTGGAGGAAGTCGACTAAAATCGATCAGAGGCTGTGATGGTGCCGCAGACTCAGCAGCAAATAAAAGCAATGGCTGAAAAGAAGAGTGTTGTAACTGCCCGATATCTATCAGTTTTTCCAAGGCAAAAAAACGACTGACGTATTGATGTGTTTCTTTTGGCAGAGTGAGCTGTTGGAAGTCATCGGTGCCCGCTTTCTTTATAGCGCGAGCAATTCGGCCTTCTCCTGCATTATAGGCCGCCAGCGTTAATGCGAGGTTTTGGTCAAACTTGTTGTATAAAAACGCCAGATAGTCCAATGCAGCTTTCGTGCTGGCTTGGGTATCGAAACGCTCATCCACATTCGAATCAACCGTTAAACCAAAGCGCATCGCTGTTGCAGGAATCAATTGCCATAATCCCGCGGCGTTGGCGTGAGAAACGGCTTTTGCGTTGTAAGAAGATTCTAGCATTGGCACCAAAACGAGACTTTTGGGCAGTGACTTGCTTTTGAGTTGCTTAAAGATGTGGTCGAGAAGTGGATTGACGGAAGTGAGACGTTGGTCGATTTGTAATTTATAAGGCGCAAGAACCTGATACTGCTGTTCTATATCAGTAGTATTGGGTTTTGCCTGGCAAAGAAAAGAAGTGCTGAACAACAAACAGGCAGAAATAAAAAGGCCTACAGTATCCAGCCGAGATGGCGGCTGAATCTGTAGGCAAGACGACCATCGTTTAAAACGATTTATCTTCATAAGTGTGTTGCACAGGTTGTTTGAGTTGACTGACTAACTCATGGAACGCAGCAGAGCTTTGGCCATTGCTCTGGTTGTATTGTTGGCACTGCTTGATGAGTGTCTCCAATAACGTCCACTGTTTTCTCGCTTGCGCACCAATCTTGGCAGGCAAAGCGTTGAAAATTCTTGTTACGCTGGAGTCATTACACGGTAACCCCAGCTCACGCATGCATTGGCTTCTTTCATTAGAAGAGCGGCTCAGCTTATTGAGTATTGGTGTTTGTTGCTGAACGTTGGTGTTCAGTGCCTCACCATCAAACTTCAGATACAACGCCTTTTGTTGTTGAAGTAGGGTCAATAATTGCTGATACAGTTTGATGTCTTCAGAAATTGAACGAACAAAATACTGAATTCGCTGCGATGCCGCGCTTGCCATGGTGTATTCCTAATGCTGTGCTTTTACTCGTGACCAGTATGGAATTGCATAATTGCCTTAGATAGCGCTTTTGTATCTAGGCTCAATTCGCCGCGTGCTAGCGCGTTACGAACTTGCTCAACTTTTTCCATATCGACGTCTGGTAGCGATTTCATTTCTGCTTGGGCACGATCAATTGCTGCTGTGTTTGCTTGAAACGCAGGCTCGCTTACCTTGGTTTGTTCCATTGTTTCAACAGGCTTTTTGCTTGCTTGCTGGAAATTTGTTTGTGGGACATGACCGCCCGCGACTTTGTCGATTTTCATGCTGTGGTCCTCATCATCATGTTCTAAATCCAATAGGCGACAAGGATGTGGTGAACATTAAATTTTATTTTTGTACTCGATACTCACGCGATGTGACGAGAGGCAAAATTGAAAAATGTTACGTTGAGTCCAAAATCAAAACTGAGTATGAACTTGGTTTCTTCCTGTCACAACCGCTCGAATGACTCTTCCAGAACTGAGGTTTTCTACCTCAATCTGTTGGCCTTTCGCTCCATCTTCTAAGGCGACACCTTTGGTGCTTGCACTAAATCCATCTTTGCTAGCAATGATGATGATTTCATTGCCTTTCTCAATAAGAGCGGGGGCACTTAAGTTGGTTGGATCGACGACTTGTCCGGCGCG
Source organism: Vibrio sp. S457-15 (assembly GCF_000960545.1). Taxonomy (NCBI): domain Bacteria; kingdom Pseudomonadati; phylum Pseudomonadota; class Gammaproteobacteria; order Vibrionales; family Vibrionaceae; genus Vibrio; species Vibrio sp. S457-15. The sequence goes on along the minus strand of NZ_JYOQ01000174.1, from coordinate 370,017 downwards.
GAGTCGACGCGTGGTTTCTAAGCCGATGGCGTGTTTAGGATCGGTGTAGAAATCGTCCGAGCGCGAAATGGTTCGAGTTTCCAATTTCAGATGATTGGCTGTCACCACTTCACTGCGACCTACAGTCGTCGCCGCAACCACCACTGGCAGTGTGACCGAGGATTTGATCGTGACATTGATTCGCCATGGAGCAGTGAGATCTTCGCAACTGACGGAACGCTTTAAGTTACCGACTGGCAAAGGTTGGTTATCGCGACCCGTGATCACCAATTTGGCATCGCATTTGGGTAAATGGTTGGCAGAACCTGGCACCCACAAATCGTACTCCAGTTGGTACTCGCCCCACTGGTTGGACTTTGCTACGCGGTCTACTTCTTGTTCAAAATGTTTCGCGACAACGGCCTTTAGCTCCTCCGATGAGAAGGTGGTTTGGTCCGTGTTGGCGAAAGTTTGTCCTGCCGAAAGAATTCCTAATAACAGTATCCACTTTGAGGAAATTAGAGTTTTCCCCCTAATTTTTTTGCTTTCCGTAAACCGGAAGTTTGGTTTCCACTCTTGTCTGTAAGTCATTGATAAATATAAATAAAATTTATGGCACGTATCTTGTTTGTATCTTGGCGTATTCGAGCCGACTGTAAGGAAAGATGCATGGCGATCACATTTGAAAATGCTTTAGGTGTACATCCAGAGGCACTCAATTTTCGCGTTCAGCGTACCAAAGTCCTCGCCAGTAACCTAGCAAATGTTGACACCCCTGGGTACTTGGCGAAAGACCTAAGTTTCACCACTGTTATGAACCAGATGTCGACAAACGGTGTGAGTAATTCTGTACCTAAGCTGCAGGTTCAGGCCCAGTATTCGGTGCCGTACCAAAACAGTAAAGATGGCAACACTGTGGAACTTGGTGTTGAACAAGCGAAATTCACCCAAAACAACATGGACTTTCAAACCAGCCTGACGTTTCTCAACATGAAATTTAACGGCTTGGCGAAAGCGATTGAGGGACGTTAATTATGTCATTCACTGATATTTATTCGATTACTGGCTCTGCGATGACGGCGCAAACCGTTCGCCTAAACACGGTTGCCAGTAACCTTGCGAACGCGGATGCGGTGTCTGCAAACCCAGATGATGCTTACAAAGCACTTAAACCTGTGTTCGCTACCGTGTATCAAAAAACGCAAATGACGACAGAAAACGGCATTTACCCAAATGCTGAAGTTCGTATTGTCGATGTGGTGCAAAACAAAGGTCAGGCGGAAAAACGCTTTGAGCCAAATAACCCACTCGCTAACGGCGAAGGTTACGTTTACTACCCAGACATCGACGTGGTTGCGGAAATGGCGGACATGATGTCAGCGACTCGCAGCTTCGAAACGAACGTGGAAGTGTTGGCAAATGTGAAAAGCATGCAGCAAGGCTTGCTTCGTTTAGGGCAGGGTAGCTAATGAGTCTTGCACAGTACACGGCATTATCGTCGGACGCTCCGGTTAAAGCGGCAGCCAAAGAAAATAGTGGCATTGCGCCAAACCCAACGGATAAGAACAGCGCGTCTTCACTTCAAAATGAGTTCATCTCTTTGATGGTGGCGCAAATTCAAAACCAAGATCCGTTAAACCCGTTAGATGGCACAGAGTACGTCGGTCAGTTGGCGCAGTTCTCTCAAGTTCAAAGTACCGAGAACATGTCGAAGGTCATGCAAAACAGCATGGTGCTACTCGACAACATGCAAGTGCTATCGACCGCCGGTTTGGTTGGTCAAACGGTTTACGTGAATTCAAAAGAATTCGAACTGGGTGATGGTGCGCAAAACGGCAAAATCGAACTGAGTCATGGTTCAAACCAAGTGACTTTAGTTGTGAAAGATCAGTTCGGTCAGAAGACGAACGTACCACTTGGCGCTCACGGCGCTGGTGACGTTGAGTTCTCAATCAATCCAGAAGAGCTTGGCTTAAAGCCGGGCAAATACACGGTATCTGTAGAAGTTCAAGAAGGCCAAGCGAGCCCGAATGTTCTACTGGCTGGCACTGTTGAACAGGTTTGTATTCCGAGTTCAGGTGGCGCACCATTGGTCAATGTTAATGGCGTTGGCAACGTTCCTTTCTATCAAATCACTCAGTTTGGTGCTTAACCAAATAAGCAAATCAGAGGTCTTTTATGAGTTTTAACATCGCACTTAGTGGTCTGGACGCGACCAATACAGAGCTAAACACGATCAGCCACAACATTGCCAACGCTTCAACGTATGGTTTTAAAGGTGCGCGCACAGAGTTCGCAGCGGTATACAACGGCATGCAACCTGGCGGCGTAGAAGTTGCGTCTATTTCGCAAAACTTCGATAAAAACGGTTCAATCACGGGTACTGGTCGTTCAATGGACTTGGCGATCAACGGCAGCGGCTTCTTTGTGACAAAAGATCACATGGGTCAAACGCTTTACACTCGTTCTGGCGTATTTGGTACGGATAAGAGCAACTTTGTAACTGCGAACAATGGCGCGAAGTTGCAAGGTTACAGCGTAGATAGCAACAACAACTTGATGACGGGTTCTGTAGGTAACATCCAAGTATCAACATCGTCACTCAACGCGAAAGCGACAGATAACCTTGATTTTGTTGCGAACTTCGATGCAAGTGCAAAAGCGATTGATAAAGCGGTAACGCCGTTCGATCCAGCGGATCCAACTTCGTTCAACTCTTCTTACACGACACAGGTGTACGATTCACTTGGCAACTCTCACACCGTGACGCAGTACTTCACTAAAACGGCAGACAACGCATGGGAAGTGAACGTGCAAGTCGACGGCGGTAAGACTCCTGTTTCAACCATTCCTGTGACGTTTAATAAAGACGGTACGTTAGCTGCGCCAACAGGTTCTTTCAATGTGGCATTTCCAGCTGCGGGCGCAAACGCAATGAGCGTTGATATCAACCTAAAAGGCAGCACGCAATTTGGTGCCGCGTTTGGCGTAAGCACAAACAGCCCGAACGGTTACACATCTGGTGAGCTTGCAGGTGTGCGCGTAGAAGACAACGGCATGGTTTACGCAACTTACACTAACGGTCAATCACAGCTTCAAGGCCAAGTGGTTCTGGCTGATTTTGCTAATACGCAAGGTCTAGCAAAAGTGAGCGGTACTGCTTGGACACAAAGCTTTAGCTCTGGTGCGCCGATCATGGGCGTTCCGGGTTCTGGCACGCTGGGTAACTTGACTCCAGGTGCATTAGAGGGCTCAAACGTCGACCTAACCAGTGAGCTTGTGGCACTGATGACAGCACAACGTAACTACCAAGCGAACGCAAAAACGATTTCGACCAGCGACAAGCTCACTCAAGCCTTGTTCAACGCGGTGTAATAGGAGTTCTGCATGGATAGCTTGTTATTTACAGCAACCTCCGGTGCAAGCCGAGTTCTTAAAGCGCAACACGTTCGTTCGAATAACTTGTCAAACGCGGATACCGCAGGTTTCCGTGCGGATATGGAACGTGTTCGTAGCGTGGAGTTACAAGGCCCGGGCTTTGATGGCCGAACCATGGTGGTCACAAACTCTGCATCAACGCGTTTTGATTCTGGCGACGTTGTGAAAACAGGTCGTGCGCTGGACGTTGCCGTCATGGGTGAAGGTTATCTTGCGGTAGAAACGCCAGCGGGTAACGAGGCTTACACGCGTGCCGGTAACATTCAAATCGATACCTTTGGCGCAATGTCTATCAACGGATTCCCGGTTGTGGGTGAAAACGGTCCGTTGGTGGTACCTGATTATCAAAAAATCGAAATCAGTGAGCGTGGCCTTGTCTCGGTTATTCCACCGGGCGGCGGTGCAGAAATCGCAGTCGGCACATTGAAACTGGTGAAGCCAGAAATCAATCAGCTGCAAAAAGAGAGCGACAGCTTGCTTCACAGTGTTGATGGTGTGCCATTCGCAGCGGATGAAACCGTGCAATTGGCACCAGAACACATCGAAGGCAGTAACGTATCGGCGATCGATGAGCTGATCGGCGTGATGTCGCTAACGCGTAACTTCGAGATGCAAGTACGCATGATGAAAACTGCAGAAACGTTGGCGCAAGCCGGTAACAAATTAATGGCGGCGAGATAAGTCTCGCCCCAAAAGGAGATAACCAATGCATTCGGCATTATGGGTAAGTAAGACAGGTATGGCAGCGCAGGACACGAAGATGACTGCCATTTCCAACAACTTAGCAAACGTAAACACCGTCGGCTTTAAGCGCGACCGCGTTGTATTTGAAGACTTGTTCTACAGCATTCAGCGTCAACCTGGTGCACAGGTGGATCAGGTAAACGAGCTGCCTAGCGGTGTTCAACTGGGTAGTGGTGTGCGCGTTGTCGGCACGCAAAAAGTGTTCACGCAAGGTAACACACAAAACACGACTCAAGACCTAGATCTAGCGGTAATGGGGCAAGGCTTCTTCCAGATTGAAAACTCTGACGGTCAGATTATGTACACGCGTAATGGTCAGTTCCACATCAACTCAGAAGGTTTGATGGTGAACAGTCAAGGTCTACCGCTTGAGCCACAAATTCAAATTCCTGACAACGCGACTTCTTTCTCGGTTGGCGTAGATGGCACAGTGACAACAACAACGGCAGACGATCCAACACCTCAACAGCTTGGCCAAATCACACTAGCAAAATTCATCAACCCAGCTGGCCTTGAAGCCGTTGGCGGTAACTTGTTCCGCGAGACGGAAGCAAGTGGCCCAGCCGATGAGCTGATTGCTGGCGCAGATGGTGCAGGCAGCATCAAGCAAGGCGCGCTAGAAGGCTCTAACGTGCAAGTTGTGGAAGAAATGGTCGACATGATCACGACTCAACGTGCTTACGAGATGAATGCCAAAGTCGTATCAGCAGCAGATGACATGCTGAAGTTTGTCTCGCAATCGATGTAATGATGAAGTTGGTGATGATGAAGGAAAAAGCAATGAAATGGCTTTCTAAGAGTTGGGCAGTAGCCGTCGTGTTGCTGGTGGGATGTGCCGGACGTCAGGAGTTTATTCCGCCTCAGCCAAATGCTGAGGAGTATGCGCCGCCGAAGTTGGATTACACCTTACCAGACGCTCAATCTGGTAGCCTTTATCGTCACCAATACACGATGACTCTGTTCCAAGATCGTCGTGCGTACCGAGTCGGTGATGTGCTAACCGTGGTGCTTTCTGAAGAGACTTCTTCAAGCAAAAAAGCTGGAACCAAATTTGGTAAGAGCTCAGCGGTGAACTTTGCTGCGCCAACCATCGGCACTAAAAAGTTTGATGAACTTGGTGTGAGCATTGACGGCAGCCGAAATTTCGATGGCAGTGCGTCTAGCTCACAAGGCAACAAGCTCCAAGGTGCTATCACGGTCACGGTGCATGACGTGTTGCCAAATGGCGTATTGCGCATCAGTGGCGAAAAGTGGCTGCGCCTAAATCAAGGTGATGAATTTATCCGTTTGACGGGCATTGTTCGCGTCGATGACATCACTCGCAATAACCAAGTTTCTTCTCAACGAATTGCGGATGCTCGCATCACTTACGCTGGTCGCGGCGCGTTGGCAGACAGCAACGCTGCTGGGTGGCTGACTCAGTTCTTTAACAGCCCATGGGTACCATTCTAATGAAGCCAATCAATACCTTTTTTTCGTCTTTCCTACTGGCATTGACCTTAGGGCTTCCTGCGACTTCACAGGCTGAAGTGGAAATTCCTATTATGGATTTGGTGGATGTTCGAGGCATCCGCGAAAACCAATTAGTAGGTTACGGTTTGGTGGTTGGTCTTGCCGGCCAAGGTGACCGCAACCAAGTAAAATTTACCTCACAATCCATCACCAACATGTTGCGCCAATTTGGTGTTCAGATTGATGACAGCATGGACCCTAAACTGCGCAACGTAGCATCGGTAAGCGTGACGGCATCAGTAGACCCTATGGCGGGGCCTGGCCAAACCTTAGATGTGGTCGTGTCATCCATTGGTGATGCGAAAAGCTTGCGCGGCGGTACGCTGCTTCTTACGCCGCTACGCGGTATCGATGGTGAAGTGTACGCCATCGCGCAAGGTAGCGTTGTTGTGGGCGGTTTATCTGCTGAAGGTAAAAGTGGTTCGAAAGTCGAAGTGAATACGCCAACAGCGGGTCGTGTGCCGAATGGTGCAACGCTAGAGCGCGAAATCAAAACAGACTTCAACCAGCGCGATGAAATCACGCTGAACTTGCGCAAACCAAGTTTCACCACTGCAAAAAACATCGCACGTGAGATCAACAATACGTTTGGTCCGAACGTGGCTGTTGCCATCAACAAAGCACGCGTGGATATGCGAGCGCCGAAAGACACGCAACAACGCGTGATCATGATGTCGATGCTGGAAGAGATGAGCGTCGTGGAAGGTCGTAATCCTGCACGTATCGTCTTCAACTCCCGTACTGGCACCGTGGTGATTGGCAAGAATGTCAAAGTTGGCGAAGCGGCAGTAAGCCACGGCAACTTGACGGTGCGAATTTCAGAATCAGAAAAAGTCAGCCAGCCGAATGCGTTTGCTGATGGCGAGACAAAAGTCGTGAATCAAACGGATATTGATGTAAACGAAGAGCTCGCTCAAATGGTGATTTGGCCTCCGGGCACAGAGCTCAATACCATTGTCGATGCGGTCAACAGCTTAGGCGCAACCCCAACCGATTTAATGTCGATTCTTCAGGCACTAAATGAAGCAGGTGCGTTGAATGCTGAACTGGTCGTGATTTAAGGAGTGAACGATGAAACTAGACGGTAGCAGCGATCAAGCTCAATTGAACTCAATGCTTTATCACGACAACAGTGCGTTGGCGAACATCAAGCACAGTCGTGATCAAGAAGGCGCACTCGAAATGGTGGCGGGTCAGTTTGAAGCTATGTTCTTACAACTGGTGCTGCGTCAAATGCGCAGTAGCAGCGACGTGTTAGCGGACAAAGACAGCCCATTTTCAAGCAAACAACAAGGCGTTTTTCGCGACATGTACGATGGTCAGTTGGCGATGGAGTTGGCGAAAAAGCAAAGCTCTGGCATCGCTAATATGCTGATTCAGCAGCTGAGCCCTTCAATGCGCGAAGTGGCCTTCGATTCGGCGCGCAATGTGTCTTCTGCAAATGACGGTAAACCGGTCGATTCTGAATCGATATCACAGCTTGAACTCGAAGAAATTCCCGACCCATTTAACTCAACGGCTCAAGCGGTCGCCTCAGTTAAACAAGTGCTTGGAGAAGCCGGTATGACGACCGCTTTTTCTCAGCCGCTGATCAGGAAAATGGAGCTGTAAATGAACCTAGTTAATATCGCCCTCTCAGGTTTAAACGCAAACCGCGTTGCACTTGACGTGACGGCGCAAAACGTTGCGAACGTCAACACGCCAGGATACAGCCGTCAACAAGCGTTGATGGCGACAGTTGGCGATGGTAAGTCCAACCGCTTAAGCTCTGGTATGGGCGTGGAAGTGACCAGCATCCGCCGTGTAACTGATCAGTTCTTGGTTAAACAAACTTGGTCTACCAATAGTTTGGCGGCTTACGCGGCTGGTTACACCAGCAACATGAGCCAACTAGAAAACACCTTGGGTGCAGACGGATTTAGTATCTCTGCTGGCTTAGATTCGCTTAACGCCGCGCTTAACGACGCGACAGTGAAGCCAGAATCGATGCCTTACCGCCAGCAAATCATCAATGAATCAGAAGCGTTGGCTCGACGCTTCAACACACTAACTCAGTCTTTGCACAACCAACATAAAGACATGAACGATCAGCGCACCGCTGCGCTGACTCATGCAAACAGTCTGATGTCGAACATCGCTCACGTGAACAAGCAAATCGTTGAAATGCAAGGTACAGGCGGTAACCCAGCTCAATTGATGGACACGCGTGAAAAGCTGATCGGTGAGCTGTCACAAGTGATCGAAGTGAAAACAACCGATCAACCGGATGGCAGCATGCAGGTGACATTGGTTTCTGGTCAGCCGTTAGTCATGGGCTCGGACTTTGGTCAACTGTCTGCGATTCCTGATCCAAGCGATCCGTATCTTGCGGATCTGCACGTGAATTTTGCTAATCAAAGCTTCGCTATTGGCGATTCGGTCGGGGGTAAGTTGGGTGCCATCAACGATTACCAAACCGACGTTCTAAAGCCAAACCAAGTGGCGCTTGATGATATGGCAAAAGCTCTGGCAGATGAGTACAACGCGGTACTTGCTACAGGTAAAGACTTGAAAGGCAATGCCGGCAAACCACTGTTTAACTACGACCCTGATAACCCAGCGGCAAGTTTAACCATCACAGATTTGAGCGCGGAAGAATTGGCGTTTTCAAGCGATGGTACGCCGGGTAACGCGAATGTTCTTAAATCTTTGATTGATTTGAGTAACAAACCGGTTGCGGTAACGGGCTACGGCTCAGTGAGCTTGAACGATGCCTTTACCTCAATGGTTGGCCAAACGGCGATCAAAGCGCGTCAGGCAGATGCGGATTACCAAGCAAAACTGGCAATGAGTAAGCAAGCGCATACCGCTCGCGACAACGTAAGTGCAGTGAACAGCGATGAAGAAGCCGCGAACTTGATGACGTTTGCTAACGCGCACAATGCCAACATGAAAGTGATCAGTACGGCGAACCAGCTGTTCGACTCTGTATTGCAGTTATTCTAGAGGAAACCCAGATGCGAATCAGTGATAACCAATTCAGCCAAATGATGCTGCAAAGCCTGCAGAGCAACAGCGCAGGCCTTGGGAAAGTACTTCAACAAATGTCGACACGTGAGCGACTGACTAAGCTGTCTGATGATCCAATGGCGTCTATCAAGCTGCTTAACTTGGAACGCGAAAACAGCGCGATTGCTCAATACCAAAGCAACATCGCAAACCTGAAAACAACGCTTTCAAGCCAAGAGACACACCTAGACTCAGTGAGCGAAAGTTTGAAAAGCATGCGTGACATTGTTCTTTGGGGCGCGAACGGTTCGTTAACGGATCAAGACCGTAGCGGCATGATCACCGAACTGAAAAGCTACCGTGACTCCATCGAATCGTCTTTCAATGCGCAAGATGAAGAAGGCCACTTTCTGTTTTCGGGCACAAAAACCGATACCGCGGCTCTGAATAAATCAAGTGGCGCTTATGTGGTCGAAGGCAACAGCGATGTTCGTGTGGTGACGGTGGCGAAAGGCGTGACCATGGATTCGAACATGACCGCACAAGAGATCCTAGATATTGGTGGCGGCAAGAACGTTCTTAACCAAATTGATGCTTTGATTGCAGAATTTGAGAAGCCGAGTCCGAATTTTCAAGCCGAAGTGGACGCTAGCCTAAACGCCATCGATGATACGATGGCAAACGTACTAGGCGCGATGACGGAAATCGGTGGTCGCCATAACAACCTAGATTTGATGGACGGTGCACACAGCGAAAACAAGCTGTTTGTCGACAAAGTCTCTGGTGACTTATCTGCATTGGACTACGGTGAAGCTTCGGTACGTTTAAGCAACTACATGGCTGCTCTGCAAGCTACGCAGGCGAGCTACGTGAAGATCAACGATCTTTCATTGTTTGACCGTATTTAAGGTTAGGAAGTTCTTTTATGGTAATGAGTACAGTAGAGGTTAGAGCCCATAGCATACGCTTGGGTGGCCAAGAACAAGCCTCTATCATGCCAACCCGCTCTGCGGATTCAAGCGGTACGATCAAACCGCGTCCAATTCAAGTTCAGGCTGACACCGCGTCAGCCTATTCTGTTTCAGGCATTCAACTGACTCAGGGACAGCAACAAGCAACAGCGGTACAAATTGCTTCAAAATCACTGCAAACCATTGGTAAAGAGCTAACGCACATTAAACGTGGGTTAACTCAAGCCGTTACGCAAGGCACACAAAATGTGCCTGGGTTGCAAGATACGCTTGTGCGCTCTAAAGCGAACATTCAACGTGTTGTGGAACAAGCGCGTTTTGATGGCCAGAAGGTGATTGATAACGAGTTGCATCTCAAGTTGGATAAAGCCGATATTCGTCGCTTCTCTATCCCAGGTTTGAATGTGCATCGTCTCAGTGACCGAGCGGAACAAATTCGTTTGGATTTCCCTCAGGGCCAAGCGGTGATGATTCAGTTTGACGGTCAATCGGACGGCGCACGCACGGTGAAAATGCTCGACCGCAGTTTAATTGCAATGGGCATGCGCGCATCATTGGCTGAAGACGGCACCATTTTGTTTGAAGCGCGCGATAACGCTTATCAACAAATGCAGCAGAAGGTTTTGGTTACGGGCGAAGGGCATCGCTTCCCTGCTGGCCAGCCAAATGTGCTGAACTTGAAATCTGAGCCGGACGGCATTGCAGAGCTGAGTTTTGATTTAGGCTCTCGTGATGGCATCAAACAGACCATCTCGAAAGTCAATCAGCACTTAAGACAAGTGCAAACCAGCTTAGAAGAAGCGAAAGCTTTTCATGGCGAGTTGAACACGCAGATGCGCTCAATCCAAAGCAAAAGTCATCAACTTTCGGTAGATGAAGTGAACGCAAAACTGGATGGTTTTATGGAGACGTCTGGTCAGTTTACCTCGACGTTCCAAGCGTTAAATGCGCAAGCGAATGTTCGCCGTCATACGGTGGTTGCATTGTTGAAATAACGCCGTTTCAAAGAACACTCCAATGATTCCCGGCTTTACATTTTTGCTGCCCCCCAATAACGGCGAAAATGCATTGTCGGGAATCTCTCTTTTCCGCTTATCTTTTTGTGTTGAAGAACGTCGATTATGACTCAGAGGTCTGAGTGACTGAGCGATGCAGTTTTTGAAATAGCCACCCTAAAGCAATAAGTGATGCCCCCAAGCCTAAGAAGCTGATGGCGCGCCAGAACCCGTCCAAAGAGCTTACATCCCACAAGAAGACTTTCAATGCCACAAAGGCCAGTATAATTAAGCCGATGCGTTGCATCATCATCGCCTTGTGAGTGACGCCACGCCAAGTCAAAGTGCCACCAACCATTAATCCTGCCACTGAGTAGCTAAACAATTCCGCCATACCAGTCGGCTGAAACAGCGTCATTGACGTGGTTTGCCAGAACTGTCGAATCGACATCCCTAGCCAAATGGCCGCTAATGCAAAGCCAAGACATGCGACCGCTAATCGGTGTACACGCAGCGTATTCCAGCGTCTAATGACCGCAGCAATGAGAATGCACGCTGGCAGAAGCCAACCTAAACTCAGCATGTTGAACACCGGCATGGCTTGTGCCGATACGTTGTTGGTGATGAGTGGCGATTCAACGCTGTTCAGCCATACCGTCAATAGCGCGAATGCGCCCCACAATAAGTAGCTGTAGGCTTGATAAACAAGGGTGAGCTGCTGAGCAAATTGGCTGCGATAACTGTAAACCAAGCCCATAACCAGTGCTTGATTGGCAAAGACCACGGCACTTGTGAAATCGATGTGCCCCAAATAGCCGTATTGTCCCGTTAACCAGTAGTTGGTTTGGGTGAACAACGCCATTAAGAACACATGCAAAAACGCCCCTTCGAACCAGTTGGTCAGGTCGGAATCTTGTTTCGCTAGCACGCTTCGGGCATAGGCTAAGATAGCCAAGGACGGCACGTAACTAAGAATGACCCAAGCCCAATGCCCACTTTCAACCGGCTGCCATTGTGGAATAAATGGCAGCAACGTGAGACGAACCACCAAAATACCCATCACGATTTTGACCGCCCAACTTGCTGGGCGAAAAAAACCGGCTTGGATTTGCAGTGCCATCACCGCGACTTGTATCGAAATGGCAGTGGTGAGCCAAGTGTCGCTTAACCAAACGAAAGCGACGCCAGAAATCAGAGCGTGAACGACCGCTGAACATTCAAGTGCAAGAGAGCGAAGGCGCTGGCTAAGGAACGCATAATAGGCCGCGATGAGCGCGCAGAACAACGTCCAGTACAGGGCGTAACCGTGCATGAATTCGTCAGCATAAAACAACGTGACCAAACCCATCGTTGGTGCTAGCACCAACAAAAGCACGTTGCTGATTTGCGAACGGTCACTCAAAGATTGGCAATAGGTTCTAAAGCCAATCAGCGCAATACTCACCGCAAATGCGAATAGGATGCTGGCTTCTCGCTCTAACATATACAGCGCATCAAACGCGATGGTGAGAACAATCAGCGCGGTTGCCGAGACGAGTATGGATGGCAAAAATACACGTAACGACCAGCCTGTACGCAGTGCTGGTAGCCAGATGATCGCCACAAGCAGCGTATAACAGTACGCCATTTGTAGAGTGTTCAGTTCCGGCATTCTGGTGATAGCAGAAAAGGTCAATAACGCTACTGCAAGAGAGGTCGCGGTTGGTTGATTTGTCCACTTGCTTTGATAGTGGCGAAAACGAGGATTGAGCATCCAACCCATTCTCGGAACCGCGAAAATGAGATACAAAGTGATGGAGAGATAAATCGCGAGCCACGAGAACAGCAGTTCAGTTGGAATACTCTCAATCAACAGCAGCATCCAAATGACATGCGGAACGGCGATGCTTGGCGCAATCCATGCCCGATGCACTTTTTGCATCAATAAGGTCGCCGCGAACGAAATCGCGCAGATGTATCCGGCTAACAAAAAGTAGTTCGGTTCATTACCTCCAATCCAAAGCGGAGCGGTGTAGCCACCGATTAAACCGAGCACCGCCATTAACGGCCCTTGTCGTAATGACAACGCTAAACTGCAAAATGCCGCCGCAGCCAAGATGATCAGCGAGACACTTGGCGTTAGCATTTGATAAACCACAAAAGCAAAAATAACGGTGCAGTAAATGCCCGTTAGCCCCGTTCCGGTGACAGCAGCAGGCACATAGGTAAAGCCTTGAGCTCGTGCAGCGCGATCCGGGTTGTTTTGCTCTTTTCGATGAAACCACTCGCCAGCGAGTACCATAAGTAACGAGAGTGAAAAGGCAAAAGAAACACGCATAAGTGGCGAAAACTCAATATGGCTACCAATCACTTGTACCAGATAGCCGCCACCGATCAACATGGCTAATGCGCCGACCCAAACTAGCCAGTTCTCTTGGAAGTTAGCAATGAGTTTTTGCGCGTGCTTCTGGATTAGTGGGTCTTCTTGCTGAGTAAACGTCGCCAACTGAACTTGTGTTTGCTGGCTTTGGTTGAGTTCGGTTTGCTCTTGCTCGCTATGGTGCTGCTGAGTTGCAAGGTATGAAGGCTCAAATTCAGACTCGATGTTGCTTGGAGCGCTTAATGCCGAGTCGCCAGAATCTGAACGCATCGAAGAGGCCGCCCCAAGGCTGGATTCCGATGTGTCAGGCTCTGGTTGGGAGGCTTCGAGTTTCGAATCGCGACGCGTGCTGACGCGAAGATAGGCAACTTCTTTCTGTAATTTCGACAGTTCTTTTTCCAGCAACGATATCCGACTGGCGGCTTTCAAACCGATCAATATGGCAAAAAAAGCCGTGATCAGCGCAAGTGTCGTAAACAATCCATTTCTCCCTATCCTTGGTCGTTTGTCTCACACGATAGATGATTCTTAACTTTGAGCACGTACACTAAAGCTTAGTTCATGCTCTATGCCTGAGCGTTTTATGATGCTAGGTTCCGCGTGAAATTTTGTACCCACTTTACCTTGCTCTGAGGGGAACTGCGAGAATGACGCAAGTCTTGATGCAGTTTCTGGACGACTTTTCGGCACACATCGCCGCTAAGTCACTGGGTATAAACTATATTCATAATTCTAAGGGTCAACGCATCCTAGCGCTGTGACGCTAAAACAACGATAAAAATAGGTGACGATAGATGCAAGTGGGTAATGAAGCGCTGGTGCTGTCAGCGGTAGGGGTCATTGGTTTGGGCTGTCAGTGGTTAGCTTGGCGGCTGCGCTTGCCAGCCATTTTGTTTTTGCTGTTGGCTGGCCTCATCGTCGGGCCATTTATGCAATGGCTCAAACCCGATGAAATTTTGGGAAATTTGCTCTTTCCGTTGGTCTCATTAGCGGTGGCAGTCATTTTATTTGAAGGCAGTTTGACCTTAAATTTTAAAGAAATTCGTGGCGTGAGTGGGTCGGTATGGAGCATTGTTTCCATCGGGGCGATCATCTCGTGGGCGGCAACCAGTGTTGCGACACACTATTTCCTTGGTTTTACATGGGAGCTCGCCATGTTGTTCGGCAGCTTAACCGTTGTCACGGGGCCGACAGTTATCGTGCCGCTGCTTCGGACGGTAAGGCCTAACAGTACACTTGCCAATATTTTGCGCTGGGAAGGGATCTTAATCGACCCTCTTGGTGCGCTGTTTGTGGTGATGGTGTATGAGTTTATCGTGTCGCACAGCGCCGTAAACAGCATGGAAGTCTTTGGCACCATTATTGCCGTAGGTGTCATTTTAGGTGTGGCGTCTGGTGCAGCCGTGGCGACGGTATTGCGTCGAGCGTGGTTGCCGGAATACTTGCAGCCTTTTGCGGTTTTAATGGTAGTACTGGGCGTATTTTCGGTCTCTAACCACATCGAATCAGAAGCAGGGTTATTAACCGTTACTGTGATGGGCATGTGGCTTGCCAACGCGAAAGACATCAACATTCAGCAAATTCTGCATTTTAAAGAGCACTTGACCATTTTGCTGATCACCGGTTTGTTCATCTTTCTTGCGGCTCGAATCAGCTTGGATGATTTTGCAGCGCTGGGTAGTGGTGCGTTGCTGCTGTTTGTCTTTATGCAGTTGGTGTCGCGTCCGTTATCGATTTTTCTTTCTACGATGCGCAGCAACTTGAACCTTAAAGACAAGCTCTTTTTGTCTTGGGTGGCGCCACGCGGTATTGTTGCCGCGTCGATTTCGTCTCTGTTTGCGATTAAGTTGACTGAATACGGAGTCGATGGAGCAAGCTTACTGGTGCCAATGACCTTTATGGTGATCATCGGTACGGTGGTATTACAAAGTGCCACTGCTCGCCCTATGGCGATTGCATTGGGTGTCGCTGAACCTGCGCCGAGAGGCTTCCTACTTATTGGGGCGAACCGAGTCGCACGTGAAATTGGCCAAGCGTTAGCGCGTTATGATCGACGTGTATTGATGACGGACTCGAACTGGGAGTACATCAGCCAAGTTCGTATGATGGGTCTGGATTATTATTACGGTAACCCGATTTCTAGCCATGCGGATGACAACCTGAACATGATTGGCATTGGTCAAGTGGTCGCACTCACGCCAGATCAACACTTCAACATCATGGCATGTATGCAATTTGTTGACGAGTTCGGCGAAGATAAAGTGCATTGTCTGCAAAAAGTGAAGACGAATGGAAACGGCAGTGAGAAGCACTCTGTTGCTCAGGAGTATCACGGCAAGCTGTTGATGGGGGGCAATGTTAGTTACACCCAGCTAGCGAGCCTGTTAAGCCGAGGCGCGGAAATCAAGCACACCAAACTGAGTGAGAACTTCACTTACCAAGATTATTTGGAACATCACAAAACCAATTTGGTGATCCCGCTGTTTAATGTCGAAGACAAAGGCAAAATCCAATTCTGTGATGATCCGGATCAGTTTGCGCCAAGTTCGACAAGTACCATTGTGTCGCTAATTCTGCCTGAAAGCGCACAATAGAACGCAAAACATCTATTTCACCGCCTTTAAGTTGGCATCCTGTCCGTTTGTTATCCAAGCTTAGGGAGTAACTCGCCGTTATCGTTTTAAACGAGAGGGTGGGTTTCTCTTCCTATAATTTCAGAGTAAATAACGATTCATTGCTGGTTTCGGAAATGCAATGTACCTATTTCAGAAAATTCGCATTGACGTTACTGATAAGGATGGCAATACTGCGCGACTGTTTTACTTTAGGGTGACATTATGGCTCCGCAAACTAACCGAAAAGACTTACATTTAGACGCTGTTTTACATCATGACATGAGCATGAAAAAGAAAACGGCGGGTTTTGAGTCTGTCGAGTTTGAACATTGTGCGCTGCCAGAATGTGACTTCAACACTATCGATTTATCGACGGAGTTTCTTGGCCATCGATTGGCGCTGCCGTTTTTGATCAGCTCCATGACGGGGGGAGCGAGAGACGCCGAAACGATCAACTGCCGCTTAGCTGAAGCCGCAAGCGAGTTAGGTATCGCGATGGGTGTGGGCTCTCAGCGGATCAGCTTAGAAGAAAGCCAGCACTCTGGCTTGGGTAAAACCATCCGTGAACTCGCGAAAGGTGTGCCGCTGTACTCAAACTTAGGAGCTGCTCAACTGCGTGACAAAGGCAAATTGGATAACGCCCAACGTGCGGTTGAGGCGATTCAAGCAGATGCCTTGTTTGTGCACGTTAATCCGATGCAAGAAGCGTTTCAGAAAAACGGCGATCACAATTGGATTGGTGTATTGCACGCTATTGAGCAACTAAAGCCGCGCGTTAACGTTCCTATCATCATCAAAGAAGTGGGCTTTGGTATTAGCGGTGACGTGGCGCAGCGACTGGTTGATGCGGGCGTGGACGCAATTGACGTCGCGGGCGCTGGTGGCACAAGTTGGAGTGCGGTTGAAGGGTATTGCCAAGACAACCCTCACATGCAGCGCGCAGCAGAGCTTTTCCGTGATTGGGGTATTCCGACGGCAACGTGTTTGGCTCAAATACGTGCGCAGCATCCTAAATTGCCTTTGATCGCCTCTGGTGGTATCCACAATGGACTTGAGGCGGCGAAAGCGATTCATTTAGGCGCGAACCTCGTAGGTCAAGCTGGTGCAGTATTGAAAGCTGCAACCATCAGCACGCAGTTGGTGGTCGATCATTTTGAACAAATGGCGTTAGAGCTGCGTTTGGCCTGCTTTGGCACTGGATCGGCGAAGGTGAACGCGTTAACTAAAGCGCGTCGTCTGTAAGACCAGATATGGTGTGATTATCACAGCGTCGCTCAATAAATTTTCGGTGTCTTAACACGTAGACTGATAATTTCGTTATAGTTGATACAAAAGTCACTTTGATTAACAACGATTGTTGAAGTGATGGGTATTTAATTGTTTGCAACTGGAACCTGAATTTATGAAAAAACTAGTCATGCTGATGTTAGCTGTGTCTGCTTTAACTGCTTATAGCGATGAAGTGGGCACCGAAGGCTGGTGTAACGACATGCGCGATAAGCCAAAAACAGAATGGACAGCAGACAATGCCGTCGATTTTGCAAAGCACTGTGTTCTTCAAGATGGTGTTGGCAGCGAGCAATGGTGTGAGAGCTTGAAAGACAAGCCAAAAGGTGACTGGACAGCAAACGAAGCAACCAGCTTTACTAAGCACTGCATTTTCTAAGCACTGAACTTGCTTAACACGATGTCTCTTATGAAGAGCGATGGCGTGGTTAAATAAAATATTAAGAAAACACCAAGCATCTTGCTTGGTGTTTTTGTATCCGAAAAGCTCGTTTTACTTTTCTCTGATCGTCTTTCTGTTTTCCTACCGTTTGGCGTTAGGATGAATGAGCTTTAGGACTCATGCTTCTCGCCGTCGCGGTAGAAATGAACTTTCATCGCGTTGTGGTTTTTATATTTTCGTTTCATTTTTGAAAACCTGCATTACCCGTCTTTAATTTGTCGTCTTGTGGTGGCATGGTGACGAGACCATCACCAATCTCACGTAGGTTCATAATAAAAAGGGACTCAAATGGAAGTACTCAAAGGCTCATGTCTGTGTGGCAAGGTAAAACTCGAATGGCGGATGAATTCAAATACATGGGCAACTGCCATTGCTCTGAATGTCGAAAATTTACTGGCTCTGACTATTCATCGGCGGGCGGAATTGCTCTAGATAAGTTGCTCATTATCCAAGGGAAAGAGGATATTCAAACTTATCAGAAAAGTGAAAATACCGAGCTGTGTTTTTGTCGCCATTGCGGCTTAAGTTTGTATTCGAAAAAGAATAACGGAATCGTCAATATTCGCTTAGGTGCGTTGGACGATGCCCCATCTCACAAACCAAGCTTTCATATTTTCGTGGCGTCAAAAGCGCCGTGGTTAGAAATAACCGACAACCTGACCCAGTTTGAGGCAGGGCCAAAGTAGTGATGTGACAGAAGTTAAGTATTAAACAGTAGAGCGCGTTGCCGCTAATCAGCAACGCGCTCTGTTTTTCCAGATGAAAAACGAGTCATGTGTTAACAAAACGAGGGATTATTGGGCGTTTTGCAACTCTTCCAGGCCGCCTGCATTGTGCAGATTTGTGAACCCTTGCGATTGCAAATATTGGTAGGCTTGGCCCGAGCGGTTACCACTGCGGCAATACAGCACAATCAATTGATCTTTTTTGACGTCTTTAAAATGTTTATCAAGCTCAGATAGAGGGAAATTCACCGCATTGTCTAAATGCCCCTCAGAGAACTCTTGCGGAGTGCGCACATCGACGATCATTGCGCCTTGCTCTATCAGTTGCCATCCTTGTTCCGCGCGTTCAGAAGCCGCTACGTTAGGAGCGAGCAATCCTAAGCTCAGCGTTGCAAGAAACAGAGAAATTGCCTTTTTCATTCTTTCGTCATCCTTATCAAACTATGTGTGCCACTGCGTAAAATAGCCTTCATCATAGACTCATTCTGACGGATGGTGAATGAGAATTTTTGATAGAGAATTTTATTTAGTTCGATAAAAAATTTTTATTAAATTTCCCCCTTGAACTCCAATTTTTCGACCTTATTATTTTCATCGAAAACGAGCAGACGACTCGTTAATCCATCTTTATGTTCAAACTATGTCTTTTATTTTTGGTTCTAAGTAGGAGGCACTTCAAATGAAAATTCGTCCTTTAAATGACAAGCTAATTGTTGAAAGACAAGAGGTGGAAAATAAATCTGAAGGGGGAATCGTTTTAACGTCTCAGTCGGTGAAAAAATCAAACCGCGGGAAAGTCATTGCTGTTGGTTTAGGTAAACGCCTTGAAAATGGCGAACGCGCTGCGATGGAAGTCAAAGTGGGCGACCAAATCATTTTCAATGACGGTTACGGCGTGAAAACCGAGAAAATTGACGGCGCAGAATACTTGATTCTGTCCGAATCTGATGTGTTAGCAATCGTTGAGTAATTATTTTTGTAGTAGTTTTTTGAGGAGATAATTATGGCTGCAAAAGACGTATTATTTGCTAATGACGCACGTCAAAAAATGCTGAAAGGTGTGAACTTACTGGCGGATGCAGTAAAAGTGACACTTGGTCCTAAAGGCCGCAACGTTGTGCTTGATAAATCTTACGGCGCGCCAACGATCACCAAAGATGGCGTGTCTGTAGCGAAAGAAATCGAACTGAAAGACAAGTTCGAAAACATGGGCGCACAAATGGTGAAACAAGTGGCGTCCAAAGCGAATGATGAAGCGGGTGACGGTACAACGACGGCTACCGTACTGGCGCAATCTTTCATCAATGAAGGTCTTAAAGCGGTAGCCTCTGGCATGAACCCAATGGACCTAAAACGTGGTATCGACAAAGCCACTGAAGCGGCGGTTGAGAAACTACGTGAAATGTCTAAGCCATGCAGCGACAAAGAATCCATCACCCAAGTGGGTAGCATTTCTGCAAACAGCGATCGCGCGATCGGTGAAATCATTGCAGAAGCGATGGAAAAAGTGGGTCGCAATGGCGTGATTACGGTTGAAGAAGGCCAAGGTCTAGACAACGAATTGTCTGTGGTTGAAGGTATGCAATTCGACCGCGGTTACTTGTCGCCATACTTCATCACTAACCAAGAAAATGGCAGCGTAGAGCTAGACAACCCTTACATCCTATTGGTGGACAAAAAAGTCAGCAGCATCCGCGAGCTATTGCCAGTGCTAGAAGAAGTGGCGAAATCTTCTCGCTCGCTATTGATCATTGCTGAAGACATCGAAGGTGAAGCGCTAGCGACATTGGTTGTGAACAACATGCGTGGCATCGTGCGTGCGACGGCGGTGAAAGCACCTGGTTTTGGTGACAACCGTAAAGCGATGATGGAAGACATTGCGGTACTAACCGCAGGTACGGTCATCTCTGAAGAAATCGGCCTAGAGCTTGAAAAAGCAACGCTAGAGCAACTAGGTAGCGCGAAGAAAGTTACCATCACCAAAGACACAACAACCATCGTGGGTGGTGCAGCAGAAGCAAGCGCGATTGCTGATCGTGTGGCTTCGATTGAAAAACAAATCGAAACAACCACCTCTCAATACGATAAAGACAAGCTTCAACAACGTGTTGCGAAGCTTTCTGGCGGCGTAGCGGTGATCAAGATCGGCGCTGCAACCGAAGTTGAGATGAAAGAGAAGAAAGACCGCGTGGATGATGCGCTACACGCTACTCGCGCAGCGGTTGAAGAAGGTATTGTTGCTGGTGGTGGTGTTGCTCTAACTAAGATCGCGAAAGAATTGGCTGATCTAAAAGGCGACAATGATGACCAAAACGTGGGTATCCGAGTTGCGCTACGTGCAATGGAAGAGCCTCTTCGTCAAATCGCAACCAACGCAGGTGACGAAGCTTCAGTTGTGGCGAATGCTGTCAAAGCGGGTGATGCCGATTACGGTTATAACGCTGCGACAGGTGAATACGGCAACATGATCGAAATGGGTATCTTGGACCCTGCGAAAGTAACACGCTCAGCGCTTCAATTCGCAGCGTCTGTTGCTGGCTTGATGATCACCACTGAAGCGATGATCACCAACCACGTTGAAGACAAAGAACTTGATATCTAACGTTACCAATCGTTAGTGATTAAGTAAGCGTTAAAACAACAATAACATTGCAAAACCTAAGCGGGCTCGCTTGAGCCCGCGAATCAGTCATTTGAGGTAAGTGTTATGACCCGTTTGCCTGCGTTTTCTTTCTCAATATCTGAGCCGGGCGGTAATGAAGCTTCGTCAACGTGGCCGACTGCTATTCACTTCCCCCTCGTTCCAGCTGGGCCAGAGTTTTCGATCGAAAATGCTCTGCCTAAACGTCCGACAGTGACGATATTCACTATCGATCTGTCTCAGTTACTTAAAGGGGACGCTCGGGTCATTCATTAACTGCATCGAAACAGCCAGCGTAAGTTGGCTGTTTTTTTTCATTTCTGGGTGTAGGTCAAACTATTGATAATGTGAATCGTTTTCGTCACGTTGATGCAGTGTATTCAATATGTTAGCTTGATTTGGGACTGTTCCCAAGTAAGGTAATAAAATAATGAATAAGAAAATACTGCTTCCCCTAATGTTAGGGATTTCCGCTACTGCTGCTGCTTCTGATAACAAGGTTGTAGAAAGTGTCTTGATTGATAACATCGCGCTAGAAGGTTACGTGAAGAAAAGTTATGAAGTCGTGATGCAAAGCGAGCCTGAGCTTTTCCCGTACGAGTTTCGTGGTAGCCGTGTGCAGATGAAGTTACTGGTTGAGTTATTCCATAACTCAAAGAACGACAAAAAAGCGGCTCGCGTGATCACTCTAGGGAATGGTTATGTACCAGGTAAGCCGGGTGTAAAACACACTTTTGATGCAGCGATTGTTGACCGTTTTACTCAAAACTACCCAGTTGCGTTCGATTACAGCATCTATCAAGCTGGTGGCACGCCTGTATTTAGTGAGGATTACTCACCGCAAAACGAAGCCAATGATGTTTCAGTATCGACAACCACGGTTGCACCGTCTATCGGCTTAACCGCGACTGCAACACCGGGCTCGGCACCAAGTTTTTCTGGCTCGTTGACGACCGATCTCGGTGTGGCTTATACGTCTCGTTACTCAAGTAAGGATTACGTCACCGCAGCCAAGCCAAAAGCTTCCATGGAACGCGGTATGGGCGTTAAGTGGACCACCTCTCTTAGCCAGATTTACACCAACGACTACCAGTATTACGGTAAATGGGCGGGTGTTTACCACTACACAGGTTGTTCAAACGAAAACCTATTACCAGAAGAGAACTTGCCGCGTCTGATCTACGGCTTCAAACCGAAATTCCAGTACGTGTTCACACCAGAATTTGAGCGCGGAGAAGAGCCAAAAACGGAGATGATTGCACGAGCGGGCATGAAAGAAGTTGACGAAGGTTTCTCTCGCAATGCGTGTAACTGGTACGATCAAGGCACAACGAGCCATTACACTGAGGCGCAAATTCGCTTCACGATTGATTGGGATAAGCTCACCGTTATCACTCAATAAACGTTTCACTTACCAGACCTAAGGTTTGTGGATTGTAATGCGGCTCCAGTAGCCGCATTTTTTGTGTTCAAAATCTGACCGCAAACGTATTAAGCCTTTAAGCCCAGCATCGCGCCGAAAATGACCAATCCCGCTCCACATGCTTGATTGAGTCGATGCTTAATCTTCAACAAGAAGGCTTGTAATTGGGGTGACGTGAATAAAACAGCAACGATAGAAAACCAAATGCCGTGCAGCGCAATCATATAAATCCCGTAAAACAAGGCGATATGTTGCTGACTAGAATCGGGAGAAATCACTTGGCTAAAAATACTCAGAAAAAACAGCATCGTCTTAGGATTGAGTAAATTACACAGAAATCCCTGCATGAAAAATCGCCACATTGAATACTCGCTCTGTTGAATGGTTTCTGAGTTTGGCGCAGGCTGCGAGGAGAATATTCCTTTAATCCCAAGGTAGATAAGATAAGCAGCCCCAAGATAGCGCACGAGATTAAACAACCATTCATTTTGTGAAATTAAGTAACTGATTCCTAGCATGGAGTAAGCGATGTGGATGCTTATCGCCATGCTGATACCAATCGCACTGTACACGCCAGCTTCTCGTCCTTGATTTAAGCTGTTTCTTAATACCAAAACAAAGTCTGCGCCAGGGCTAATAACAATAAGCACCCCCAATAGCGCAAGAGTTACAAATTCCATATCGGTTTCCTGTTTGAATGATGAAGTCTGTGATGTAGCGGAATTGTAGGCGTCTTTGTTACTGACTATAATCGAAAAATATTCCCATATTGGTGAGAAAAACTCACAGATGCGCCACCTAAAATCTTTCTATGTCTTCCACGTTGCGGCGAGCTCTTCAAGCTACACTGAAGCGGCTGACAAACTGAACATCACCCACGGAGCAGTGAGTAAGCAGATCAAGCAACTTGAGCAATATCTGTCGCAACCTTTGTTTTTGAAAGAGGGTAGGAAAGCCGTGTTGACGGCAGAAGGTGAATTACTCAAGACATACACAAAAACGGCATTCCAAACGCTAGAAACAGGCGTGAATACACTCATTCAAGAAAAGCATCAGCATCTTGAAGTGTCTTGTGAACCGACATTAACCATGCGTTGGTTGATGCCAAGGCTTGCTGCGTTTAATGATGAACACCGTGCTGATGTTCGTTTGTCGACGGCGGGAGGCCCGGTAACATTAGGATCGACAGGGCTTTCGATGGCGATTCGTCGAGACGATTTTGCTCAGCAGCACGATTACAACAAAACCATTCTTGTGGAAGAGTGGGTGGGGCCAGTATTTTCTCCTGAGTATTGGCAATCCATTCAAGACGATTTGGATGCAGTTCGATTGTTGAATAGCCAAACTAGACCGCATGCTTGGGCGGATTGGCAGCAATCAACACGTTGTGAAACCTTCAACGGCAACACTCAGCAATCATTTGCGCATTTTTATTTTTGCATACAAGCCGCGGTGGATGGCTTAGGCGCGGCGATGGGATCGTATCCTTTTGTTATGGACGATATTAAGCGCGGTAATTTGGTCGCGCCATTTGGTTTTGTGCTATCAGGTTGCAATTATGTTTTATTGAGCCAAGATAAAAAGCGTACAGAACTCGAACATAAATTCATCACGTGGTTACAAACGCAAATGGTAGAGTGTGTACCACTACCATCGCAGCAAAATACGCAAGGCGAATAGAAGGCGTAGAGCGTGATTACGTCAGTCAGTTTGATGGAAAAGGGCTTAGGAAATTGGAAATGGAAAACCTCAATATTGTTGAAATCAAATCATTTGTTCCAGCGAAAGATTACGCGCTCTCAAAACGTTTTTATGAGGCGATAGGCTTTGATATGGCGTCAGACTTCGGTGATGTGGCGTACTTCTCTCAAGGCAGTTGCGCGTTTCTTTTACAGAATTTTTATGAGCCAGAACACGGCAACAACTTCATGATGCACTTGCTCGTAGAAGACGCAGAAAGCTGGCATCAGCACTTGTCCAAAGTGGGTCATGAAGAATTTGGTTCGCGTTTAACTGAGCTGGTCGAGCAACCTTGGGGTATGCGCGAATGTTGTTTGTTTGACCCTAGTGGCGTTTTATGGCGAATCGGTCAGAACATGAATACTGATTAACGCCAGTCCTCTTTTCACCACATTTATATCGCGCAGGTATTGAGATCTCGATACTTGCGCGTTTTGTTTTTTGCTTAACCTTGCCAACGTTTCTCGCGCACTCACGCCTTTTTCGAGGTGGTGTGTGATGGACTGACCCCAAAAAGCTCCTCAAGCAGCATGGCTTTGAGTTCTGCTCTGACTTCTGCCCCCCCGATTAACGCCAAAAGTGCGAGTCCACCTGGTATGAGAATCACCATCAATATTGGTCTTAAAATATAAGAAAAGCAGAATATGGTCGGCAAGAAAATCAATCCTTGGCCTAGTTTGTTTAATACGTACATGAGCGATTCCTTTTGTTTTTATATAAAAATTGAGCGCGCTCATTTTTATAATTGAGCGCGCTCAATTTGTCAATGTCAGCCGCTCAAGGTATGATCCTTTCAGGCTCATTAAGCAGATACATCAATGACGAAGCGACAACAAACCAGAGACAAAATCCTAAAAGCCGCGTGGGCATCTTTTGCTCAGAATGGCTATGACATGACGACCACAAGGCAGATTGCGAGAGAAGCAGGAGTCGCCGATGGTACGGTATTCAGCCACTTCCCGACCAAACTGTCGATTTTGCGCGAAGGGATGCTGACGCAACTGCAACAGATCAGCCAAGAGACGCTAGTCAGTGTGGAAGGTAAGACAGCTATTGACATTGGTTTGGCGCTGACAGAGAAATACTATCGCTACTATTTTGCGAACGTCGAGTTGAGCCGAGCCTTGTTGAAAGAGGTGATTTGGGATTTGGATTACTACCAGTCGTTTAACCAAGCTTTGTTTCAATCTGCGAGCGTAAGTTCTGTTCTTGAAGACAAAATGCCGTTGATTTTTGACTGCTACTTCATGACGCTAATCGCACATTTAAGCCGAGCAGAACCGGATGTTGAAGCCGCGCTTACAGATCTTCATACTAAGTTTCGGCAAATCATTCCCATTGAATCACTTGGCTAATGGCTAAAAGTCGAATCTTAGATCCAGCATTTCAAACAATATCGGTTTTGATGAAGCCTTCTTGTTCGAGCGTTAAAAGGTGTACAGGAGCGTTTATCGAGCGGTTGATTGATTCGGCTATGCTATCGACGCGAGACAGGTCGATCTCATCCACCCCAACTTTTGGTGGTGATTGCATGGCTGAGTAGTTATAGAGAAATCGATAAATCGCTTGCCACTGTTTAATGCGCTGCAAACTCAAGTGGGCAGCGTAGCTTGGTGGTAACCATTGGGTATAACGGTTCCAAAACTCGCTGTTCCAATTCGGGTGTGTCGGGATTAATTCGTCTATCGATTCCGATGGTCTTGCGCTTTTTTGAGTCAGCCACCCCATCCCCACTTGCCAGCTCCCATATTGATTTTGGATGTTTCCACGACGCCACGTTTCATCCCACCAACTCATCTTTTGCTTTGCATGATTTAAGCTCAGATTTTCCTCACTTTGTCCAATATGGCAATAATAGAGTTGCGTCGTGCCCCGCTTAATGGCGGAGGTAAAAGCGGTGATCGCTGCCCCTCGTAAAAAGCTTTCATGTTCGAGGACAAAGCGTTTCGGCACTTTGTTCGCAAAGTATTTCGCCAAGTTTTGCATGTGCGCGTGCGCAGCAAAAACAGGGCGAGTGAGTAGCACTTCTTTTGATTTCGCGTGCGAACCATCGCAGTAAGCGAGTTGGTCAAATTGGCTGCGGCTAAGAATTTTGTCGTAAGTGCGCTGTGCTTGGAGAAATACATCTGATTCGTCTGGCGCTTCTTCTTGCTGCGTTAATTGGTAACGGCTTGGCTCCCAAAGCGGTTGAGGAATGATGTGCTCTGACATCTCTGTCTGAGGAAACCAAGCGTTGTCACTGAGCAAAAGCACGTACCCCGTTTGGGCATCGGCGCTGCATAGTGTCCAAATATGCGCTGCACGTTGTTCTCGGTCATGGTGGCGAAAACCAGAGCGCGCCACTTGAACAAAGGAACGAGTTTGGATATTCGAGAACGATAAGTGACGTTCGTATAAGCGACTAAAAGTGTCCAGCATACTTGCCAAACGCTCAAGAGATTGTGAAAAACGGCGATGATTCAAGCCCAATTTATACTGTAAATCTTTGGGTGAAACCTCGGCTAATAGAGCATCAAGCAGTGGTTGGAGTGTGCGGGATTCTTTGATTGGGTTCGGCAGCGTTGCGGTTTTTTGACAGTAGCGACACTTTACTCTTGGGCTACCGACGGCCGTTCTCCCGTAGCGTTGCCAAGCGGGTAAGCGGCAGTCGCAATGAGGTAATAGCTTCAAATTAAAGGTTTGCTGTTGTAGTTGATGAGCCAATGCGAGTATCGGCTCGTTAATCAAAACCGGAGGATAAGCACCACACTCAGGGCAATGCCACGCGTCGTAGCCAAGCCGATTTGAGCGCGAATACAAACTGAGATCAGGCACGCCGCAATTAGGGCAGCCAAATGACTTACAGCCATTGTATTCTTGACGAAAAGTCATGGTGCTTATCCTTTGAGGTTATTTGTCAGAGACTTACTCTTTGACGCTGACATCCACTTGGCGACCCAGCGCCGGAACGATAACATCTTTCTTGGCTTTAAATTGGTCAATCAATACTTGGGTGACTGAATCGCCTTGCGATTCAAACGTGCCCTTTTCAAATACATGATAACCGTCACCCCCGCTCGCTGCGTAAGAGTAAGTGGCCACTTTGTATGATTGCGAGTCGTTCACTGGCTTGCCATTTACGTTCAGGCTGAGCAGGCGTTTACCTTGTGGTTTTGCGTTGTCGTAGCGCGCTTCAATACCGGAGAATTGTGCCAGACCGTAAGGCAAAGTGTAGCTGTACTCCAACAGTTCTTTCAGCTGTACGCCGTTGAGTTTTACGACGGAAAGTTTATCTGTGAATGGGAAAAGATCCATTACGTTTTCCATCGTTACTGGGCCTTTGTTAAGGTCAACGCGAATACTGCCCGAGCTGATCATACCCACATCTGCTTTAGCGGCTTCGCGCATCATATCTGCTACTAAATTGCCTACATTGGACTCGCGGTAATAACGTCGGTACGCCGTGTCATTAATGGTCGCCAACTGCTGACCAAGCTCTGGGTATTGTTTGCGAGCGTTGGCGATAAGATCGCTGGTTTTCTTGTCGCGTTCAAGCTTGTCTGACTCGACAGGGATCAGTTTTCCGTCCAGCAGTTTTACGTCGTGCTTTTCGGTGTCTACTGCAAATTTAGTGTAACCCAAGTATTTACCTTGACCGAAAGTGAGACCGATAACTGTGCCCGTTTTTGGATGCACGACAGGCTTCCATAAGCCATGGTCAGAGTGGCCGCCAAAAATCACATCGACCCCCTTTAGCTTGCCTGCCATGTCGTAATCTTCATCAAAGCCGCGTTGCACTTCAGGATCGGCTTCTTTGTCGGTTTGCATTGGTGCCGTTTTATTTTGGTGGGTGAGCACGACAACCATGTCCACTTCGTCGCGGATCTTATCAACCCAGAACTGAGTGGTTTTGATTGGATCGTCGATAGTCAAACCTTTGCGATTACCTTTCCACATAGTGTTGTAGAAGGCATCAACGCCCATTACCCCAATCACACCGACACGAATGCCATCGCGTTCAACAATGGTATATGGCGAAGCAAAAGGCGCATTGTTTTGCTCAAACTTGATGTTGGCATTGAGCACGGGGTAGGCGGCTCTTGGCATGTTCTCTTTCAAGGTTTGCCAGCCGTATTCAAATTCGTGGTTACCGAGTGTTATCGCGTCGTAGCCCATCGCACTGTACAAATCGAAAGAGAGCTTGCCTTGCGTTTTTTTCGCGAGTGAACCAGTGAAAATGTCCCCCGCATCGAACAAGAAACTGGTCTCCTCTTGCGCGCGGGTTTGTTTGATCAGTGTGGCAAGGTAAGGAATACCGCCAATGCGGCTAATGTCTGGATTCCAAAATGCGTCAACGGGCTCATAAACGCTTTCAATGTCGTTGGTGTGCAGCAACGTGACGTTGCGAATTTCCGCAAAGGAAGAAAATGACACGCCGATAGAGAACGCCGCTAACGCATACAGCAACGGCTTTTTAGAAAATGTCTTCATAGTTGATCCGGTAAAAGTTGAGTAAGAAGTAAGGTTTCGCGAAACAGAGCAACTTTAAAAAAGCACGTAACTCAGGCGATTGAATTGGATCACATAAATTCATGTCAGTAATCGCTGATTGACGCGGAATGTCATTTTGAGTGGGTGTTGAGTGCACAGAAATAACAACGCAGTTGGGTGAAAATTAGTCGCTATGAGATAGTGGACATATTGATGCGTGTCAGTGAAAACGCGCATAAAACAACAAAAAACTCAGTTGGATGAACTCAAGGAAGAACGATGAAAAACAACGCATTTAATGCACTTTTGGGGACAGAGTTACCGATTATTCAAGCCCCAATGGCTGGCGTGCAAGATAGCCAAATGGCCATTGCAGTGAGTAATGTTGGCGGGCTTGGCTCGTTACCTTGTGGAATGCTGAATAAAGACGCCATCGTTAAAGAACTCCAACTTATTCAACAGGCGACCAATCGACCATTCAACCTCAACTTCTTTTGCCATGAAATGCCGGAATACGACGCTAACAAGCACGAAGAGTGGCAAAAAACGCTGCAACCGTATTTTGCTGAAGTTGGTGAAACCGTACAGGCTCAGCCAAACGCTCCGACAAGGATGCCTTTCAATCATGATATTGCTGACGCGATTGAACCATTTGCACCGCCAGTGATCAGTTTCCACTTTGGTTTGCCTGCCGATGACTTGTTAGCGCGAATTAGAGGCTGGGGAGGGAAGATCCTTTCGACAGCGACCACAGTGGATGAAGCACTGTGGCTGGAAGCAAAAGGCGTTGACGGCATTATCGCTCAAGGCTTGGAGGCTGGTGGACACCGAGGCATGTTTTTATCGGATGATTTATCTACTCAATTAGGCTTGTTGGCGTTGTTACCGCAAATCGTTAAGCGCGTGAATTTACCTGTTATTGCTGCAGGAGGAATTGCCGATAAAAGCGGTGTTGAAGTTGCGCTGAAGTTAGGAGCAAGTGCTGTGCAGGTTGGCAGCGCCTATTTGTTGTGTGATGAGGCAAAAACCTCGTCTTTACATCGATATGCGATTGCCAGTGAGCGCGCGCAGCATACGGCGGTGACCAATGTTTTCTCGGGCAGACCAGCACGAGGCATTGTGAATCGCGCGATGTCGGAGCTAGGCTACATCTGTGAATCTGCGCCGAAATTCCCATATGCTTCCATTGAAATGACTCAGTTAAGAGCGCTTATGGAGAAGCAAAACCGAGATGAATTTACGCCGTTGTGGTGCGGACAAAATTCGTCGGGTTGCAAAGAAGTTTCGGCGGCAGAAATGACGCTATCATTAGTGGAAGGGATTGATTTGAGCTTGTGTTCCTCAGACTGATTTGGCCTGAGGAACACATTTCAAGTGAAGGTTATTGAGGCGCTTTCATCGCTTCTGATTGATCGCCCGTCATCACGAAGTGCAACTCACCACCCGGTTTGAACTCGGAATGGTCGAAGAAGAAACCGTTATCCAAAGCTTTGCCATTGATGGTGACAGACTTGATGTACATGTTGTCATCGGCGTTGTTCTCTGTGGTGATGGTGAACGTGCCGCCTTTCACCGGAATCACTGCTTTGTCGAATAGCGGACGACCCACAGTGTAAATAGGTTCTGCTGCGTTCACTTGGTAGAAGCCTAATGCAGACATCACATACCAAGCGGACATTGCGCCCACGTCTTCGTTACCAATGACGCCTTCTGGGGCAGCGAAATACATGTCATCAAGAATGTGATCGACGACTTGTTGCGTCTTCCATGGTTCTGCTGTCCAGTTGAACAGGTAAGGGATGTGGTGTGAAGGCTCGTTACCAAACGCAACTTGACCAATCAAACCAGACATATCCGGTGTTTCAGTGCCTTGGCTTTCTGCGGTGAAGGTTGCTTCTAGGTTTTTCTGGAACTCAGCATCGCCACCCATGATGGTTTTTAAGCCCGCGATGTCATGCGGTACAAACCAAGTCCACTGCCACGCGTTACCTTCGGTGTAGTTGCCTGTCTCGTGTTCTGTGCCGTATGGGTCGAATGGCGTCATGAAGGTTTCATCAATCATCACTGGGCGCATGAAGCCCGTCACGCCATGTTCTGCGTATTCCGTTGGGTTGTAATCGAAGTACTTCTTGTAGTCTTTTGAGCGTTCAAGGTATTGCTCTTCTGCTTGAGTATCACCGGCTGCTTTGGCAATTTGTGCGATAGCCCAATCGTAGAACGCATTTTCCAGACCGTAAGAAACAGACTCAACGGTGTAGTCTTCAAAGACTGGTTCACCATCGACACGTTGGATGGCAGGCGTGAAGCCGTTTTTCTCAATGTAATCGATGTGCTTGGTTAAAGTGCGATCCAATACGCCTTGATCCCAATCTGCTTGCAATGCAGGGTAGTTGTCGTAAGTCGAAGAGTCGATCGCGGCTTTCAGCGCCAGCTCTTTCTCTTGTTGAGTAAACTCTTCTGGGAATTTGGTCATCGCATCCGCAATCACAGCTACCGCTGGGTAGCCAACCATGGTGCCTGTTTCGTCACCTAAGTGCTCCCATTTCGGTAGTAAGCCGCTTTCAGTGTACTTCTGAACTAGGTTCTTCGCGTACTGCACCGCGCGGGTTGGTTCAGTGATGGTTTTTAGTGGGTGTAATGCACGTTGGGTATCCCAAAGAGAGTAAACCGAGAAGTTTGGTTGTTCTTCCGTTGCTTGACCATAAGCGATGGAGTATTCCCCTTCGCCTTCACGAATTGAGCCTTTGCCCATGCCTCGGAATCGACCATCTACGTCTTGGTGCACCATCGGCGCAATTTTTGTGTGGTAAAGCGCGGTGTAGAAGATCTCTTTCTGATCTTCCGTGCCCCCTTCGATAGAGAAGTTGAGTGCTTTTGCCCATTTCTCTCGCGCGTTGCTGCGAGCTGTATCGAAAGAGACATTCGCTTCAGCATCGTAGTTGTTTTCTGCACCTTGTGGGTCAACCGCAGATAACGCCACTTGCGCGTTCAACTCCTGTGAGCCTTCATCTTCAAATTCGATGTAGGCAGTGACGTCCGCTTTGACACGTTTGATAGCATTGCCTTGGTCATCGTAAATCAATTCAGAAACGTGCTCTGCCGTTAGGCCGTCAACAGGCTCACCATTGGCAAGGATGTAGACGTCTTTGATCTTCTTATCGAAAGTCGCATAGAAGAAGATTTTTTGGTTTTTCGCCCAGCTAGAGAAGTGTGCTGCATCGCGCTCGCCCGTGATGGTATGACCGTCTTCGCTCACCGTCAGTTTGTTGCGCAGAGAGGTCGAACCCCAGTCACTGTTAAGGATGGAGTTGAGGTCTATCTTCAGACGTTGTGGTTGACCTTGCGGGTAGGTGTAACGATGGAAGCCGACACGTTCAGAAGCTGTAAGCTCAGCTTTGATGCCGTTCTCAGCAATCTTCACAGAGTAGTAACCCGCTTCTGCCACTTCTGAGGTTTTGTCCATCTTGACCGAAATCGCTTCGCGGTAGTCGTCGCTGTCTTCGATGTATTTAGCTTTATCTTCGGTAAACGGCAGGAACAGAATGTCACCTAAGCCGCCCATACCCGTGCCAGATAGGTGAGTGTGGGAGAAGCCAAATAAGGTCTTTTTATCGAAGTGGTAACCTGATGAAGAGTGCCAGCCGATCAGCTCGGTATCTGGAGAAAGTTGCACCATGCCTTCTGGCACAACAGGACCCGGGAAGGTGTGTCCGTTAAAGCCGGTTCCAATGAATGGGTCGACGTATTTTAGGTTGGAAGTATCGACGCTTGGTGAGGTGTTATCGTCGTCATCGTTGCAGCCAGCCAAACCAATAACACTTGCAATCACTGCGGTGGCGATAGCGGTTTTCGTAAAGTTCATAATCTTGATTCCTTAGGCAGGAAGCGCGTCACTTCCTGCCACTGAGTTAATCTATCTGCTTATTCTTTAAACACGAATTACATAAAACGTTACTGAGCTTGAAGCGCTTCTTGCTTGTCACCCGTCATGACGAAGTGAAGCTCGCCGCCCGCTTTGATTTCGCTGTGTTTGAAGGTGAAGTTGGCATCCAGCGGTTTGCCGTTGATGGTTACGGACTTCACGTACTTGTTGTGTGGGCTGTTGTTGTCTGCGATGACGTTGAACTCGCCGCCTTCCACTGGAATGGTGATTTCATCAAACATGGGGCGACCGATGGTGTAGACCGGATCCGCTGGCGTCACTTGGTAGAAGCCCATTGCCGACATCAAGTACCAAGAGCTCATCTGACCCACGTCTTCGTTACCAATCAAGCCGGTTGGCTCGCTGGTGTACATCTCTGACATGATGCGGTCTAGGTACTCTTGTGCTTTCCATGGCTCATCCGTTAGCGCGTATAGGTAAGGAATGTGGTGCGATGGCTCGTTACCGTGCATGTACTGACCGATGTAACCCGTTAGGTCTGGTAGCTCTTCGCCTGTGTTTGAAGAACGCGCATTGAATAACTCGTCCAAGTCTTCACGGAAGGCTTTCTCTGGCGTGGTGTCTTTGCCTTGCGCCAAGTCGGCTTGATAGATTTCTTGTTTCAGACGGTTGAAATCGTGCATTGGTTGGAACTTCCATTGCCACGCGTTCCCTTCGGTGTAGGCAAACTCGTCCACGTAGTAAGGGTCAAATGGTAGCAGTGGGCATTTCTCTTTCATCACGCCTGAGCCTTCAGGCCACTCAACCATTTCACACTCATCCAAACGTTCTTCATCAATTGGTTGGTTGAACTCCAAAGGCGGTTTGTTTGGTGATGAGCTTAGCGGGTGGTTTTTCGGACGTAAGAAGCCTGTCTCTGCATCCCAATGGTTAAGCCAGTTGTCGGCACGAGTCATAAACTCTTCTTGCAGTTTTACATCGCCAGCCATGCGCGCGATTTCTGCCATTGCCCAGTCGCCATATGCAAACTCAAGCGTATAAGATGCACTGTTCCAGTAGCCGTGATGAACAAAGCCGTTTTCTTCGTACACCTTCACTTGCACAACGTTTGCTGCGCCGATGTTGTTGTCTTCCGTCCAATCTGAGAATTCAGATGCCTCGTGGTAACGCACCGTAAACTCAGCCGCTTCTTTGGCAAGTTGTGGGTCGATGTCTAAACCTTTCGCCATCGCGTCAGCAATGATAGAAACCGCAGGGAAGCCGATCATAGTGCCAGTGTAATGGCTGTGCAGTTCCCATTTCGGCAAGATGCCACCGTCTTCGTATTTACGAATCAGGTCGTTGGCAAACTCTTCGGCACGTTCTGGGTCGATGATGGTTTTCAGTGGGTGCGCTGCACGGAAAGTGTCCCACATGGAATACACAGAGTAGTTTGGTGTGTCGCCCGCGTCTTTTTGAATGCGAGTACGCATCGCAGGGTATTGACCGTCGACATCTTGGAAAATCATTGGCGCGATAGAAGCGTGGTAAAGCGCGGTGTAGAAGATCTCTTTTTGATCTTCCGTGCCGCCAGATACCATCATACGGCTAAGCTCTTGGTGCCATGCGTCGTTGGCTTGAGCGCGCGCAGTATCAAATGACATGTCTTTCGCTTCTGCTTCTAGGTTTTTCTCCGCCCCTTCTGTGCCTGTTGGTGACAAGCCTACTTGGATTTCTAGCGGTGTTGATGATGGTGCGAATTCTAGGTAAGCGATGGTTTTCACTGCGTCGATGTTGTCGTTGTTTACATCGATTTCCGTTTCTGCGCCGTCAACTAGAGCAATGGCTTTGACGATAGGTTGGTTGAAGGTGGCGTAGAAGTACACGTGTTGGTTGTTCGCCCAGCCGTTTGAGCTACGTAAACCGCGGATGGTGTAAGCGTCGATGAACTCCAAATCGCCCTTCATGGTGCGGTTGTTGAAGTGACCTTTGTTGAGGGTGTGGTCTAAATCGAACTTGATGTGTGGCGTTGTGCCTTCTTTGAAGGTGTAGCGGTGGAAGCCAACACGTTGCGTGGTGGTTAGCTCGGCTTTGATTTCGCCTTTGTTCAGTTCAACCGCGTAGTAGCCCGCTTCTGCAGTTTCGTTGTCTTTATCGAACGTGTTGAAAACGGCGTTTTCTTTCTTCGTAAAAGGCAGAACTAAGATGTCACCAAGGTCAGTAATGCCTGTGCCAGAAAGGTGAGTGTGGGAGAAGCCATACACTGGGATTTCAGTCAGCTTGCCGTGGTCGAAGTAACCGGCGGCAGAGCCCCAGCCTTCCATTTCGGTATCAGGAGAAAGTTGCACCAAACCGTAAGGCACAACCGCCCCTGGGAAGGTGTGACCATCTGCGCCTGTACCAATCAATGGATTGACGTATTGAGTTAGTGTGGTGTCGAGGGATGGAGTGCCAGAGTTGCTGTTGTCGTCATCGCTGTTACAACCAGCAAGACCAAACATGGCAGCGAGTATAGCGGTAGAGATAAGGGTTCTTTTTAGTTTCATTTTTATGGTTCCACTGAAGTGAAGTTTTTTAGGGGGCTAGGTGCCCCCTTTCGTTATTTGGATAGGTATCGGTTACTGCGCTTTCATCGCTTCAGATTTGTCTGAAGTCATGACGAAATGCAGCTCACCACCGTCTTTCAAATCGCTGTGCGCGAAGCTGAAGTTGTCACTCAATTGTTTGCCGTTGATGGTCACCGACTTAACGTAGATGCTCTCTTGGCTGTTGTTTTCAGAGGTGATGGTGAATTTACCGTCCGCGACAGGAATCACGGCTTTGTCGAACAGAGGACGACCGATGGTGTAGCTTGCTTCGCCCGGTGTGACTTGGTAGAAGCCCAATGCAGACATCACATACCACGCCGACATCTGACCGACGTCTTCGTTACCAATCAGGCCTTCATGCGTTGGGTGGTAGAACTCGTTCATCGCTTGGTCGACGATTTCTTGTGTCTTCCAAGGTTCTGCCGTCCAGTTGTATAGGTAAGGCACGTGGTGATCAGGCTCATTACCCATCACGAACTGACCGATGTAGCCCGACATGTCGTGTGATTGGCTCGTATCGGCGTTGGAGTCCGCATTAAACAGCGCATTCAAGTTAGCGAGGAATGCCGCTTTGCCTTGTTCGGTTACGTCTTCAGGAAGAGAGAAGTCAGTACGGTCGATGTGCTCGCCACCCATCACGTTGGCTAGACCGTTCAAGTTGTGCGGTGCAAACCATGTCCATTGCCATGTATTGCCTTCGGTGAAGTCTTCACCACGGTGCTCGGCGCGGTAAGGCCAGAACACGTCACTTTCGTTGAGTGCTTTGCGGTCTTTACATGCGTTGTAGTCCATACCGTCTGGGATAGACAGCGCCATGTTCTCGTCCAAACATTCGGCTTTCAGGTTGTTTGCCCAAACCTTGCTGCCGCTGTTCATGTAAGCCGGACGCATAAAGCCCGTTGCACCCAATGCGTTGCCTTTGGTGTCTTGCAGTTTACCGTATTGTTCTGGGTTGTAATCGAAGTAGTTCTTGAACGATTCAGAGCGCGCCATGTAGCGGTCGTACTGCTGGTCATTGCCCGCAAGTTTAGCGATCTGAGCGATACACCAGTCGTAGTAAGCATTCTCAAGACCGTAAGACACCGACTCGTTCACGAGCTCGTCGTATTTATCGACTTTCAAACCTTCCACGTAACCCGGTTTGTCACCAGAGTCGGGCGCCCATTTGGTGTTGGCTGGAATAAAGCCGACGTCTTCTTGGTAGTCGTTATGACGTGTCATGACCGTGAAGCGTTTGTCACCGTTCCAAGCGTCTTGGTAAGGCACCCAGCTTTCGGTTTTATCAAGGTTGAAGTTGACCGTTTCGTCAGCGGCTTTCAACGCCAAATCAAACTCGA
Organism: Vibrio sp. S457-15; assembly: GCF_000960545.1. Classification (NCBI taxonomy): domain Bacteria; kingdom Pseudomonadati; phylum Pseudomonadota; class Gammaproteobacteria; order Vibrionales; family Vibrionaceae; genus Vibrio; species Vibrio sp. S457-15. The sequence goes on along the minus strand of NZ_JYOQ01000174.1, from coordinate 333,901 downwards.
CAGCAGTAAAGGCTTCTGGGTGTTTGACCATGATATCGGCGATAACCGAAACCGCAGGATGACCGACCATTTCACCGGTGTAATCCGAGTGCAGTTCCCATTTTGGCAGTACGCCGCCCGTTTGGTATTTGTTCAATAGATCGCGTGCGTGTTCAATCGCGCGGTCTTTATCAATGATGGTTTTCAGTGGGTGTGCGGCGCGGAACGTATCCCACATTGAGTACACTGAGTAGTTCACTAAGCCATCTTCTGCTTGGTGCACTTTGCCATCCATACCACGGTATTTGCCATCCACATCTTGGTATAGGAATGGAGCAACGAACGTACGGTAGAGCGAGGTGTAGAACATGGTTTTGTCGGCTTTGTTGCCACCTTCCAGTTCAAACTCGCCAAGGATGTTTTCCCAAGCCACGCGGTTTTGTTGTACGACGTTGTCGAAGTCCCAACCGTTGGTGTCTGCTTCTAGGTTTTTCAGTGCGCCGTCAACGCCAGTGCCAGAAATCGCTACCTTGACCACCAACGGCTCATCGCTCTTACCAAAGTTCAAATGCGTCAGGACATCGTTTGCGCGTTTTGCCAAACGTTCTGGATCAGGTTCTGGTTCGCCCGGCATTGGTTTGTGCTCTGCGTAACCGCGGTAATCTTCCAAGCCGACTTCGGTAGCGTCAGTTGGGGTGAGTTTGCTTTCAGAAGCCAGCTTGGTGTACAGGTTCTCTTCAATGATTGGATCAGAGAATTCTGCCGCGAAGAACACGGTTTGCCATTGACCCCATTCGTTTGAGGTGCGCGCGCCTACGACGGTGGTGTCGTTAACGCGCTTGTAGTATATGCTGCGAGAGTGGTTGCCGTATTGCTCCAAGAGTTCGTGTTGAAGATCGATACGCACTTTGCGGTCTTCACCCGGTTTGAAGGTATAACGTTGGAACGCCACGCGGTCGGTTGCCGACAGTTCTGCTTTTACGCCTGTTTCTACAAGGTCAACCGAGTAGTAGCCAACCTCTGCCACTTCCGAGCTTTTATCCATGGTTACGGCATCGGTATTGAAGCCTGTGTATGGCAAGAAAGCGAAGTCGTTTAGGTCACCTTTACCTGCGCCAGAAATGTGGGTCATTGAGAAGCCAGAAAGCAAGCTGTGCACAGGATCGTATTCAACAGGCGAGCCTTTACCATTCCAACCGTTTGGATCGAAGTTATCTGGTGACGGTTGAATCATACCTTCTGGCATCACTGGCGATGGGTTGACGTTGCCAAGACCTTTAGTGCCGATCAAGGTATCAACGAATTCCAAAGTAGGGGTAGAGATAACCGGAGTTTCTGGATCAGCGTCGCTGCCACAACCAGCAAGACCAAGCATGGCGGTTAACACTGCAGTAGAGAGTAGGGTTCTTTTAAGTTTCATTGTTTTTATTCCACTAGAAAAGGGGACACGAGGTCCCCTCAAAATCATTATTCGCCTAGGTTGGCTTGCATTGCTTCAGACTTGTCAGCTGTCATCACGAAGTGCAGTTCGCCGCCTGCTTTGAATTCGCTGTGCTGGAAGGTGTTGTACACATCCAGAGGCTTACCGTTGATGGTCACTTCTTTGATGTACATGTTGTCTGGACCGTTGTTCTCAGCCGTTACCGTGAAGGTGCCAGAGCCAATGTCTACCGTCGCTTTGTCGAAGATTGGACGACCGATGCTGTAGGTTGGATCGGTTGGCGAGATTTGGTAGAAGCCCAGTGCCGACATCAAGTACCACGCCGACATTTGACCTACGTCTTCGTTACCGATGATGCCGTCTGGTGTCGGTTTGTAGAACTGGTCGTAAACTTGGTCTAGGTATTCCTGCGCCTTGTAAGACTCTTCAGTACGGTTGTACAAGTAGATAACGTGGTGCGAAGGCTCGTTACCGTGAATGTACTGACCAATGTAGCCTGTCATGTCTTGGTGCGCTTCGCCGCCATTTGGATCGGCAGTAAATAGGTTGTTCAGCTTGTCGTTCAGACCTTGCGTGCCGCCCATGATTTCAGTCAGCTTGTCTAAGTCTTGCATGAACGCCCATTGCCATTGCCACGCGTTACCTTCTGTGTAGTAGAACGCGTCAGACTTGTAAGGGTCGAAGTCAGTTGAAGCGTATTTCAGTGCACATGGGTCACCTTCTTTCAGTTCTGTTGGTACGAAGAAGCCCGTGCCGTCTGCGTTACCTGCTTTCGCATCCCAGTGTTTCAAAGAGTTGTAAGAACGAGCTTTGAACTCTTCATACGCGTCCATATCGCCAGCGGCTTTTGCCATTTCTGCGATCGTCCAATCGTAGAATGAGAATTCCAACGAGTACGACACGGAGTTCCAGTTCGGGTAGCGAACACACTGTTCTTTCTCGTGGTAGTTCAACTGACCAGCCATGAGTGAGCTTAGGATGTCGTCATGAATCTGTGGGTATTCATGCGGCGTGTAACGTGCTGATTTCACTGACGCCGTGTAAGCTTGCTCTGCATCAATCAAGCCTTTGGTTACGGCATCGCCCAGAATCGCTGCCGATGGGTAGCCGATCATGGTGCCGGTTTCAGAGCCGTGACCTTCCCATTTCGGCAATAGACCAAACTCGTCGTTGGATTTACGAATCAAGTCTTTCACGTAAAGCGTTGCTTGGTCTGGGTCGATAATGGTCCACATTGGGTGAACCGCGCGGAACGTATCCCACGTTGAGTAAATCGAGTAGTTTGGCGTGTCGCCATCTTTCAGTGTGCGCACTGTGCCAAGCATATCGACGTATTGACCGTCCACATCGTATAACTCGATTGGTGCGATCATCATGTGGTACATGCCAGTGTAGAAGTTGGTTTTCTCTGCGTCTGTGCCGCCTTCTACTTTGATTTTTGCTAGCTTCTCAGCCCACGCGTATTCTGCGTCTTCTTTTACTTTTGCTAGGTCGAAACTCGGTGCTTCCGCTTCTAAGTTTTTCTGTGCGCCTTGCCAGTTAACTGGAGAGATACCCACGCGGATTTCAATTGGCTCTTCGCCTGTGCCGAAGTTTAGGTAAGCGGTCAGATCATCGCCTGAGTAAACCGCCCCATTACGCATTTCGCGCGTTGGTTCTAGGTCTTGTTCACCCAACATTGCTTTGGCGATTGGTTGGTTGAATTTCGCGTAGAAGAAGATGTCCTGACCTTGGTGATCTTGCCCTTGGAACCAGCCAGTTGAGGTTTTACGACCGCGAATGGTGTATTCGTCCACCACTTCTACTTTGTTCTTCAAAGACTTGCCGTTGTTGTTCATTAGGGTATGACCCAAATCGAACTTCACGTTGCGGTCTGCGCCATCAGCAAACGTGTATTTGTGCAAACCAACGCGTTTGGTTGCGCTCAGTTCTACTTCGATTTGACCTTGGTTTAGCTTGGTTTTGTAGTAGCCAGCGCTTGCTTCTTCATTGGCTTTGTCGAAAGAGTTCAGCTGTGTGTTTGCCATGTCTGCGTATGGCAGAACCAAGATGTCGCCTAAGTCCGTTGCGCCTGTACCTGAAAGGTGAGTATGGGAGAAGCCGTACAGCGGAACGTCAGTGTTAACCACTTCGCCAGTTTCGTAGTTGGATGAATCCCAGTAGCCAGATGCCGAGTGCCAAGGGTTAAGTCCTGATTCGTGATCAGTGTTAGAACCGATGAAAGTATCTGGAGACAGTTGAACCATACCTGCCGGTACCGTCGCGCCCGGGAATGTATGACCAGAAGCTGCTGTGCCGATCATAGGATCGACGTATTTCAATACCGCAAGATCAACAATTGGATCACCCGGCAGTGAAGAGGAAGAATCGTTGTCGCTGTTACAGCCAGCTAAGCCACCCGTCAGACCAACCAGGATAGCCAAAGAGATAAGATTACGTTTAAACATGTGCATACAGTTTTCCGTTTTGTCGTTATTCGTATGTAAAAGTGTTTATAAGAGACTGCTTATAAAATTTGCTTGTAGGGATAGCCGGGAGATGCGCTCCCCCGGCTGAGTTGGTCACTATTGGGATTAACGAGAACCTGCTGGCATCTCGTCTTCATGCAAGAACTCACCGATGCCTTGTGCTGGTGGTAGGTCTTGCTCTAGAGATCCCCAACGTTGATTTGGTTTGTCGCCCATCACGAACTCCAACTCACCGCCGTACATGATTTCGTCATGAGTCAGGTAAGTACGGTTGAAGTCTTTACCGTTGTAGCGAGCCGATTGAATGAAGATGTTCTCGCGGCTAACGTTTTTTGCGGTAACCGTGAACTTCTGGTTGTTGCCGACATCAATAGACGCGCTTTCAAACAGCGGAGTACCGACTTCGTAGATGCCAGAAGAAGCGTTCACTGGGTAGAAGCCAAGTGCACGGAACACGAACCACGCAGAGAGCGTACCGAAGTCGTCGTTACCACAAATGCCGTCAGCGGTGTTCTTGTAGCAAATGTTGGTTGCTGCGGCGATGGCTGCCTGACCTTTCCAAGGTTGACCGACGTAGTTGTACAAGTACGGTACGTGGATATCTGGTTCGTTACCTTGCACGTGCTGACCAACGTTACCTGTGTTGAACACTGGGAATTGGTTGTCGCCTGCGTTGCGGTCTGGGTAGGTTGACCAGTACTCATCCAAGCGCGCTGCGAACAAGTCACCGCGTTCTGCTTCAGGGTTTTGTGTCTTGTCGAAGCGTGTCATCAGGTCAATCAAGCCATGAATGTCGTGCTGAACACTGAACGAGTATTGCCAGCCGTTCGATTCAGAGAATGCCCAGTTGAACATGTCTGGACGCCAGTCTTTACCCACCGCGCGACCGGTGATTGGGTCTACCCAACCAGCATCGATAAACTCACCATCGTAGTCACGAGCTTTGAACCAACCTTGGTATTGCTTACCACCAAAGTCAAATTGCGCTTGCCAGTTTTTAGAACGGTTAGCGAACTCGGTGTAGCGTGGGTCTTCTTCACCAAATACTTCTTTGATCGATTGCGCGATTGCCCAGTCGTTCATCGAGTACTCAAGTGAGTAAGATGCTGTCCAAGAGTCTTTAAATGGTGAGTGACCACCGTAAGAATCTGGTGGAGTGTCGTGCAATTGTGCTGGCACGTAACCTTGTTGCTCGTACTCTTTGATCCATGCTACGCCTTGACTAGTTGCGGCGCGTGCGTCAGTGATCATTGCTTCAACTAAGCGCTCTTTGACGTCTTTGCGTTCTGCTTCTGTGAAGCCAAGATCGATCATGCGTTTTTCTAGTGAACCTTTCGACAACACATCGTGAATCACAGGCGTTGAGTGCATGCCCATCATCATGCCGGTTTCGTTGCCTTTGAATGTCCACTCAGGTAGGCGACCTTTGCGCACGTTGCCTTTGTCATCCACCCATTCTTCTTCGGCGTAAGACAGCATAGACAGCACCACGTCTGCTAGGCGGTCTGGCTCAAGAATCGAAGACAGCGGTTGAACCGCGCGGTATGTATCCCACAACGAGAAAGTGTCGTAGCGCGTGAAGTCTGCTTTGCCATCTTTGTTAGCATCGGCTGTGCGGATCGATTCTTTCAGCGTATCGATCTTATCGCCCCAAGGGGTGTTGCCATCTGGGTAAGCGTTGCGACCTTGGTGAACTTGGCGGTAGCGACCATCTAAGTCAGAGTGAATGGTTTGACCGAGGTACGAGTGGTACATCGCGGTGTAGAACGTCTGTTTGTAATCTTCGTCGCCAGAGACTTGGATCTTGCCGAGTTCGTCTTCCCATTTCTTCGTTGCCGCTTCGCGTACTTGGTCGAAGTTCATGCCAGCAACTTCTGTCATGTTAAGAGAAGCACCTGATTTGCCATTCTCGCCAATCTCAACGTTTGATAGCGCCAATTTCGCTTCAACCGTTAAGCCGTCTTTGGATGTGTCGAACTCAACGTAAGCGCGTGCGTATTGATACTTGCCACGTGTTTCGTTACCGATTTCCGTAATGCCTTCTGGCACGTCCATGTAACGACCTTGCTCTTTATCGTAGTAAGCAAAGCGAACGTTTTTGATTGGTTGGTCGAATTCCATCACGAAGAATTCTTTTTGGCTTGGTGCCCAACCATCAGAGAAACGGTGACCTTCAAGGCGGTTATTGTCTTTGTCCCATTTCAAGTAAGAATCTGAGGTGTAGTCCCAGTTAATTTTAAAGCCAGTGTTCACGATGATTTCTGACTTCTCATCACGAGGGAAGGTGTAGCGGTGTACACCAACGCGATCAGACGCCGTTAACTCGGCTTTGATGTCGTAATCCAATAGATTGACTTTGTAGTAGCCTGCTGTCGCTTGCTCGTCACGATGTTGGAAGCGAGACGCTTCTAGGTTTAGCGTTGCCGAACCTTCATCAATCATGTAATCCGAACGTGAGTTGATTGGCATGACGAGAATATCGTTCAAGTCGCCAGCACCTGCTCCGGAAAGGTGGGTATGAGAGAAACCGGAAGTACGTGCGTCGTGGTAGTAGTAGCCTGAAATGTATTCCCAGCCGTTAGAACCGTTGTTTGGAGAAAGCTGCACCATGCCGTGTGGTGTGGTTGCACCAGGGTAGGTGTTGCCTAGGTTACCTGTGCCGATGAATGGGTTGACGTAGCGTGTTACGTCCATATCGGCGAAATCTACCGGAATGTGAACGCCCATGTCGATTTCAGGTGTTTCTGGGTTTGGCTTGTCATCACAGTCGCCATCGCCAACTGGAGGACATACTGGCTTGCCGCCGTCAGGAATATCCGGCAGTGCAGGGTTGGTGTCACCGCCTTCATAAATGTTAGTTGTGTCGTCGTTACAGCCAGTCAGACCGACTAGACCACTGAGAACTGCGCAAGCGAGTAGGGAAGGTTTGAATTTCATTTTTAAAGCCTTGTAAATTGTAGGGTTATATAATTAAAAAAATCAGGGGTATTACTAAAACTTAAAAACTTGAAATAGAGCCCTTTGGGGGAAAGGGCTCTTAGGGGGAGGAGCTTAAGGTTTAAGCTTTCACAAGAGTCGCTGCGTTACGCATCGCTTCTTTCGTTGAACACTCAACAACGTTTGCTTTTGCAAAGCGGTGAGCGTCTTTTACTTGGATATCGTGAGCTAGAATAACCAACTTCGCGTTTGCTACATCTAGGTCTGTGATGCGGTTCTGGATACCGTTTTGACCTTGAGTTTCAACTTTGATTTTTAGACCCGCTGCCGCACCTGCTTTCTCTAGTGCTTTTGCTGCCATGAATGTGTGTGCTACACCAGATGGGCAACATGTTACTGCTACGATGTCGTACTCGCCTTCGCCTGCTGCTGGAGCCGCTTGAGCTTGTGCAGGTGCTACTTCTGCGATTTCGTCTTCTGCTTCTTCTTCAGCAACTGGTTTCCAGAAGCCAACGATAACTGCTGTTGTTAGTGAGCCGAGTGCGATACCCACAACGTACATTGGGATGTTGCTTGATACAGGAGCCGTGATTAGACCGCCCCATGGTGCGTGTAGTAGTACGTCTGTTAGGAAGCCGAACACACAGCCAACGATACCACCAGCAACGATTGAAGGAAGAACGCGTACAGGGTCGTTTGCTGCGAATGGGATAGCACCTTCAGAGATACCGATAGAACCCATGATTGCTGCTGCTTTACCTGCTTCTTGCTCTTGCTTAGTGAACTTCTTCTTGAATAGGAATGTTGCTAGTGCCATACCTAGAGGAGGCGTACAGATAGCGATACCAACACCGCCCATTAGCCATGGTTGAGTATCAACTTGAGTTTGAGCGAATAGCGTTGCTACTTTGTTGATTGGACCGCCCATATCGAATGCAGTCATACCACCAAGAATCGTACCTAGAACCACTTTAGAAGCGCCAGCCATAGAAGCTAGGAATTCGTTCATAGAAGCCATGAAGATCTTGATTGGCTCACCGATACCCCATAGAACGATACCTGCAGAGATAAGCGTACCAACAAGTGGGTAGATGAAGTAAGCGCCCAACGCAGTCATGTTAGCAGAAAGAGGGATCTTCTTAAGTTGGAATACCACACCACCAGCGATGAAGCCCGCTACGATACAGCCAAGGAAGCCGCCGCCCATGTCAGCCATGATGCCAGAAGAGATCATCGCTGGCGCTAGTGCTGGTTTGTCTGCAATTGAGTAACCGATGAAGCCACCAAGAATAATTGGGAACAACACCAGACCTTTAATACCGATATTAGAAATATCAGCCAATAACCCGTCTGCAGGAACCGCACCTTTACCGGATGCCATTACCGCCAGAGCCAGTAGTACACCACCCGCAACGATAAATGGAAGCATGTGAGAAGTACCGAATAAAAGGTGACCTTTCATGGTACTGAGTATTTTTTTGAAATCGCTATTATTGGTAGCTTGAGCTGTGATTGTACTCATAATTTCACGCCTTATGAATTAATTAAAATATTTAGTATTTGGTTTTCGTCTTTTGCGTTATGAATATCTTCAATAAACTCTTCGCTAAATTTTCCGAATAATTCTTGAAGAACATAAATATGGTGGTCGGCACCGTTATCTGGTGAAGCAATCATGAAGAATACGGTCGGTTTGACTCCCTCTTCGTCGCCATACTCGATGCCTTCGCGCTTTACGCCAACAGCGATTGCAGGCTCTGTCACCGCTTTGCTTTTTGCGTGTGGGTAAGCGATGCCGTCCATTGAAGTCACGCTTAATGCTTCACGTGCTTCGATGTCGGTTAAAAAAGCCTCTTTGCTGCTGATTCGATTATTTTCGAATAGCATCTGTGCTAGCTCTTCAAAGACTTCTTTTTTATTATTTGCTTGAAGGTTGCCTTTAATTAAATTGACGTTTGTTAGTTCTGTAATCATTTTTTGACTCATTGGTACTGAAGTAATGAGGCAAATTTAATTAATGTTACGGTTTTCTGAAATAGTAAAAAAAATCCAATAACTATATTTTTGTATCACTGAGAGCTAAGTGTGATAGAAGTCATTAATATCAATGAGCTAGAAGGGAATTAGTATTGTGACTTATATTCCATTTATTTTGAAATTAATAATGAAGCTTAAAAATAAACGAGAAGGGAATCAAATATGGTTCAATTTTGCTATAAAAAAGAGGCTTTGTGCTACTCCCCTTGATACACATTGGCGAATGTAAGCTCCGAATTTGAAGCCAAGAGGAGGTTAGGAAGGGGTGTTACGTTGAATTTGGCTAATCCATTAAGACGGATTTTTGTACTTATGCAGCAAATCTAACGGGATATGGCAGTAGTCGTTTGGAAAGCGTGTGAGTCGGTCTTGGTGCTCATCATCACTTGGTACATAGTTTGTGAGTGGCAGCACTTCTACGGCGATCTTATCGGCATCTGGTCTTGCTGCGATAAACGCTTTAGCAATCGCTAGATGTTGTTCGTTTTGGCTATAGACACCAGTACGGTACTTCTCACCTACGTCTTCACCTTGCTTGTTTACACTGTGCGGGTCGATGATCTCAAACAGATACCCCATTAAAGTTTCAACCGAAACTTGTGTAGGGTCGAACTGGGTTTTAACGCATTCTGCGTAGCCATCGTATTCAGATTGAGTGTTATCCGTCTTGCCATTTGCGCGTCCAGCTTCGGTGCTGATTACGCCCGGAAGGTGGCGCATAAATTCTTGTACGCCCCAAAGGCAGCCGCCTGCGAAGTAAATCTCTTCCATCATGTTATCCTGTAAAACTTTGCGCCATTATGGACAACACCGTCATGCAAACACAACTCCTACCATAAAACAGGAACAAGGTTGCAGTGATTTGCTCTCTTTTTCATTCAAGTCGTCCTCGTTAGATTTGATACCAATGCCAGCAATTATTGAATCACAAATACTTACGAAGAGAGCCAATATGAAAATAGAACATGTCGCAATTTGGACAGAGCGTTTGGAAGAGCTGAAAGGCTTTTATGAGAAATATTTTAACGCCGTATCCAACGATAAATACCACAATCCGAAGAAGCACTTTTCGTCTTATTTTCTTTCGTTTGAAAGTGGTGCTCGATTGGAGTTGATGTCGATGGAAGGAGTGAGCGCCTGTGAAAACTCTCACGCGATGCAAGTAACAGGGTTGGCACACTTTGCCTTCGCATTAGGATCAGAGCAGGCCGTTGACCAAATAACCAAAACCTTGGTGGAAGATGGTTATCAAAGGATTGACGGGCCGAGATACACTGGCGATGGTTATTACGAAAGCTGCGTATTAGATCCAGATGGCAACCGTATTGAGCTTACCGTTTAACGCGACTTAGCTTATTGACCCTGTTCACAGGCTGCTTTCATATGAAAGTGTTCGGGCGTATACTGCAAGCTCATCAATAAGGAGTGAGCCTGTGAACCCAAGACAAAATGAAATTCTGCAATTAGTGAATGACCGTAAACGCGTTCAAGTCACGGAGCTTTCCGACATCATCGGCGTGTCGGGAGTGACCATCAGGCAGGATTTGAATTTTCTTGAGCAACAGGGCTACTTAAAGCGAGTTCACGGCGCTGCTACCGCACTGCAAAGTGATGATATAGATACCCGCTTAGAAGTGCGTTTTGATATTAAACAAACACTTGCTAACAAAGCCGCGGATTTGGTCGCACCGAATGAGACGGTGCTGATTGAAGGGGGCAGTGCAAATGCGCTATTGGCTCGTACGTTAGCCGAGCGCGGCGACGTGACCATCATTACGCCATCGGCCTATATTGCGCATCTTATCCGCAATACATCGGCCAATATCATCTTGTTGGGTGGCGTGTATCAGCACCAAGGCGAAAGCCTCGTTGGCCCGCTCACCAAACTCTGTATTGAGAATATTCATTTCAGCACGGCTTTCTTAGGTATTGACGGCTTCCATCAAGATACTGGCTTTACTAGCCGAGATATGATGCGTGCCGACATTGCAGAGGCCATTCTGGCAAAGAAAAGACGCAATATCGTACTGACGGATTCCAGCAAGTTTGGTCAGATTTATCCTTCGTCGATTGGCAAGACAAACGAAATCTCAGTGTTGTTAACTGACAAAGCCGCTCCGAAAAGCGACCTCGAACAGTTGAAAAAACTCGGCGTTGAAGTGGTGTTGGGTTAACAACACAATACCGCTGATTCAGTGACTTTCTGACCACACTGCAAACTCGTTTCCGCTTGGCTCTGTGAAGTGGAAACGACACCCGCCCGGAAACTCGAAAATAGGGCGGATGATTTGCCCGCCAAACTTCGCTACTTTTTCTAACGTGGCATGAATATCAGAGCTATAGAACACCAATAGTGCTGCGCCGTTGGCGGTTTGACTGACTTGTTCTGCCGAATAAAATCCGCCATCCAAACCTTGGCCAGAAAAGGCCGCGTAGTCAGGGCCGTAATCGACAAATTGCCAACCAAAAACGTGCTCAAAAAACGCCTTAGTGGCACCGATATTGGGCGTACCAAATTCAACGTAGTTCAATTTTTCATGTTGATGCATGCGATATCCTTTCTGCTTGGTGATGTTTATTCAGTGTAATCACTCTCGCCGCGAGATTCTCATGCTTTTGGTTTGTTTTTTAATCTAAATAGATGAAAAACGAAAACTTTCATCGTTTATCCCTATCAAACCTATCGCCAATTCCCATTAAACAAATGGAATCTTTGAAGATATATTCTTCGTGGGCAGAAAAGAGCTTTTGAATATCCATTTACCACTAGTGGACTAAATGGTTAGCACGCATTGGAGAGCAACCATGCAGATGTCAAAAAGCTTTTTATTAATTACAGTTGGCTTAGCCAGCACATCTCTACAGGCGCAAACCCTGACAAGAGATAACGGTGCACCCGTCGGTGACAACCAAAATTCAATAACAGCAGGTGAAAACGGCAGCGTATTGCTGCAAGACGTTCACCTGATCCAAAAATTGCAACGTTTTGCCAGAGAACGTATTCCTGAGCGAGTTGTACACGCTCGTGGCACGGGTGCGCACGGTGAATTTGTTGCGTCTGGCGATTTTAGTGATTTAACGGTATCCGCTCCTTTCACTGAAAAGGGAAAGGTGACTCCTGTTTTCGTTCGTTTTTCGACCGTTATTCACTCAAAAGGATCGCCAGAGACGCTGCGTGATCCACGAGGTTTTGCAACTAAATTTTATACTGAACAGGGTAACTGGGATCTGGTAGGGAATAACCTGCCTGTGTTCTTCATCCGTGATTCGATCAAGTTTCCGGATATGGTGCACTCTCTAAAACCATCTCCTGTTACCAACGTTCAGGATCCAAACCGATTCTTTGACTTTTTTAGCCATGAACCAAGTGCGACTCACATGCTGACTTGGGTGTACAGCAATCTTGGCACGCCAGCGAGCTATCGCACAATGGATGGCTTTGGCGTTCACGCTTACAAGTGGATCAACCAACAAGGTGATGTGAACTATGTGAAGTTCCAATGGAAGAGCCAACAAGGCATTAAGAGTCTTCGTCCTAATGAAGTGACGGAAATGCAGGGTAAAGACTTCAATCACCTTACGAATGATTTGTATGCCGAAATTGGTCGCGGAAACTACCCTAAGTGGGATCTGTACGTGAAGGTGTTGTCGCCAGAAGCGTTAAGCAAGTTAGATTACAACGGCCTTGATGCAACCAAAGTGTGGTTGAATGTACCGGATCGCAAAGTGGGCACCATGACGCTTAATCGTCTGCCGGAAAACTTCTTTTTAGACACCGAACAGTCGGCATTCGCACCTTCAAACCTGATCCCAGGTATTGAGCCATCGGAAGACCGTTTGTTGCAAGGCCGTTTGTTTGCGTACGCTGACACTCAGCTTTACCGCTTAGGCGCGAACTTGTTCCAGCTGCCAGTGAACCGTCCGTTAACGTCTGTTAATAACCACAATCAAAATGGTTTGAGCAATAACGCGCAGCTGAGCAATGGGGACGTAAATTATGAACCAAGCCGCAAGCTTAACTTGGCTGAAGACAATCAGTTTAAAGCGGTAGAAACCAAGCTCGTAGGTACGGTTCAGCAAAAAGCGATCAGTAAACCACGAGATTTCTACCAAGCTGGCGTGTTGTACCGCAGCATGAATGAACAAGACAGAAGCGATCTGATTGCTAACCTAGCGGGCGACCTGAATAAGGTAATGGATAAAGACATCAAAGCGACGATGGTGAGCTATTTCTATCGTGCAGACAAAGAATACGGTTCGCGTCTTGCTGAAGCGACCGATACCAATCTCTCGCAAGTGAAAAACAAAGCGATGATGTAAGGCGTAAAGTTTTGGCCTGCGGGAGAAGTATCTGCTCTTTTCTGCCCGAAAATCAGGGCTCTCGTAGGCCATTTTCTGTCATTTTTAATGAGGATGGGTGAATGAAAAACGTATTCTTGCTCAGCTCTGTACTATTTTCTTTGGGTTTATCTTTTAGCTTGTTTGCCTCTCAAGACAAACTCGAAACTCAATATCAATCCTTAGTAGAGCTCTTTTTTGATGCTGCGCGCATTGGTAACAATGAAGTGGTTGAAACCTTTGTATCGCAAGGTTTCCCGATTGATCAGCGCAACAACGAAAGTTACACCGCGCTAATGGTGGCGGCATATCAGGGTAATAAAGACACGGTACGGTTACTGCTCGACTCTGGAGCGAATGCCTGTTTACAAGACAAGCGTGGTAACACAGCCCTGATGGGGGCGCTGATTAAGCGCGAAATTAGTATAGCGAAAAACTTGTATCAAGCGGAATGTTCACCCGATTTGCGCAACAAAGCCGGACTCGACTTGAAGACGTTTGCAGAGATTTATGGCCAGTCGGAAGTGTTGAAATCTCTTCAGAATAAATAGAGCAAAAACAGATCAAGAAAAACCAAGCAAGCAAATGATGAGTAAGACGCGATCCCAAAATAAGCAAATAAAAACGGCCCAGAAATCAGGGCCGTTTTTACACAAGGAAACCGGTTAATTACGCGAAGCGCTCAACAATAATGTCATCGGCATTTGCAACAAACAGTGCGCCTTTTTCTTTCATCTCTGCGATCACGCTGTCGACCGTATCTGGCAGAACGGCGCGAGTTGCAGCTAGATTCACAATCACCTTAAAGCCGAGATCTAACGCTTGCATAACGGATTTCTTGACGCAGAAATCGAGCGCTAATCCACCAACTACGACGGTATCTATTTTATTGCATTTCAGAAACTCATTTGCGCCCGTAGTTTTGGTGTCAGCCACGTCATGGAAGAAGATACCGTAAGGATGCGCGTCCGGATCCATCCCTTTATTGACTTGGAAATCGTAGTCAAGCACTGGAGGTAACCCATCCAGAAGCTCTACGCCTGTTGTGCCAAGCACACAGTGGCGATTCCATTTTACGTCGACATTTGGCAAGCCAACGGGCTCTAGCATGTTCGCGGGCGTTTCTGCATCCCAAGCGGCTTTGGGTGGGTGCAAGTCACGGCTTACTAGCTTCAAGCGACCTTTCGCATGGTTTTTTAGTAGCTCCGGCACGATGTCCAATGCGCCTGCTACAGGTAATTCATCTGGACAAAGCTCACTAAAGCCTTTCTCTGGATCAACGTCGATCACGGCTGTAGTTTGATAGTTAACTCGAACAGTCATGGCAGACTCCTTGTCTGTCTGATTGCTTGCGTTTAGCCACGCAAACAGTTTTGAAAAAAGGTCACTTCATCGCTTGTCAGCGTGTACACCATGGCTGGCTTACCGCCTTTGCCTTTGTTAGTGGACGCGACTTTGTTGGTCGGCTTCAACACACCTGAGTCGATCAAACGGCGCTTTATGGTCATGCGGCTGATGTCGATGCCAAATTCTTGATATGCAGAAATGATGTCAGCGACCAAAAATTCTTTATCGAGTGCGAACAGCAGCACTGATGTGTACTCAATCGAAGCACGCAGTTTCTGCCATGCTTTTTCGATGGTTTTCTGGTGATCAAACGCTAGGGTTTCTTCCCCATTGAGGATCGCCTGCAATGGGAACCATTTGAGCTGACACTCGGGCACGCCAGCATTGTTGATTTGCTCGACGTTATTGCGGTCAACCAATGCGTAGTGGGTGATGTTTAAGCTCCAATCTTCCGGATCGCGCTTAGGATCACCGTCGATAAACGCTTCGCTGAAGTGACGAGGATAGGTATGAATCTTCTCGCGGCAAATGCGTCGGCGCGCCGCTTCAAAGTTTTCATCTGCCGGACGTCCGCCTTCGCTGGTCAAGTCTTTATCAAAGACAAACCCGCCCGGTAATGCCCAGACACCATGGTAAGGCCGATTCGGATTTGAACGTTTAATCAGCAACACTTCCAATCCTTTATCGGCACAGCCAGATAGCCTGAATGGAATAATGTCGACAGTTACGATCATGGTTGGGTCCTAATATTGATTTGTAAGTAATCTAGCGCATAACAAGTGGTCAATCAATGGGTAAGTAACGAGTTGTTAGAAACATTGTCGACGCTGTTAACGAAATCGATTGAGCATAACAATGCCTATAAATCTGACTTATTCACAATCAGCGCTGAATTTTTAAACGGAAAAACCATATAAAAAAGAGTGGTTAGTAACAAAAGTTGACAAACTAAAGATGGGTGTTTATTGTTTACGCAAATTAGTTAGTAACAAAAAGTTATATACCCACGGAAGGGCATGTAGAAGGGCTCCGAATGACGACCACACTATTTTCTTCTCGCATCATTCAAAGTGCATTGGACTTTGATGTGTACAAAGTAAACATGATGAGTGCTGTTGCCGCGCTTTATCCTGATGCGATGGTGTCATACAAATTCATCGTGCGTAGCGAAGAAGATCTGTCGGAATTGCTGCCAGAGGTAAAGGCAGAAGTTCTTAAACTTCAAGATGTTCGCTTTACTGAAGATGAAATTGCGTACATGAAGCGCGTTGCGCCGTACCTAAAGCCCGAGTTTGTCGAAGCGTTACGTCACTTCCGTTTTAACCCGCAAAGCGATGTCTCTTTCCATAACAAAACCATGTCGGATGGCTCAAGCCAGTTACGCATTACAATCAATGGCTTGTGGAAGGAAACCATTCTGTACGAAACCATCATCATGAGCATTGTGTCGGAAGTTCGCAGCCGTCAACGTTGGTCAGATATCCCGTTCGAGCAGTTCCAAACCGTATTGGAAGACAAAGTTCGCTATTTGAAAGCCGAACTAGAACGTCGCAACATTACTAACTTCAAATTCGCAGATATGTCGACGCGTCGCCGTTTCTCTTTTCAAGCGCAGCGCACCATGCTGGAGTACTTAAGCAAGGAATTGCCACAATGCTTGACGGGAACCAGTAACTACCATTTGGCGAGAGAGTTAGATCTTACCCCAATTGGCACGGTTGCTCACGAGTGGTTTATGGGCCATCAAGCGTTAGTAAACGTACGTGATTCGCAGAAAATTGCCCTGCAACGTTGGCAAAAAATGTTCAATGGCGCACTGGGTATCGCACTGACGGATACCATCGGCATCGACGCATTTCTCAAAGACTTCGATGAAGAGTTGAGTCATGCGTACGTTGGCGTTCGTCACGACAGCGGTTGCCCATTCACTTGGGGCGAAAAGATGATTGCGCACTATGAGTCGCTTGGCATCGACCCGATGACGAAGACATTAGTCTTTACGGATGGTTTGAACTTCGAGCAAGCGCTAGACATTTGTGAGCATTTCCAAGGTCGTGTACAAGTGAGCTTCGGTATCGGTACGTCGCTGGCAAACGACATGGGTAATTACGTTAACGATCAAGGCGAGGCGTATCAGCCGCTTTCCATCGTGATTAAAATGGTGACCTGTAATGGCTCTCCAGTCGCTAAGATCAGTGATGAGCCAGAAAAGGCAATGTGTGAAGACATTTTCTTTTTGATGAATCTTAAACGTCGTTTTGAACAACCGCTTGATTTAAATGAATGCCGTAAGCTCATTGATCGCCTCGAAAGCGAAGGGCAGAACTACCTTATTGATGCGTAAACACCACGCTTTTTAGCTCCTTTCTTGATAATCACCCTCTATTGTTTCGATAAATTTATATCGGTAAACGAAGAGGGTGATTTCGTTATAGTAAGTCTTATATCAATCTTTGCTCCCTTGCGTTTTTTGCGTCGCTAGAGACTATGATTGATAGATACTCCCAACGTTGCGGCATTGTGGAAAGTGTTCTTTCGCAGAGCACTCACTTAGCCTGATCACATAGTTTATCTATGCGTTTATCTATGCGTTTATCTGCTTTTTCATGACTTTGGGCTTCACGTAATAGCTTGAATCAGGAGTCAAAAATGAATTTAGTTGTACATTTGCAAAAGAAAGCGATAAGAAAACACGGCTATGAGATGGCAACACGCCAAGCCTGGAAATGCGGTATTAAAGCGAACCTCGTGCGACGTGTCATTGGCTTGTTTAAAGGCCAAATCGTCTGTGTGGTAGAAGGGTGCCGCGCCGAGTTATCTTCAGTTGTTAACAATCAACTGCATGATGAAGAGAAGCAAGGCCGCTACGTATTTGTCGGCGGTGTGTGCTGGGAACCAAACAACATCATCGCCCCTGGTTTTCCGGATTTTATGTTCATGCATGTTCGCAATTTGAGTCATCGTCATAAGTACCTCACAGACGACGAGCTGTTTTTGAGTTTGGCGTAACTCAAATGTCTTTAGTGATGGTTTTGCCCAAGTGCAAACCATCACCTCCCACAGTGAATAGCGCAAAACAATAAACCTCAGTGATGTGAATTGACCTCAATTAACCTCTTGCTGAGATTGTTCTGACGCTCTCTTTATAAAACACCGTTTTTTTACTCCGTAATGACAGAGGCTTTGTTTTCGCCTGATGTGAATTTCTCTTCGCGATTTACTATACCGTTCATCAAAGCAAACCATACTGGGATGTAAATCATGAATATGAAATCTATCGCAATTGCAACGGCAGTTGTTGCTGTACTAGCTGGCTGTAAAGACAAAACGCCACCAGCGCCAACTCAAGCAAACATTACTTTGGTTGAAGCGGTCACTGAAACTGTGAAAAATCCTCACCAAGTATGTAAAGACGTGGTAGTGACTCAGCAAGTTGAGCCAACAGATGACAACAAAATCATCGGTACGGTAGGCGGCGCGGCAGCTGGTGCGGCACTAGGCAACCAAATTGGTGGTGGCTCTGGTAAAGTCATCGCAACCGCAGCAGGCACGATCGCAGGCGCATTGACGGGTCGTAAGATTCAAGAAAATGTGCAGAAGGGCGATGTAATTACGACCACGAAGAAGCAGTGTCACACCGAATACACGACTTCTGAGAAGGCGATAGGTTACGACGTAACGTATGAAGTGGCTGGTGCACCAACCACAGTTCGTATGGCAAGCAAACCTGCGACGAAAACTTTCCCAATCCAAGATGGCAAAGTGGTTCTGCCACAATAATCTACGCTTGAATTGAGTGATAAAGACAAGCCCTTTGGTCTGATAGACGAAAGGGCTTTTTTGCATTCATCGTATTTTCATTTTTTTGCTCGCAAGAATGTGTAGCTAGAACCCGCTTAAATTTCTCTGCTCGATACAATAGAACCTTTGAAAATACACACGGAATCAGCATGGAAGATTTTTACCTAAACAGTCGAGGTTTGGCGGGTTATTTTGAGGCACAATGGTTCGATAAATTTGTGGAAGATAAGCAGGTTGATGCGATCACCAGTGAGTCGAAACTTGTTCCACTTTCTTTTGCTAAATCATCCCATTGTTCGCAAGTGGCGGATTTTATTACTCAAGCGGTATCGAAGAATGGAAAACCGCCTCATGCTTTGCTTGAGGTTGGCGCTGCGTTAGGTAGAAACTATTATGAGTTAGTTCAGCGATTAGATAGCCTAAAACAAGCAACGCTTGTTGAGCCGTCAGGTATGTTGTTGAATGGATTGAAACAGTTGTTGGTGGAAGAACAACAGGTCGAGCTGACTTATATTCATGGGCTCAACACGTTCAAAACTGTTGAGGTAGATAATCGAGAGTTAGTGCAAAATTGCGCACACGTCGATTTAGAGTTGATTAATCAACCGTTAGAGAAAGACACCGTCTCTAAGTTTTACGACTTGGTGGTGTGTTTAAACGTGCTGGATCAGTGTGAATCGCCATTAAGAGTTATTAACGCGTTGAAACAAGCGACGCAAATCGGTGGCGTACTTGTTGTTTCCTGCACATATCAATGGAATGCTAAGCATATTAAGGATCGGGCAGAAGCAGTCGATGACATCAAAGCGTATTTTGGTGAAGACTGGCGTTTTGTTTCTGAAGCCGAGCACGAATATAGAATGCGATTCAATGAACGTTATGCCATGCAGTTTTTATCTCACGTGGTTGCCTACGTAAGAACAACCTAGCGGCTTATTCGATTCTCGATACCAACAAAAAAACCGAGCACAGAAAGCTCGGTTTTTGTTTTGTAGGCTTTATTAAGCAACGTGTGCTTGTTGCTGATCGTGCTCCTTTTGAGCCTGAAGTTGAGCATGTTCTTTCTGCTTGCGACGCTCGCGTTTCGATAGCCAGATCAGTGGCACCACGATCATCACTGTACCGATGGCCATGAAAATATCTGGTATTTCACCAAACCAAATAAAGCCAACGACAACCGCACCAATCAAACCGCTGTATTCTGCACTCGCGATTTTGTTGCTATCGATAGAACGGTACGCCAGTACACAAGTCGCCGCATAGATCATAATGAACAAACTTGACCCTGCCGCGACAGGAAACGCGTCCCATTGCCAAGGTTGATCCTCAATAAGCACCAACAGCAACGCAACCGGAATACCAGCCAAGTTGGTCATCAGCAAGGTTTGCATCACTGATTGGTTTTTTGGCAACTTACGAATCAACAGATTGTTAATGGCTAACGTTAACGCGACCACAAACGCTGAGATTGCTGCCCAATCAATTTGATCCGGACGAATAATCACCAAGACCCCTGCAAATCCCATTACCGCCGCCGCGACCGATTGTTTAGATAGTTGTTCACCGAAAAAAATCGCAGCGAGAGGGAGCATGATCAATGGCGCGGCATAAAAGATCGCGTTCGCAGTTGCGAGCGGCAAAGATGAGATCGCCATGACCATAAATACAGCACCCAACAGCCACACGTGAGCACGAACCGCATGCCATTTAAATCCTTCCATAAAGTTGGTTTGTTTTGCTAACAAACAGACAGGAAGGAGGAACATAACCGCTGATATTTGTCGAAAAAAGACAAACTGAAACATCGGCACTTCATTCGCGACACTTTTGATCAAAGAGTCCGAAAGCACCGCAATAAGATTCCCGACAATTAATAGCAGCATTGCTGCTCCGACAGATGTGACTTTCACATTTTTCTCCTCATTCTTTGCCAAAGATTAGGTGATGTCATAGGATGAAGTGAAGTGATATTTATTAGTTTAAGTATGAGATTTTTAGATAATGAAATTGCCACCATTGCGAGCGGTTCACTGTTTTGAAGTTGTTGCGAGAAATCTGAGTTTCTCCCTTGCTGCCGAGGAGCTTAATGTGACGCAAAGTGCGGTGAGCCATCAGATTCGTTTACTTGAAGATTATTTGGGCGAATCGCTGTTTATCCGCCAAGGTCGCAAGCTTTCACTATCGGATACAGGCGCGCGGTATTTAGAAGACATCAGCCCGGCTATTAGCTCAATTGCGATGTCGAGCCAAAAGGTGCGAGAAGGGGATAAAGGCAGTATTCGGTTAGCGATTTACAGCTCGTTGGCAGTGAAGTGGTTGATCCCACGTTTGGCAGACTTTAAGCGCTTGTATCCTGAAATCGACCTCACACTCAATATGGTCGCGGGCGATCCAGAGCAAACGGACAGCGTGGGCGACTGCTTTATTACTGTGCAAAAACCGAAACGAAACTATATGGCGGTTAAGCTTTATGCTGAAACGCTGTACCCAGTTTGTAGCCATAAAATTTGGAAAGAAATCCAAGACCAATCTATCCCCGACGCACTGTGGCAATATCCCATTCTCTCGACAGATTCTATTTATCGTGAACGAGGGAAAGATTGGGCCGAATGGTGCAAAGCGGGTGGTTACACGTTACCAAATGATGTCGATGTTCAGCATTTTAGCCACATGCTCTTGGCGATAGAGGCTGCAAGGTACGATCAAGGCATCGCGTTTGCCAATGACTTCATGTTGAACGAGCGAGATAAAGCACAAGACTTGGTTTACATCCCATCTCATGGTTTAGAAACCGGCGACAGTTTTTATTTTGTGCACAAGAAGAACCGAGCAAAGCAGGCCGAGATCGTCAAACTGACCAACTGGTTAAAGCAGCAGTGTCTGTAATTAAGATTAAATATTCTTAATTAAGAAGGAAAATAGAAAAGTTGTGTCCAATTATTTCGTGTTTTATTGAGTTTTTATTCACTAACATCTCGCTCGGTTTAACGCCAAGCGAGATGGATAACGCGACATGCTTAAGGAAGGGCGATACACAAACTTAATAATAAAACAGGCAGTGAAATACAATGTTAAAGAAAACATGGCTAACAGCAGCCCTTCTAGCAACTTGTTCTATGGCAAACGCCGCTCCTTACATTGGTGCATCGATCGGTAAAGCAACGTTTGATGATATCAGTGGTTCAATCAAATCAAATACCTACAACGCAAGCGAGAAACTTGAAGTTAAAGACAACGAAAGTCTGTCTGGCAAAGTTTTTGGTGGTTACACATTCAACGAGTATATCTCTCTTGAAGGTGCGATCGGTGGTTACGACGCTCTAGACGGCTCTGTCGTTACCGTTGGTGACATGAAGTTTTTGGCTATCCAACCTAAATTAACGCTGCCAATTGGTGACCGTTTCAATCTTTTCGCGAAAGCGGGTCTTTCTTACTTCAACGCGGAATTTAAAGTAAGCAATTCTGTGCTAACTGGTGACGAAGGCCACACGACGTTTTCTGAAACGACAGTAACCGGACTTTACGGCTTAGGTGCTGAGTTCGCGATCACAAAAAATCTAGCACTACAGGTTGAATGGGAATACATGAAACCTGAGTTAGACGTAGCGAAACTCGGCAGTGAAAAAGTCACCGTTGAAGCTGAAATCAGCGCGTTCTCTGTCGGTATGAGCTACCGTTTCTAAGCATTTTTATTCAAGTTCTTTGGGCTTAACCCAAGCGGTGTGCTGTTGTTTGTTCAGTTAAGCCCTCAGTTTGAATTCATATAGATATGACACAGGAAGTTTGGTCACTAAGCTTCCTGTGTTATTTTTGGTTTTTAGAAAAACGCTCAGGAAGCACTGTGAACGATGTAAATCTTAGATATTTAGATTTTCTGCTCAAACATTTTGAACCGCATAAGCATCATTTAGTGACGCTTAGCGAACTCGAATCTGTGATTTGCACGTCCAGACGTAACGTTTCCATTGTGATGAAAAAGCTGGCGGCTTACGGTTGGGTGGATTGGCAACCGGCGATTGGGCGAAGCAACCCAAGCCGCTTGAGTATCACCATTACTTTGCAGCAAGCGATGACCGAGTTTTTGGTGGAAGAGCTTGCTAGGGGCAGAATGAATTCGATAACAAAGCTTATCGATTGGTTCGGCCAAACGGCGGTTCGTTCGCTTACGATTGCATCGGAAAAAGTGAACGAGCTGAATGAGTCTAAAAACGCCATTCTTATTTCTTCTTATCCGTGGGTGTCAAATATCGATCCCGCAGAGACCTTCCGTCATACCGAATTACACGTGGTCAAAAGTGTTTATGATGGGCTGCTAACACAAAACTCCAATGGTGGCATTGAGCCCGCTTTAGCGCATGAATGGAAAATGGAAGAAAACGTCATGACGTTATGGTTAAGGCCGGGCATTTTTCGTCATGATGGTGAGCTTCTGAGCATAGACGACGTGGTTTGGAGTTTAGAAAGACTCAAGCAAATTAAAGGGCCGGTTTATGAGCTTTGGCAATGCATTGAAACCGTTACAGCCGAAACACCGAACTGCTTGAAGATAGTGCTCAAACGCGCAAACCAATTCTTTCCGTACATGTTAGCCACGCCACATGCCTCAATATTGTGTCGAGACACGGCCTCTTTTGGCTCGGGTTATTCATATCATATCGGTACTGGGCCATTTCGAATCAGCAGTTGGAACAAAGAGAGCATCACGCTGCAAGCGCACAAAGAGTATTTTGCTGCACGTGCGCTTTTGGATCAAATTACGCTTTCTCACGGCGATGTTCAAAACTTGAATATGCTGAGTTTCAATCAAGTCTCGGACCATGTTGAGATTGAAAAAATCAGCGCGCTTTCCTATCTCACCTATCGTGAGAGGCGAGATTCGCAACTGACGAAACAAGAGTGGCGCCAGCTTGCCAACTATATTAATCAGCAAAAGCGGCACCATGAGCCACAAAGTGCCGTCGACAGCATTCAGTTATCGCCTCTTGAACCTGGTTGTAGCGCTGAGACAGCGCCAACGTTACAAGGCAAAGTCGTGCTTGCTGAACCGATATGGACTATCCCGAACCTGATGCGACATTCTGAATGGTTGCATGAGGTGATTCGTAGCACGGGGCTAGAGTTAGAGGTCATCAAAGTGGAAGACATTAGTTTTCCCGAGTCAGTTTCACACTTGGCGGATTTATTGTTCATTGAAGAGGTCATGGAAGCGCCATTTGAATATGGGGTCTTCGAATGGCTATCGGTGGCGACTGGCTTACGTTTTAGTTTCGAACAAAACCAGATGGAGCGTCACCGCGAGCAGCTTCAAGAAGCCATTGCCTATGAACAACCGATTTCTCATTTGCTGGGTATTGAAGAGGCGTTGCGCGCGCAATATGTCTATTTGCCTTTGTTCATCGGCTACGAAGAAGTGACAAAAACTCAACAAGTTCGGGGCGTGCAAGTTAAGAATACGGGCTACAGCGACTTACACCGACTTTGGATTGCTCACAGTAGTTAGCCTGTTTGATGCCAATCGCATCATCATATTCTAGAAAGCAAAAAAGCCATCAGTACGATGGCTTTTTTAGATTTCAAATTAAAACCTGAGTTAGAAGTTGTAAGACACGCTTGCGCCAACAACCCATTGGTTTGCGCTATCTACAACAGATGAATCACTGATACCACTGCCTAGGCGAGTGTATTGAGTTGTTTGGTTGATTTGCCAGTTGTCATTAATTGGCATAACCAGCTTGTAGCCCAGACCGTAGCTTACAGTTGCATCACCTTTGTATGCTTTGCGGTTTGCCGTCGCTTCACGATCTTTGATGCCAAAGTAGTAATCTACGTAGTCTTCACTTTGATAAGTTAGGTTAGCAAAAGGAACAAAATCAACACTACCGAAGTTCACGATGTGGAAGTACGTCGCACCCGCTAAGTAACCTTTGTATGCGCCGCTGATATCGTGTTGTAGGTATGTCGAGATGACGTTGTGCTCATCTAGAGTGAAATCGGTATTTAGACCTAAATCAACTGCTAAACGACGTTTTTGTGTGCCTTTCAAGCTCTTTGCTACATCGCCATCACGAATAATGCCGCTGCCTACCACGTATGCGCTCATGTTGATCAGATCGTTGGTTTCACCCAAGAAGCGGTAGTTGATGCCGCCCAAATCTGCGTTGAAGTCTTCACCGTGGTAACCACCGTTTAGAATTGGTGCAGTATTGTGTTTTTGATCTTTAAATAGGTCACTACCTTGAGCTACGCCCACTTCCGCAACCCAACCACCTTGGTTGTTGTAGATGTTGCCGTTACGGATGTATGTGTCACCTGCCGTTGCGGTGCCAGCTGCTGCCAAAGTTAGTAGTGCGATAAGTGTCTTGTTCATTTGTATTTCCTGTACCGTTTATTTTATTTTGAACAGTGTACAAAATGGTGTTGTAAGCCTCTATCAGCAAAGCGTATGGAAATGTATGGCTTCCGGTGATTTCGCTTTTTGCGTAATGACAAAACAGTATGGTTGGGGGGCAGGGAAGGTTGGGGAGGACAAAAAACCGAGCTTGGGGAGGCTCGGTTTTCAACATCTATCAGGTCAGAGTGACGATTATTGTTGTTTTGTTAGGTTGTAAAACGAAGCTAATTCGCCAGTTGCTTTCTCACCGTTCATGTCTAGCATCATAAGCATGTTCTCGCCTACGAAGTATTGGTTTGGTGCGTCTTCGTCGGTCAGCGTTACGATGCTGCCGTTTTCATCCCAAGTGAAATGGCCTTCTGATTTGAACTTGCCATCTTCTTTGTCTTGGTAGTTTTGCTCAAGCACGTAGCTGCCATCTTGATTTAGCGTCAGAGTCACGTCGATGCCCGCGCAATCAGCACATGGTAGTGTGCCTTTGTAAACGCCATTCCAATCTAGCGCGTTTTTCGCGTTGTGCTCTGAGTCTACAAACGTTTCTGTGGTGATCACTTGTTCTTCTTCCACTGGTACTGCATCGACAGGCAGTTCAGTGTCAGTGACTTCCATTTCTACTGCTTGAGGAGTTTCAACTGCACTTGTTTCTACTGGTTTCTCGTCTTGACAGCCTGCAAGAATAATTACCGCACCAGTTAACGCCAACATTGTCTTTTTCATTTTATCCCTCTTTAAATCAAGATTTTGTATGCCATTAATATTAGCCCTGTTTCCGACGTTTACGTCATAACAAAGCAATAGAATGATCTATCTGTGTCAATAAAACCGGTGTTTTTGGCGCTATCCAAGCGTCGCGCCATGACTTGGAGATAAAGTAGTCAGAATCATCAAACGCATGTAAATGCTTGAATTGTAGGATTGAGTATTGAGCTGGCTTTAAGCAAGTGGCAATTGAAGATTCGTTGTGGTGTGAAAACTGTCAGCATCTTATTAAATACGATTTTTGCAAACTTAGATTATTAGCATATGCCAAAAATGTTATTGGCATATGCCATAATTTGGGCGTAACGTAGCACAGTGTTTGAGAGGGACGATAATGGCAAGACCAAAAATAGAAAGAAGAATATGCGGCCGTGCAGCGCACCATTGTTTCAAGCCCAATGGCGTGCCATTCCATCAGTTGGAGCAAGTCGCCATATTGCCAGAAGAACTTGAAGCACTGCGCTTGGCTGATTTAGAGGGACTCAGCCAACAACAAGCCGCAGATCAAATGGGCATATCTAGACAAACTTTTGGCAACACAGTAAAAAGTGCGCGGTTCAAGGTCGCAAAAAGTTTAGTTGAAGGTCATGCATTAGTTTTTCCGAATGAGGAGTCAAACTTATGATTTATGCTATTCCTAATGATGGTGAGCGGGTGGCAAACCATTTTGTCAAAGCGCCTTACATCGCTATTTATTCTGATACTGACGGAATGCTTAAAAACCTAGCAAACATCGCTGCAATGCCCCAAGCGGGCTGCAAAGCGAAGTCCCAGCTTATCCAATCTTTACAAGACTACAATGTAGAAGCTGTGCTGGTGCGCAACATCGGCGAGCGCGCATTAGAAAAGCTTTTGCACAGTGGCAAACAAGTGTTCAGACTTTCAACGCGCAGCTCATTGGAAGATGTACTTGCCGTTCCGAGAGAGCCACTGACAGACGCATCGCAAGGTCGTCCATCAACCAATCATCAGAATAAAGGTGGGTGTGGATCATGTGGCTGCGGCGGTAAAAAAGCCAAACCCTCGTTGCTAGCACGCCCAAAACAGGCTGCTGTATTATTCGCCGCAAAATCGAGCCCAGCTATACTTAGCGTAAAGGCGTCGATTAAAAAGGCAGGTTAGTATGGTTTGGTTGTTTACCTTTCTTGGTTTTCTCGCGATTATTTTGTTGATGTCACTTGGGGTTATCTTTCATAACAAGCGTATTCAAGGAAGTTGCGGCGGTTTAAACAACGTCGGTGTCGACAAAGTATGCAACTGCGAAACCACATGCGCAGAGCCTGAGCGTCACTTGTATCAAATCTCAGAGCCTAACTCATCACCTGAGCGCTAAGGCTTTTGGCCCATTGCGGCAAGGTTTGTCGAAACCAGTCCAAATATTTGCTGGTCTGCGGATTTTTTCTGGAGACCAGTATGTTGACTACCTCGACGACGATCCACGCTTTTGCTATTCCGATATCGCGCGCCAATTCTGTTGTTTCACCTTTCTCGGCGCACTTTATATACCTGCCTGCCACCTTCAAGTAATCATCAAATGTGCCCATGCCTTCGATGAGCGGCGCTAAATCTATCGCGACATGCCCTGTAGAAAAGCGTTCCCAGTCGAACAGCACTAGCTCGCCATTTTCGCGCTGTCCCCAGTTTCCAGCATTCGAGTCTCCGGAGATCAAGTTCTGCCCATCGAAAAGGTGCGCCGATCGTTGTTGGAGGTTGTGGAAGAACTGTTCTGTCTCTGAGCCCAGTTCAAGTGTAGTGAGTGCTTGTTGGGTCGCTTGTGGTGTCCACTGATGGCGGTGATAAACACCATCTGATGTTGGTGGAAGTTGGTGTAGTTTGACGAGTTGTTCAATGACTCGATCATCTTCAAGCAAGAATGCTTGATCGACTGCGTGGGGAACGTATTCAATGTGCAGAACGTTTTTCTGGTCGTCGAATTGAATCAAGCGCGGTACGTGTATTCCAAGCGCGTTAAACTGTCCGGCATAGCGTTGATAAAACGCCACTTCTATTTGAGTAGGGTTACGTTTTTCTATTACTCGGACGCCATCTTTTTCGATGAGAAAAATTTTGGCACTGCCCATTTGGTTGAGTTCTTGTTGCGACACCGGACTTCCTGTCTTCATGTAGAGAGAGCTCACCTTAATCGCTGTACTTACGTTTGCCAATAGCCACGACAAAGTGCCTCAAAAAGATTAAATGCAACTGTTTAAATATGATTTTGCTGTGAGTGTCTAAATTTTACACAGTCTCGCCTGTACTCCGATAAATTCGTTCTACGCTTACTATTCGTCTTAATAAAGGAGAACCAAAATGGCTGTAATGAAGCAGGATATTCCAAATCGTGTAACGGTTTACCATGACAATATCGACCAAGAACAAGAGCTGAAAAATGCGATGCTGCCAGAGAAACCGCGCTACTTTAACGGTGCTCCGACTTACAAAGCGAACAGCATCGAAGAGTTTGAAAGCAAAATCAGTCAGATAGGTTTGTCTCTCGATAAATAATTTTTCTTTTACCTAAAAGCGCCTTCAACAAAATGAGGGCGCTTTTTTATTTATGTGATTGATTTGAATCGTAGGGAATTAACCTTGTTGTGCACTGCCTTGGCAGACCTGTTTTTGCACTGCTGGTGGTGCGGGCTCGTAATGGCTTAAGGTCATACTAAAGCTGCCTTCGCCACCGGTGATGGAGCGTAATCGACGAGCGTAATCTTGCAGCTCGTTTACTGGTGACTTGGCTCTGAGTAAGGTGAAGCTGCTGTCGATTGGCTCGGTGCCTTCGATCAAGCCTCGGTTTCCAGATAAATCACCAGAAACATCGCCAACGTTCGCGGTTGGGATGTGCAGTTCCATCTGGACAATGGGTTCTAGCACAATAGGATCGGCGTTGTTAATCGCATCTAAAAAGGCTTTCTTACCTGCGATGACAAACGCTATTTCTTTCGAATCGACGGAGTGATATTTACCGTCATAAACGGTGACTTCCACATCCTTAATTGGGTTGCCAGAAATCGCGCCTTCCTCTAACGCTTGCAAAATACCTTTTTCAACAGCAGGAATGAGCGCGGTTGGAATAGCGCCACCCACCACTTTGTTGATGAACTTAAATCCAGCGCCACGTTCGAGTGGACGAACCTTCAATTGCACTTCACCAAACTGGCCTGCACCGCCACTTTGTTTTTTGTGTCGATAATGCCCTTCGGCAGGTTTGGTGATGGTTTCAAAGTATTCGACGCTTGGTTGGCAGGTTTCGACGTCCAGTTTGTACACGTTCGCCATCTTTTCTAATGCGACTTTGAGGTGAAACTCCCCTTGGCCGCTGATGATGGTTTCGTTGGTGCGAGCGCGATGTTCGATGCGCAGCGAAGGATCTTCACTGGCAATTTTACTCAGCACATCTCCTAATTTTTGCTCATCTCCACGCTTAAGAGGCTTCAAGCACAAAGAATACATGGAGTCAGGAAGGTCCAACGTTTTGAGTTGAACACCATCTTCTTCGTGAGAGTCATGAACGATTGAATCGAATTCGAGATCATCCACTTTGGCTAAAACGCAGAAATCGCCTGCAAGCGCGCGAGGGATCTCGGTTCTATCTTTGCCCTGCAGTTGATATAAGTGCCCAACTTTAAATGTTTTGTTGCTTTCGCCAATATAAAGCTGGCTGCCCGCATTGATTTCACCCTGATACACACGTAAGTAGGCAAGTTTACCCATGTATGGGTCGACGCTGACTTTGTACACGTGTGCGACGGTGTGTTCTAAGGTTTCGCAATTTACTTTGATTTTTTTGCCGTTCTTTTCCAGTAGAGGAGGGTTACCCTCGTTTGGCATGGGCATGATCTCCGCCAAGGTGCGTAGCAGCAGCTCGACACCCGCACCGGTTTGTGCTGAGACAAAACAGACCGGAATCACATGTCCAGTTCTCAGTGCTTCTTCAAACGGATCATGCAGTTGCTCTGCGGTGAGTTCGGAGCCTTGTTCCAGATACAGTTCCATCAGTTCTTCATCGACTTCGATAACTTGGTCAATTAAGGTCTCATGAGCTTCATCTACCGTTGCAAGTAAGGTTTCTCGTCCCAATTCTGGTTCGAAATAGCAGTCAACTACAGATTCTCCGTCAGCCGAAGGTAAGTTGATCGGCAAGCAGTGGTCACCAAAATGCTCAACGATGTTCTCCATCAATCTCTCTAACTGATTACCGTGGTTATCGAGCTTATTGATGATGATCATCTGACATTTTTGCTGCTCTTTTGCAAAGGTGAATAAGCGATCGGAAGTTTGGTTTAGTGGTGTTTGAGGGTCGATGACAAGGGCGGATGTTTCAACGGCAGGAAAAACGCTGATCGTACGGCCAAGTAACTCGTTTTGTCCCGGAGTGTCGATGATATTGAGCCGGTGTTTATTCCAGCGCAGTGCGACTGGCGTTGCTTCAATACTGTGTTGATATTGGATGGATTGAGGGTCGAAGTCGGTAACGGTATCGCCTTTTTCTACGCTGCCTAAATGGTGCGTGGCATCGCAGGTGAAGAGCAGTTTTTCTATCAGCGTGGTTTTACCGGTCCCGGTTTGGCCGACAAAAGCGATATTGCGTATTTTGTTTATAGGCATAGAGCCTCCTTGCAAGATGGCGTGAAAAACCTACGAATTGCTAGGAAGTGGGTTGCTATAGAAACCCACGCACTGCATTGGAGTAGGGCGGGATTACCGCCTATTCGTCTTCCATGTCATTTTCCGGATGACTCGATGCATAAGACCACCTTCTTGGACTACTGTAATCTTAGCATGCCGTAATAACCGTATAATTTATGTGACTTATTTCATGATGGGGCTGATTGTTTTTTAATCGAGATCATAAACTCAGAGGTTCTGACTTTTCGATCAAAACCTCTGGATTGTTTAGGCTATTTGGAAAGAACGATTTCGCCGTCGCGATAAACTAAGCTCGGCGTTACATCTTGTCCGAGCAACACTGGGCCATCAAGATCGACAACGCTTGCCTGAGCAGCAATGGGTAACGCAGCACGCATCGCAAGCGACGTCCCCAACATACAACCGGACATGAGGCTAAAATCGAGTTTTTTTGCATCGTCGGCCAGCAATAATGCTTCACTGAGCCCGCCTGTTTTATCTAGCTTAATGTTCACCATTTCATATTTTCCAACCAGCTGATGCAATTGCTCTCTGGTGTGACAACTTTCATCGGCGCAAAGTGGAATGGGGTGCGGAATGCTGGCGAGTACGTCATCACGGTCTTGTGGCAACGGTTGCTCGATCATGCTGATATTAAACGGTTCGAGTTGATCAAATACCGTCGCGAGGTCGAGGTTTTGCCACGCTTCATTCGCATCTAAGACAATTTGCGCGTGCGGCGCGGCATCGCGTACTGCTGCAACGCGCTCAATCACGTTTTCACCATCCAGTTTTACCTTAAGTAGTTTTGCGCCTTGGCTAAGGTAAGCTTGCGCCTGTTTTGCCATCGCTGGCGGCGTGTCGATAGAAACCGTCATCGCCGTCACAATCGCCTCAGGTAACGTAAAGAGGTCGTGAACCTGCTGCTTGTGGCTCAAAAGCGCGTGAAGATGCCAAAGGGCGCAATCCAATGCATTTCTTGCCGCCCCTGCGGGCAATAACGATTGAAGCTGGCTTTTGAGAGCCATGACATCAGCTTCGCCTTTGGCGTACAAACTTTGCAGTTCATGCGCGGCGTGAGAAATCGCCTTAATTACCGATTCAACCGATTCACCATAACGAGGGTATGGCGTGCATTCTCCTTGGGCGATCATGCCTAGATGTTCAATTGTCACGCGGACTACGTGGCACTCTGTCCGACTGCCGCGAGAGATGCGAAATGGTGTTGCCATAGCAATCGTGACAGGTTCTACATGAATTTTCATCTCACTAGTTTTCCCTAAACCGCAGTTATTTTCTAAACCGTAAATGTTTCCTAAATAGTAAGGATCTTATCTGCAACCGCATCAACGCCAAAACGCACAGGGTCGGTGACGGGCACCTGATATTTGTCGCTCCAATCCTGGCATAACTGGGTAGCATCTTCTTCGCTGATCGCCGAAGTGTTTAAGCAAATACCCACTAATTGAGCTTTTGGATTTGTTAGGCGAGCCGCGGCCAGATTCGCTTCTATCGTTTGTTCAATGGTTGGCAAGCTCGCATGTGGTAAGTTGCGGATGTGCGGGCGACCAATCTCATGGCACAGTACCAGAGCGTCCGCTTGTGCGCCGTGAAGTAAGCCCAAACTTACGCCAGCAAACGAAGGGTTAAACAATGAACCTTGCCCTTCGATGATGTCCCAATCGTGATCGGTGAACTCAGGGCTGATCGCTTCTACTGCGCCGGAGATAAAATCGGCAACTACAGCATCAATCGAAATGCCACTGCCTGCGATGAGAATTCCGGTTTGACCCGTTGCTTTGAACTCTGCGCGACAGTTTTTACGCTTTAATGCGTGTTCAATGGCGAGGGCAGAGTACATTTTGCCAACGGAGCAATCTGTTCCTACAGTAAGTACTCGCTTGCCTGCGCGTGCTTTGCCATTGCCGACCTTGAGCGGGACATCACAATGGCGAACATCATACAGTTTGGTTAATCCGCGTTGTTCTAGATCGGCAAGAGGAGCAAATTCCGCCAAACGTTGGTGCATGCCCGATGCAATTTCAAATCCCATCTCTGCCGCTTCAAGTAAGGTTGCTTGCCAAGCTTCGGGAATGACGCCTCCTGGGTTTGCTGTGCCAAGCACCAGCGTTTTTGCTCCTTGCTGCTGCGCTTGTTGTAGTGTCATGTTGGTTAAACCAAGCGATACGGTTTCTGGCGTCAGGCGGATTTGGCCAAGACAAACCTCAGGTCGCCATTGGTAAATGCCACGCGCGGTTTTTGCTGCGAGTGGATCGGTTACATCGCCAAGAAAGAGTAGGTAAGGTTGAGCAATTTGCATGATGGTTCCCTTCGTCATCGTTATTGCTCATTAATGTAGCCAGACTGATTTAGGAAACCGAATGCTTATTTGTTGGACAGGTATAACTTTAAGTTATACCTCTAAACCATCTGTTGTTTTAGGGCGGTGATAAATTGCTTTGTCGCAATGGATTGAGGTGTGTGCTCTGCGAATAAAATAGAGACAGAGAAGGACATGTTTGGCTCCAAAGCATGCACGGATACGGCATCATCTTGGCGATATTGTTTTGCTGTCCATGGATCGACAATGGCGAATCCTGCTTGGTGTTTCACCAGTTCAGCCGCTGCGGAGTAGCTGCGCACAGTGATGGCATGTTGATAATGCTCGTCACGCGCCGATAAGGTTTGATGCAACAATAAGCCCAGAGGGTCTCGGCTATCTAAACCGATAATGGATAAATCGTGACTGATGAGTTCTTCTAAAATGACGGTTTTTTCTGCGGGTATCGCTGCGCTTTTAGGAGCGATCAGTGCTAAGTTTTCTTTCAATAACACGTGCCCCATGATCGCTGGTGGCGTTTCTTCACCGAACGCGATGGCGACATCCAATTCATGTTTCAGTAATCCTGAGCACAGCTCATCGCGATTGGCCGTTAATAGCTCAAAGGAGATGCCGTGCTCTTTCGACAACAACGCGACAGTCGGCGCTAACAAGTGCGCGGCCAAAACAGGCGGAGCACCGATTCGTAAATGTTGAGTTCCCTGTTTGACTTTGTTGGTCAGAGAACGAAATTGTCCAAGTTGCTGATAGACTTTTTCTGCCTCTGGCAATAAGGCTTTGGCTTCTTGAGTGGGAACGAGGCGACCTTTTACGCGTTCAAATAAAGCGAAGCCCAGTTGTTGCTCTGTATGGGCGAGAACTCGAGTGACATTAGGTTGGGAAACGTGCAGTAAGCGAGCCGCGCCTGACACCGTTCCTGCTTGCATAATGGCGTAAAAGACTTCCAATTGTCTTAAGTTCACTGCGATTTCCCTCTGCTCATGTTGGTCACCTCAGAATACCCAACCTTGCTGATGAGCGATAGAGGCAAAAGTGCTGGCGTAAAAAATAGGAAGAGGATGTTGGTTGCCTTCTTATCTCGCTTTTTCAATTTCTCAACTTCTCAACTTCTCAACTTCTCAATTTCTATGCTTCACTTTGCTGCTGCATGAAGGGGCAGGTCGTTAAACGGCTCGACGTCTCGGCTGAGTAATCCCATCAAAACCACTGCTAACACCATGACAACAGCTGCTATTGCAAAACCGTATTGTGTTAGCTCGTAATGACTCAACATCGCGATTAACACGTAACTGAGAGATTGAATGGTAGTGGCAAACATGCTGATACCGCCATCGACGCGACCTCGTTGATGAACCGCTACGGTGTGATGCATCCAGTTGACTCTCGCAATGCGATTTAGCGCGTTAAACACACCAAACAGCGCCGTAAACAATAAGATGGTCAGCGGGCTTATCGCAAAACTCATTCCGATAAACGCTAGAGATACCATGACCATCGAAGCAAACATAATGTGGCTATGGGAGGCGCGACTCAGCACTTTGGTGACAATGAAACCTGTTAGTAACGAGCCGAGACCAAAACTGATGTTGAACCCTGCAAACCAATCGCCAGAGATGCCTTGTTCAGAAAACCAAATCGGCACCAATTTGCTCAAATACGTCAATGCAGGATAAGAGAGGCAAGAGAGCAGAATAAAGCCATAAAATCGGGGGTCGAGACGGAATATTTGTTTGCTCTCTTTGAGTTGTGCGATGAAAGCAACGGACTTTGCTCCCCTCAATTGTTGGGTGTACGGCGTCAGAATATAGAACATCGCCGCTAAAGCGGATGCGCTGGCCGCAAACAAAGCAAACTCTTTCATGCCCCACATTTCAAGCAAAACAATACCCAACGCTCCAGCGCCGAGGGTCGTGGATTGCATTACAATTTCTTGCTGCCCCGAAATTTTTGCGTATTCGTGATGCTGATAATTTTCTTGAGTGAAGGCGTTGTTGGTCGTCCATGCAAAGTTACTCGAAACCCAATACACCAATTGCGCAAAAGCCAACAGCCAGTGGGACTCAAACCCTAACCAATAAGCAATGAACACCACCAAAGCCATGCCCGATTGAATCCATTGATTGAGCACGAGGAGTGCTTTTCGTGAGTGTCGGTCCACTAAAGTGGAAAAGAAAGGCGTTGTCAGAAAAGAAATCGCGGTGCAGCTCAGAGAAACTAAAGCGACGAATGTGCCCATTTTGGGCTCGGAAAGCATGACCCATGGCAGTGCCATCATGAACAAGCCAGAGGATATACTGTCGAAGAAGCGGCCTGCTAAGTACGGCTGAGTTTTATTTTTCATTATGTTTGCCTCAAATTCCCAATGGATTTCAAAACGTTGGCTTCTAGCGGTGCTGTGTTTGTCAACCAAGTTATGCGTCCTGAACGCAATATTTCGAGACCGTCTGGGTTTAGCGTTATTTAAGATGGTGTAACTTTAGAACCTCAAGTAAACTTGAGGTAAAGTTTTTTTAACAAAATAGAAACACGGGAAGTCAAGGATGGAAATCAGCGTAGGAGAAGTGGCAAAACGTTCTGGAGTGAAAGTCTCTGCCCTGCATTTTTATGAACAAAAAGGACTGATTTCGAGTTGGAGAAATCAAGGCAATCAGCGCCGCTACCACCGTAGCGTTTTGCGCCGTGTCGCGGTGATTAAAGCGGCTCAGCAAGTTGGGTTATCGTTAGAAGAAATCAAACATGCGCTAGATGAGCTGCCGAAACATCAAGCTCCGAACAAAGAGCAATGGGAAGTCATGGCAAGCCATTGGCATGAACAGTTAGAACAAAAGATTCAAAAGCTCAAAGCCTTGCAAAACGATTTGGGTGGATGCATTGGCTGCGGATGTTTGTCGTTAGAAACTTGCGCACTGCGAAACCCAGAAGATGTGTTAGGCAAAGATCACTCAGGTTCTAATTTGACCTTAGAAGAAGAGGCGTAAGCGTTATTCTTTGTCGAAACTGTCCACCACAATCGCGCCCATCGACGCTGGCATTGTGATGACGATAACGCGTTTTATCGCAACGATCGGGTCAGTAAAGAGTGGCAACTTGTCGAGACAAAATAGCACCAAAGCCACCACGATAGCGGCGATGGAATAGGCGATCACAACGCGAAATACAAAGATGGGAATGCGTTTTCTAATGTGGCTTTGAAATACGCTTTGATAAGCGAAAAAGCTGAGAAAAATCACAGAAAGGCTTAACAACATGAGCAGGTTTATCATGGGTAAGCTTTCACCCAATCGCCATGCTTCTTCCGAAAAAGAGATAGGCACAGCAAGGGCAAAAGCGCCAACCAACACTTGGCTGGCATCTTCAAGATTAAAGTGGCTGCTCATGTTGTAGGTTCCGTTATTCGTTGTTATTGCTCAGCTGCAACAGCTTCTCGAATCGCTCGTTACCGTGCAGCAATTCAAGATCGCGTTCTTCTGCCAACAAATCGCGAATTGAAGGGCTGTAGTCAATGGCGCGTTCCAGATCTTCAATCGCTTGTTCCTCAATCCCTAATCGAGAGTACGCACAAGCGCGTTGGTAAAGCGCAGGGCCATTGGTGTAATCTACCTCTAGCACTCGGTTACATATGCTTAGCGCCCAATGGTATTCGTTGATTTCCATGGCCGCATCGGCTTTGTAAGTCAATGCTTCAAGGTCACCAGGTCGAATTACCAAGATTTCGTCATAAATCTCAATACGCTGTTCCGGCGTTTGCGAACTTTGAGCACGTAACCACAAGTTGTGGATTTCGTTGATCTTTTCAATCTCTTTGTTGTTTTCACTGATGATGCGAGTTTTGCGTTTTAAATCTCGCTCCAGCGCAACAAATTTCTTTTCATATTCTTGAGCGATTTTTTCCAATCGCTTGTCCGCCATTTCTTTTGTGTTGTGTTTAAACTCGCGCAGCGACTGCCAACCTACAAAGGCGATCAATGATGCCACGCCCGCGATGATGTAGAAGAAGTACGTTACCGTCACATTTGCGTAGTTCAGCGATTTATCCGCCACCGTTAATTCACGATCGGTGATCTCGGTGATCATTCGCTTTTCAAGGCTTTGGTAATCCTGACGTAAGGATTTAAGTTCATCTAAAATATAGCGTTCCATTAACGGTCTATCTAATAGATCTGATTCAGAATATTTTTCTTCGGATGCCAGAGTCGGGAGAGAAAGAATCAGGGAGAAGAAGAGGGCAATAAATAAGCGCATAAAACGTCCTTTTGCGTGAAGAGTACAGATAGACCCTGCAACCATAGCAAATCGAACAAACGTTTAGCAAAGTTATTACAAAAGAAATGCTTGTCACGCTTTTGCGCAACTTTTATGGCTCAAGACAAAAGTGGAAGCAGAAAGACGGGTTTGTGAACGGTAAATTCTTTGGTCAGTTGTTCTTTGTGTTACAACTGGTTATGCTCGTCCTTAATTCTTTCTCAAGTGTGATAAGTGCATGGACGCAAAAGCAAAAAACTACTTAAATCGGTATCTTGATGCGCTCTCCCCAGAGCAGAAAAGTGCTATTCCATCAGTCAGTGCTGACTACTATTGTGCCGATGAATACAACGCGAATGTGTGCGCCGAACTCGTTCGTATTGGGCAGAAAACGGCATCGTGCAGTATGGAACTGTGGTACAGCGAGCACGGGGAGCCGATGCCAGAGGTCGGGCATTTGCAAGTCGTCACCAATTGGGACGGTGAGCCTGTTTGTGTGATTCAAATGACGGACGTGAGCACTTGTCGATATGATGAAGTCACCGCAGAGTTTGCCTACGCAGAAGGCGAAGGTGATAGAACCTTGAACTGGTGGCGTGACGCACATGCTGCATTTTTTAAAGCCGAGTGCGATGAGTTGAACATCGATTGGCATGAGCAACGTTTGCTGGTTCTAGAGCGCTTTAAAGTGGTGTATCCATTTGAATAATCAGCGTTGAGTGACTAAAAAACAGCACCGAGTTTGGTGCTGTTTTTTGTTTTTATTCCTGCGTTCAGATTAGCGTTTCACTGCCGTGACGCTGAATACATGCCAATGTTTAGGCGTCCCGACTATGGTGGTGCCATCTTCATCTCTTTCATGCATGGAGACGATGTCATAGCCTTCAAAACATTGCTCGACTTGCTGGCGAGTGAGTGAGGTTAGATTAGCATGCGAGTTTGAATTGACCCAAGAGTCGTTCACGCCTAAAAAGTCTCCGCAGAAAACACCACCTGATGGCAAAGAAGAATCGATTTGATTCCAAACGTTTTCAAAGTGCGCTTTTGGGCAAAAGAACAGGCTGGCGCTAGCAATAAATAGGGTGCACTTAGGGTAATCAAAATCGCTGAAACACGCTTGCGAGATGGAGAAGTTCGACTGTTTAGAAAAACGCGTCTCACAGGCTTTTATTGCATCTGAGTTGTTGTCGAATGCGTGAACACGAAAGCCTTGTGCGAGAAGAAAATTGGAGTCTCTCCCTGTACCGCAGCCAGCGTCAACGGCAATTTTCTCTGCTAATGTGTGAAATTGTAGGGCTTTTTCTACATTGACCCTGTGTGGTTGTTGAGCGACTTTTTGATAGTACGGATCCCATGAAACTGACATTGAATTTCCTTTTCGTTATAAAAAACGCCATTCAAATTTGAATAGCGTTTTTGTTGTCCTTGAAGCTAGCCTACACAACTCTATTTTTGCGGCGCTAACGAAATGCGGAGAATGTGACCAAGTTAAAGTTGATCTTCTATTGGCAAAATGCCGGAGAACCAAGCGCCTAATCGGCGAAAAACGCCTGCTTCGGGTTCCGAATCATATTCCTCACCAGTTTTGGTGTTTGTCCAAACAATGTCTCCGTCACGTAGAGTGAGTCGATAAGCGTTTTCTTTCAGTTGGCTGGGTAATTTTGCCAAGAACGTTTGCAC
This sequence comes from Vibrio sp. S457-15, assembly GCF_000960545.1. Taxonomy (NCBI): domain Bacteria; kingdom Pseudomonadati; phylum Pseudomonadota; class Gammaproteobacteria; order Vibrionales; family Vibrionaceae; genus Vibrio; species Vibrio sp. S457-15. The sequence continues at coordinate 295,511 of NZ_JYOQ01000174.1, read as the reverse complement.
GTATTCCGGTTGTTCAATCACAACGGCCATTTCGGTATTCAAAGCCGCAGATCGAGGGTCCCAGTTCATGGAGCCGACGAACAATGTTTTGTCATCAATCGTCATTGCCTTTGCGTGCAAGCTCGCACGGCTACTGCCCGTTAAGCTCCATTTACTCTTGAGCTTCGCGCTGGATTTCACTTCCCAAAGTTTGATGCCGGATTCGAGCAAATCTTCACGATATTTGGCGTACCAGCCATGAACGGCAAAGACGTCATTCGACGCAAGGCTGTTGGTTACGATGGTGATGTCGACACCTCGCTTAGCTGCATTCGTCAGAGCTTTGGTGCCAGCTTCTGTTGGGATGAAATAAGGCGAGATCAGCACGAAAGAGTGCTCAACACTTTTTAATAGCTCGGTTAAGTTTCCGACTAACTGACTATCGTGTGTCGTAACTTTATCTGGCAAATCGAACCAAACTTGTCCATCACCCCAGTACAAATTCAGTTTGCCTTGTTTGAGATCTTGATACATATCCAAGGCGGTAAAATCGTATCGGCCAGAAGAGAATTTTTCTTGCAAGTTCAGTTTGGTGACTTGTTTTTGAATCGCGGCATCGGAGACGCTTTGAGATTCTGGCGATATCCACTCCATCGGCACGGCGTGTACGCTGTTCCAATAAAGATCAAACTGATCCGCCGTTTGCTGCACGGCTTCCCCGTAGAGCAGTAAATCGAAGTCGCCGAACTCTACTTCTGATTCAAAAGAGAAATACTCGTTACCAATATTTCGTCCTCCGACAATCGCAGAGACACTGTCAGCAATCAGCGATTTATTGTGCATTCGGCGGTTCAGACGTTCGAAGTCACTGGTTAACGCAAAGATTCGTGCAGAGCGGTATTGATGAGGATTGAACAGGCGTATTTCAATATTGGGGTGCGCATTTAGAGCCGCCATGACGTTGTCGTTGCGTTTTTGCATGTCATCAAGCAGCAGTCTGATTCTGACGCCTCGTTTGGCTGCTTCGTACAAACGCCAAGTGATCAGCTGGCTGGTTTCGTCACCGCGATAAATATAGTACTGAAGATCCAAGCTTTTTTGTGCGGACTCGATGAGAGAAGTACGAGCAAGAAGGGCATCGTGTCCTTGGTTGAGCGGGTAAAAGCCAGTGATGGTTTTAGGATCTTCGCCATAAGCTTCAAAGTAATGAGCCAGAACCGAATCTTGTTGATAGCCGAAATGAAAAGTTGTGGATTTCTCACTTGGCTGATTTGATTCGATTGATGAGCATGCTGAAAGCACTGAGAACATGGATGCGAAAATGAATTTGGAGAGCGTATGTAACAATGCACATTTCCTTGTCTTACAAAACTTTACTGTATTGAAGTATAGACATAAGTGCTTTCAACGTGCAGTTATCGCGGCTAAAGAACGAGTGTTTAGTCAAGTAAATCCATGAAGTGAGATCATACTGCGGGAAGAAAGCGGTATTGGGCGCGTTTTTCTCCTAATTTCAGTTTATTTTTATGGCGCACAAAATCATTTATTTTACTTATGTTTCTTGTTGTATTGGTCATTATCACTAATATCTGGCGATAATAACCAATAGCGCTCTGTAATAAATCAATTGAAATATATAACCATATGAATTTATTGAGGTAAATGTTTGGCACAGCGTTTGCCTAGAGACAAAAGAAGTAAGTCAGCATAACTTGCGGAACTGGTTAATTTTTTGTTAATTTCATTAACTTTGAATAGACGGTTATTTGTGGCTAGTCACCACATAAAACGCAGCTCTCTTACTGTACTTGAAATTGGCCTAAGCAAGTAGGCAACGAACACGGGTTCCTAGCCTTGAACTGCATGATTTCGTTTCAAGTTAGTTGAATGATGTAACGGCCACACACCATGTTGTTAGTCGCTACAGAAGTACAAATATCTTCGTCTATTTCAGATGCAATGAACTCACCGATTGCTCACAGGGAGTACTTGCTAACTCATTGAGCATTATGCTTTTTGATGTCGCATTTAGGTTGAAAAACCAACAAGAGCATTCGGCTGAATACAACAATAAAAAAGGATTTTTGATGTTAGCAAAACCCATAGTACGTTGGCTTTTACCCTTCGTTGTCGTCGGCGGATCTTACGCTGGATATGCCGCGATTGCAGCGACAGCACCGGAGAAAGAGTCAACAAAAGAAACCATAACCGAACCCACAGTTCGAGCCTCTTCTCTTTTTCCTACTGACCATAAAGTCGTGATTACCAGCCATGGCGAATTGGTTCCATTCGAAAAAACACACCTTTCTGCTCAAGTCAGCGGTGAAGTGATCAGTTGGCACCCTAATTTTGTAACCGGTGGCATCGTGAAGCGTGGGGAAGTGCTATTCACGATAGAAAGCGATAATTATGAAGCGGCCGTACTTCAAGCTGAAGCGGGTCTGGCTAGCGCTCGTGCATCGTTAATTGAAGAACAAGCAAAAGCGGAAGTGGCGAAACGCCAAGCGAAGAAACTTAGCGACAAGCAAGTTACCGATCTGTACTTGCGTAAACCTCAGGTGCTTAGCGCGCAAGCGCAAGTGAAGTCTGCTCAAGCCGCTCTCAAACGTGCAAATCGCGACTTGGAAAACTGCCGAGTGGTTGCGCCATACGATGCTTTAGTGGTCGAGCGTGATGTCGGTGTGGGTCAGTTTGTGACGTCGGGATCTCGTGTCGCAACTTTGAATAACATCGAAGTGGCGGAAGTGCATGTTCCAATTGCTGGTTTTGATAGTGCGTTTTTGCCGGAGTCAATCAAAGAGCTGACAGCAACCGTAACTCAGCAAGGCATTCTCTCGACCACACGTGAAGGTAAAGTCGTTCGCGATTTAGGAATGATTGATAGCGCCACGCGCATGATCAATATGGTGATTCAGGTTGAAGATCCTTATGGCATCGATAACCAGCAACCGCCAATCAAATTTGGTTCTTACGTCGAAGTCAGCTTTACGGGCAAAGAGCTCAAGCACATCTATCGTCTTCCACAAGAATTAGTGAAAAACCGCACGGTTTGGGTCGTCAACAATGAAAATCAACTTCAGCCTCGCACTGTCACAGTGTTAAGAGCGGAGGGAGAATTCATGTTGGTAGGTGAAGGTTTGGAACAAAGTGACCAATTGGTCCTGACTCTTCCTGAATACCCGCAAAAAGGCATGGCGGTTCAAATTGCAAAAAAGAATGACGACTCCGAAACCGTCGTACAGTAAGTAGGAGTTTGTCATGGAAGATACGAATCAAAAGGGCATCATTGCCTATTTTGCCAATAACCCTGTGGCTGCCAACCTGTTGATGGTGTTTATCATCATCATGGGTATCGTGAGTTACATGTTTATCCAGCGTCAGATGTTCCCGAATATCGAAGTGAACTACATCGACGTTCGCGCGACTTATCCAGGTGCGTCTCCTCAAGAAATTGAAGAGAGTATTTTGGTCAAAGTGGAAGAGTCGATCAAAGACGTTACTGGCATTAAAAAAGTGGTGTCACGAGCTTCTCGTGGCAGTGCTTATATTTCTATCGAAGTTGATGTCAACGCGGATATCAAGCGAGTGCTTGATGATGTGAATCAGCGCATCGATACTATTTCTAACCTGCCTCTTGGCATGGAGCCCATCAATGTCTATCAGGTTGAATGGCGACAAGACGTGATAGAAATGGGGCTGGTGGGGGACAGACCTCTTGAAGAGCTTAAGCCGATTGCGAAGCAGATTGAAGATGAGCTTTTGCAGCTTAATAACGTCATGTTGGTGTATTTAAGTGCGCCAGAGGAAGAGATTGCGATTGAAGTCGATCCCCTCGTGCTGCGTAAGTATGACCTAACGTTGAATGACGTAAGCAATGCCATTCGTCGTTACTCGGCAAACTTCTCAGCGGGCGAAGTCAAAACAAACTCTGGGATGATTGCGGTTCGAATTGAGAACCAATATTACCGTGGAGATGAGTTTAGAAATATTCCCGTGAAGCTAGGTGCCAATGGTGCCAAGGTATTGTTGCAAGACATTGCCACCATCAAAGATGGCTTTACCGAAGAAGAGCGCTACTTCGAGTATTCAGGTCAAAATGCTATCTACATGTCAGTCGAAGCGACGCGCGATCAAAACATCATTCCGGTTGCTCAGTCAGTTCGTAACTACATCGAAGCCAAAAACAAAACCTTGCCGAGTGATGTTCAGCTAAAAATTCTGGTCGACATGACGTACTACCTAAATGGTCGTCTCGACATGATGCTGAAAAACTTGCTGCAAGGCGCGGTGCTTGTTGCGATCATGTTGACGATTTTCCTACGTTTCCGTTTGGCGATGTGGGTAATGATCGGCTTACCAGTGTGTTTCCTGGGTGCGGTGATGATGATGCCAGCTTTGGGTATTACAGTGAACATCGTCTCGCTGTTCGCTTTCATCATGGTGCTCGGAATTGTGGTAGATGACGCCATCGTCATGGGAGAAAGTGCGTACAGTGAAATCGAAGAAAAGGGCGGCGGTGTCGAGAACGTGGTACGCGGTGTCAAACGTGTTGCTACGCCTGCGACATTTGGTGTTCTGACAACGATTGCTGTATTCGCACCATTCTTGCTTTCGAGTGGTATTGATAGCGCTTTCTTTTACGGCATTGCTGGTGTCGTGATTCTGTGTTTGATCTTCAGTTTGATTGAATCAAAGTTGATCCTACCAGCGCACTTGGCGCATACCCATTTTAAACCAGTCAAACCTGGTGGATGGCGAGATCGTTTCAACCAACGTTTCTTCGGCTTTGTAAACGGCACTTATCGTAACTTCGTGAAAGCCTGTACTCATTGGCGTTGGACTGTATTTGCTGTGTTCTGTGGTTTATTGCTGATCAGCGCTGCATTGGTTAAATCCAACTATGTGCGTGTTATCCCTAACCCGAAAGTACCGACGGATTACCCTGCGATTACTATCGAAATGAATGACACGGTTTCCAGTGAGCAAACTATTGAAGCGTTGAAAACCATCGAGCGTGTCATGCAAGAGGTCGAGTCTCAAACTATTGCTGAACATGGGCAAGGAATGATTCGCGATGTGCTTTCCTACAATCGAAGCCGCACCGAAGGACGAGTGTTAGTGCCGCTTGTCGATGAGGAAATTCGTCCGTTCAATACCTTTGAACTTGCTCGACGCTGGCGTGAGGCGATGCCTGTTATTCCGGGGATGAAGAGTATCAAGATCCGCGAACAAAGTGCAGGTGGTGGCGATCGTGATGAGTTTGGCTACTTACTGTTTGGCTCCAACATCAATGAACTTAATCAAGCAGGACGTTACTTGATTGAACGTTTGCAGCAAGAAGAAGGGTTGTACGATATCTCGTCATCCATTGATTCAGGCAGCAAAGAAGTGCTTCTTTCTCTTGCGCCTGTTGCGTACGATCTCGGTCTTGACTTGACCATGATTGCGCAACAAGTCGGCGGCAGTTTTTACGGTGGAGAAGCACAGCGTTTGATTCGCGACGGTGAAGAGATCAAAGTCATGGTTCGCTATCCTCAACTGACTCGTGAAGCGTTTTCTTCATTACGTTACGCTGTCATTACTACGCCAGCAGGCAAGAAAGTAATGTTGGGCGATGTAGTGAATATCAGTGAGCAGCCTGGGGTTAGCACAATTCGTCGTGAAGGTGGTTATCAAACCGTTTATGTGTACGGCTCTATTGATGAAGAACTCGTTGAGCCACAAGAAATTGTGAAAATCATCGACGATAGTATTTTGCCTGATATGAAGAAGCTGCACCCAAGTGTTAAAACAGAGCTGGGTGGTGACATCGAAGAGCAAGCCGCGCAACGCAACGAACAAATCATGTTCTTTGTGGCAGGGATGATCATTGTTTATATCTTGCTTGCCGTACCATTGAAGAGCTATACCCAGCCTCTTATCGTGATGTCTGTTATCCCGTTTAGTTTAACAGGGGCGATTTGGGGACATTTCTGGTTGGGGCTAGACATTAGCATGATGTCGACATTCGGTTTGATCGCAGCCGCAGGTGTGGTGATCAACGACTCGTTGGTGATGACAGATTATGTGAACCAAGTCCGAGAGAAAGGGATGACCATCAAGCAGGCGGTGGTTGAGGCTGGTTGTGCGCGTTTTCGAGCGATTACGCTGACATCCATCACGACCTTTGCTGGTGTATTGCCTATTATGTTCGAAACCAGTCTGCAAGCACGTTTCGTAATACCAATGGCCGTCGCTTTGGGCTTTGCTGTGCTGTATGCCACAGTCCTGACGTTGGTGTTAGTGCCTTGTCTGTATCTAATGCTTGAAGATATTAAAAACATCTTTCGAGCGATTAAGCGCTTCTTCCAGCGTGTCATTGGTCGTTTTAGAAAAGCGTCAGTATCTTCAGATGTTTCTGCGAATACATCGAACTAGCATCTCTTGTCTTAATAAAAAAAGCAGCCTTCGGGCTGCTTTTTTTATGCCGAGGATTTAGGCCTGAATGACTTTAGATGAATGTTTGAGGCGCACGTTTTGAGCCGATAACTGTGAGGAGAAATGGCGCTCTATACTATAGATTAACTGAATGAAATTGGCTGTTGGATTTGCTTGGTTAATTTAACACTTGGGGTGCGAAATTTACCATGCTGATATAAATATAAAAACGAACGTTTAATTAAGCTATTGAATTTAAAGGGTTAAAAAGTTGGCATCGTATGTGCAATATATAAATTGTAACCAAAATGAACTGCTAATCCTCAAGGAGCTTATTATGAAAAGCGTAATTCTATCTACTCTAGGTCTTATTGTTGTAACTTCATCGCCAATCGCTGCTGCTAACACTTTAGACAGAGAAGAGTGGAGCTCAGATTTACGTCAGGACTTTTCTGAAATGAAGCATGAAGCTGTAGCAGATATTCAGCAAATGAACATAGACGCAATTGATGCGCGTGATGCTCGAATCGTGAAAAACATCAAAGATGAGCAGGCACAGCTGGTAAAGGTGAAATGCCGCAAAGACGAAGCGAGCAAGTCATAACCTCCGATTGTGAACAATCAATAAAAATGATGTATCCAATACGAGTTCGACGCTAGTTAGCAGTAGGCGTTGACCTTGTTGCTCTACTTGCCAGCCTTTCAGGCTGGCCTTTTTGTTACAGGTGTACTGTATAATTAGTATCTATGGATAAGTATCTCAATAATTTCTAGTTCAATGGTTAAGTGTCTCTTGTTTCAAACGAGATTTAAGGCACTTAACCTTTATATCAATAGATGTATATATCTAGTGAATTATCATCAAGTATAGGGATGAGTGTAATTTTTAAAATTGTTGTTTTCATTAAATTGGAGGCGATGCTATATATTTGAAATTTCGAAAAGATCTAGTCTCCTTTTTATCCTTCATCATACCTTAGTATATGTCCCTCTTTTATTTGAATAGGGATTCGTAATGACTTGGGAGTTTATTGAAAGGAAAGAGGCTTTTGATTACATTGGGCTAAATAATAAATCGGTTAATGAAATCGAACAATTCTTACATGGGCGAGTGAGAATTTCGGCTGCACTCTTTAGCAATAAAAAGCTGTATCTATCAAGACAATCTCTCATCATGCTTGCGTCTCTAAATGAGTATGATCAGAAACAAGTTATCAAAGAAATGTATTTTCTTTCATCGAATCCAAGCGCACCGTCGGTAGTTAGACATAAACGTAATCCATTGCTTCGAATATTTCGCACCAGATATCCCTTCAAAAATTACCATTACCTGTTAACTTGCATACTTATAGATGGAAACGTTGTAATTCATGATATTGCATTTGATGAAAGATTGCATGGCAAGGAGATCGGAAGACATCCAGAACAAAGAACCCAGATGTACCATGTGAAAAAAATAGAAGGTAGAAGAAGTGAATACGATGGAACACAGAGTAACGAGGAAGCGGAGTTACTTTTGGCTGAGTGGGATCATGCTCAGGCACGCTCTACACATCAAGTTAACACGCTTCACGCCTCGGTAAATGGAATGCTGAATGATTATGAGAAAGCAGCGACATTAATGGGAGTTCATACGCAGGTGGCATATACAGAAGATAAGCCTACAGAGTATACGTTGTTTCACAACCCTTCTGATAATGCGAAGCTAGATCTGATTGAATGTGTTTATGACAAAACTCGTTTCACTTCGCACAATGCTCAACACCTTGCAGCGGTAATGAAACAATGTGCGAAGCAGGGTAAACAAGTCAAATGGACAGTACATAGCCAAGGTGCCATTATTTTTAACTCTGCGCTTGAGTATGTTAGAAAAAAGAATCCGAGCTTAAGATTATTGAATCAACAAGTCGTGGTGCACGCAGGGGGCGCAAACACAACGAAGATAGGGAAAAATGCACAGCAGCTTGGCTTGAAGATTAATTACACGAAAACCAGGACTAACCCTTTTGATATTGTCCCCAACATTGCTGCGAGGCAAACTCCATTGTCGACAAGTAGTCTCGTCCGTTGCTGTAAGTTTTTAGGATTGGTGATGAATGGAGAGGTCACAGAGAGCCCACATACATTACCCTATTTTGGTGTTGAATCCTATCGAAGACAACTGATGATGTCTGGTACTAACATGGCTAGTAAACGTTTAAAAGATATTGATACATATTTAAAGAACAAGAGATAGAAATATGAACTTTATTGAAATGTGTAAAGATGGTTTTAGAGGAAAGCCGGATTTCTCTAACTTATTACATAATGCATTTAAGATAGATGACTTAGTACTGTCATTTGAGTGTCCGAATAACATTTATGAAGGACATGTACACCAGGATCTTGTTAATTTAGAACAGTTCGATGTTGAATCAAAAATAGAGAGGCATGAAAGGTTTATAAAGTTAGCTACGGTATGCTTCTTGTTTCACAAAGTAATGTTAAACCCCTTGTTTCCTGTTAATAAACAAGGTGGTTTATATATTAGGTTAAAGGTAAAATCTGCTGGTGAAGGTATTAATAATATTAATCAATTATCTTCATTTTTAGAAAGGGAATATTATGAGTTTTACCATGCATCTGAGCAAAACGAAGGCTCTATGCGGGGGTATCATACAGGCTTGATGAAAGATGTGACTGAACGTGCGAACAAACAATGGGGGGAGAACCCAGAAGGTGAAGACCGAAAAAGGGAAAAGGAAGAATATTTAATTAGAGGTTTTTTAAGAGGTTATCCACCAATAAAGTGTGAGCCCGTTAAAGTTGGAAAAAATAAATACTCAAAATACTCAGAAGGCAACCTGAAGTATAAGAATGAATTACGAAGGGTGTACAATTTACCTATAAAAAATGAATTCTATCTGAGCATAGAATTCTGGTATAAGTACGAATCGATGTTCGCCAAGCAGAAGTTTTTAGATTGGGTGAGAAGTGCCGATGAAACTTTTGAAAAAAAAGTACTAGAGTTACTAGATTTGTCGCCACTTATCGATTCCTGTACGACCGCTAGGATAAAGAGGTTGGGCGAAGACACTAATGCAGAGTAATGCACTTCAATGTAAAAATAACTTCACGGGTGAAAAAGGGCTTCAAACTAAGAGGAGATACATTCATTTTAGATGAGCTTGAATGTCCCACTGGCTATAAACTTGCCACAAGCGAAAGACATAACATGTAGTTAGTTTTAGTGACATATATTGCTATGTTACTTCTATAATTCTGGTTGTTAAGTTTGAATGCACCTTGAGTGGGGTATTATTCTCGTTATCCGTTTTTATTATATATTTCATGGAATATTATATATAAATTTTCATTATTTTTAACAAGTCGGCATGAAGATTACTAATTTGTTAGCAGAGTGTCTGGTACTAATATGGCTAGTAAACGTTTAAAAGATATTGATGCATATTTAAAGAACAAGAGTTAGAAATATGGGCCTTATTAAAATTTGTAAAGATGGCTTTCGAGGAAAACCAGATTTTTCAAACTTGCTACATAATGTATTCCAGATAGATGACTTAGTATTGTCATTTGAGTGTCCGAATAATATATATGAAGGGCATGTATACCAAGATCTTGTGGAGTTAAAAAAATTCGATATTGACTCAAAAGTAGAACGGCATGAAAAGTTAATAAAATTGGCTTCTATTTATTTCTCATTTCAAAAAAAAATATTAAACCCTCTACTACCTATAAATAAACAAGGTGGTTTATATATTAGGCTAAGGATCAAGTCTGCCAATGAGAGTATTCGCTCTGTCAATCAGTTGTCTTCATTGATAGAAAAAGAGTATGTGGAGTTTTATCATGCTCTAGAGTCTCCTGAAGGATCTAAGAAAGGAGATCATACAGAGATGATGAATGATGCTATCGATTACGCAAATCATCGCTGGGGATTAGAGCCGATAAACGAAGAAAAAAAGAGAGCGAAAGAAGAGTTTCTCGTAGGGGAGTTTCTTCGCGGCTACCCCCCAATTAAATGCCAAGCTATTGATGTTGGAGAGAAAACTTACTCAAAATACGTAGAAGGTAACTTGGAGTATAAGAAGGACTATCGAAGAGTTTGCAATTTGCATATCAAAAACGAGTTTTACTTTAGTATCGAGTTTTTATACGAAATCGAGCCTATGTTTGCTCAAAAGAAGTTTTTAGATTGGGTGAGAAGTGCTGATGAAACCTTTGAGAAAAAGGTGTTAGAGTTACTAGAATTGTCTCCGCTTGTTGATTCGTATACTACCTCCAAGGTAGAGAGATTGACGAAACAAAACTGATCCTGTGCGCTCTGACTTTCAACTTAAAGAAAAAAGCCCGCAAAGAATTTCCTCTGCGGGCGTAAAAAGGGCACCAAATTGGGTGTCTATTCATTTTGGAGGTGGTCGAACGTCCATATAAAACTGACAATAGGCTTGGTGAAAGGCTTACCACCAGCGCGACCAACGGGGCTAAAGTTAACATTGTTGTAATCATTGTTAAAATGTTAATTCTTCAATCAATGATTTCATTATCGTTAGTCTGGATTGTGAATATGTTGTTCGACTGTACGCGCAGTGTGCATAAACTCAGTTTTTGATAACCAATTGACTCATAAATTGAGTTTTGCTTATTTGTTTTTGTTATATAAATTCGCTCTCAGTATGTTCTCAATCTTTCATATCTCAGATTAAGGTGACATAAAGTCCTTGCGTTTGTTAATGATGTGTTTTGTTTTTGCGCGAGAGCAGCAGCGTGTTTGAGTGGTAGGTTATGCTCTTAGGTGCGATGGAAATTAAAGCCAACAAAGTAAAAGAGCAGCCTATTTCGCTCTTTTACTTTGTTAAGATTCGCTTGATATGTTGACGGCTAATCCCAAGACAAAACCGTCCAATTGGCGTTATCTGCGCGTGCTTTTAATTGAGGGCAAGGATTCACCAAATATGCGTAATCTGCGTATTCGCATAAAGGTAAATCATTGATGGAGTCGGTGTAAAAATGGACTTCAGAATAAGATTCTGGCTGAGCATCTAACCATGCTTTCAAGCGTATAACTTTGCCTTCTCGATAACTCGGAACGCCTGCAATTTCAGCGCTGTAGCTGCCGTGCTTCTCAACCAAATCAATTCCTAATGCGACGGGAATTCCTAATCGATGGCCGACCGCTTCGACTAAGAATGTCACGCTCGCAGAGATGATAACCATATCGATGTCATCGCGATCCAACTGTGCTATCAACGTTTTGGATTGCTCAAACTGCTTAGGCAGGATGTGGTGCTCTACACACTCTTCTACCAACGTATGGACGTGTGCAACGGGCATGTCAGCCAATGGCGCCATACAGAATTCTAGGTAGTCCTCCATGTCCATTTTGCCTTCTGCGTACAAGGCCATTAAACGCTGATCTTCCTCTATGAAGTTTGATTGCGTTGCTATGCCTTTTTCAACCAAAAACGCGTTCCAAATCATCGCACAGTCGGCGTTGATTAGAGTTTCATCCATATCAAAGACGTACAAAGGTTTGGACATGTTAGGCTCTCACTGGTTGAATTTCGTTAAGGTTAAACAATAGCTCTAGTTGACTGCCGTTAGCTAGCAAGCGTTCGGATGAACGGTTGAGCAAATCGACCGTAAGATCGCACTCTTCGACGCATACTTGGTAGCGAATTACATTGCCAAGCAGTTGGTGGTTTTTGATGGTTCCCATCTGCGGTGCAGAAATATGGTTTCCGTATTGGCGACCATGCTCTTTCACGTAGATGGACTCTGGACGAATTGCCACCTTCCATTCGGTATCGATATTAAAGAGTTGTTTGGCTTTGTTAGCATCGATCAAGTTGTAATGCCCCATAAACTCAGCCACAAATTCATTGGCAGGGTGAGTGTAGATCGCTTCTGGTGTGCCGGCTTGAATAATTTCCCCTTTGTTCATCAAAAAGATTCGATCAGACATGATCATCGCTTCTTCTTGGTCATGAGTCACAAAGATGGTAGTTAGGTTCATCTCTTTTTGTATATCGCGGATCTGTTGGCGAAGATGCTTACGGATCTTTGCATCCAGTGCCGAAAGCGGCTCATCAAGTAAAAGAATACGAGGTTTAACCACGAGCGCTCGGGCTAACGCCACACGCTGACGTTGGCCTCCAGAAAGTTGGTGTGGGTAGTGTTTTTCTTTGCCTTTTAAGTCAACTAACTCTATCACTTTTGTCACTTCGCGTTGAATTTCATCAGAGGCGAGTTTCTTCATTTTCAAGCCAAAGGCGATGTTGCCCTCAACCGTCATGTTTGGAAACAGCGCGTAAGACTGAAAAACCATACCGATGCCTCTTTCTTGTGGCACTTGGTGGGTGATCTCTTCGCCATTTACCCAGATTTCGCCACCATCAACCGGATTTAAACCCGCAAGACTGCGAAGTAGGGTGGATTTACCACAGCCGCTAGGCCCTAAAAGCGTGATGAACTCGCCTTGTTCGATAGCGAATTGAATGTCTTCAAATACCGTATTTTCACCAAAACGTTTGGTGAGGTTTTTTGCGGTTACGTAACTCATTATTTGACTCCTCGGCTGAAACGACTTGCCAACCAAGTCAGTAAGAAAATAAACAGGAAATAGGTCATCACGAGCGCAGATGTGAAGTGGCCGCTGGTTTGACGCATGTTGTACAAGTAGATTTGTAGGGTTTCGTAGCGAGTGCCGACCAAAATATTGGCGAACACGAACTCTCCTAGTAAGAATGAGAAGGAGAGGAACAACGATGCCATTAACCCTTTCTTTAAATTGGGCAAAATGATCAACAAAAAAGCTTTGGTCGTACTTGCGCCAAGCAAGTGCGCGGCGTCCATCAAATCATGTAAATTGATGGCTTCAAAGCTGTTGGAAATGGCGCGGTACATAAATGGTAATGCGATGGTGAAGTAAGTACACACTAAAATCCAGGGGGTACCGATGAGGGAAATTTCGCTGTCGGCATAGAGTTGAAGAAGGCCCACAGACGAAACCACCGGTGGTACTGCAAATGGCAGCAAAATCAGGACATTCATCAGCTTGTCGAGTTTCGGAAAGTAGTAAAACACCACGAAAATCGCAGGCAGTACGAGAACAACACTCAGCGCTAGTGCTGAAAGGCCAATAAAGAGCGAGCGACCAAATGCCTGTAAGAAGCGAGGATCCGTTAGTAGTTTAATATACCAGTCAAAAGTGAAACCATCAGGCAGAATCGTTGCGCCCCAGCGAGAAGAAATCGAGTAAATGAACGTCGCTAGAATCGGGATCAGCATGATTCCGACGATGGTGTAAACGACGCTTTTATGGAATCGAGAATTTACGTTTTGCATGGTTTACTTCCTGCTTTTCTTAGCTGCGTAACTTTTGGCAATCAGCCACTGGTTAATCACCGTAATAAACGCCAACAGCGCCATTAAGATGACCGAGATGGCGGCCGCTAAATTTGGCTCTAGGAACAAATCACCAGACACCAAACTGGCAATACGAATGGTAATGACGTTGTAGTTACCAGAAGTGAGCGCATAAACGCTGGCATACGCGCCGATCGCATTGGCGATCAAAATAATGAAAGTGCCAAACAGGGCAGGAGAAAGCACAGGCAAAGCCACTTTCGCCCAATATTGCGAAGTTCTTGCACCCAACAGTGCAGCCGCCGCTTGCCAATCATCGCTCAGCGCATCAAAAGCGGGATAAAGCAGTAAAACCGCCAGTGGGATTTGGAAGTAGATGTAAATCGCCAGCAAGCCCCATTTGCCGTACAAGTCAAAATCACCTAGCAAACCATATTGTTTGAGCAACAACGTAATCGCGCCGTTTGTGCCTAAGATGATGATGAAGGCAAACGACAGAGGTACGCCTGCAAAGTTGCTGCTCATGTTGGTGAAAGCAATCACGGCGTCTCTTAGCTTACTGTCTACTCGGCGTAAGGAAGAAACCAACAGCGTCGCGATAGCGAGCCCGAAAATGCTCGACCAAACGGACAGCCATAAACTGTTTCCGAATGCTTGCAGCATGAACGCAGAATCGAGTACTTCGATGTAGTTATCGAGAGCGCACTCTCCATCGTAGATAAAGCTGTTAAACAGCACCCAAATCATGGGCGCGAGTTGAAATAGGTAGAAAAAAAGCACAAAGGGAACCAGCCAGATTGCGGGTTTGATGCGCTTGAGCCAAACGCTTGTCGTTGGTTTCGCCGTGCGGCTCGCGCTTGGTGATAAAACAGAACTGCTCATAGTGCTAACAACGCTTGCGTGTAAGGTTTATTGTGGTCAAGGTTTAACAACTGACAAACCGTGCCACAAATCTCGGTTTGCTTAACGTGACACTCTTGATGTGTGAACTTGTCGCCAATCACAAACATCGGAACTTCACGCTCTTCAGGGAGAATACCGCCGTGAGAAAGATCGTTGTTCATGCCATGGTCACTGGTGACGATGATCTGATAGCCATCGGCCAACCATTGCTCGATGTAATTGGAGAGAATGATGTCTGCACTGCGTGCTGAGTTGCGGTATTGGCGAGAATCCAACCCGTGCTTGTGACCCATGTCATCAATGTTCATTGGGTGGATCAGCAAAAAATCAGGCTGGTGAGTGCGACGCAAATGTTCCGCGTCTATGAAAAGCGCTTCATCAGGATAATGATCCCAATGATAGAAACAGCCGTGCTGAATATTCATTGTTTCATCGTTCGTAAAACGATCGCGAATCGGCTCAAACGGGGCGCGGTTATAGAGTTCACTCACCCAGTGGTAAGCCGCCGCCGCCGTCACTTTGCCTTGCGATTTTGCCAAACTAAAGATGGAATCATGATTCGACAGACGAACGATATTGTTGTTCACAATGCCGCTTTCTACGGGGCGAACCCCAGTTAAAATGCACTCATACAGTGGACGCGACATTGAAGGGAGTTCACATTGCACGGGGTAAAGCGTGGCGCGCATTTCTGGTCGTGAATGACCATGTTCTAGTAGACCGTTTAGGTAGCCCATACAATTGCGGGCTACCTGATAGTTCAGTCCATCTAGAACAACAAGGATAACCTTATTGCTCATGATAAGTTCTCAATACTTCTTGGAGGGAGGTTACTGTTGGTGAATCAACACACTTTCTTGCCATTGACGTGGCAGCTTACGTGCTGATTTTTCCCATGCAGAGAAGTCGGTCACTGGGTGAACGTTGCTGTACTGGTCATTTGCAATCAGCTTGTCTTGCACAGATTTTGGCAGAGTAATACTGGTGCGAATTGGACGTGCGTAACCTTCTGCTAGGTTGATTTGGCCTTGGTCACTAAAGATGTACTCACGAGCCAATTTGGCTGCGTTTGGATTTTTCGCGTATTTGTTGATGATGGTTGTGTAACCAGAAATCACGGAACCATCTTGTGGAATCGTGACAGTAAAGCGCTCGCGGTCAATCTTGTCGCGGTAGTTCAGCGCGTTGAAGTCCCACATGATCGCCACTTCAACTTCGCCTTTTTCTAGGTTGGCGATGTTCGGATCGGTAAATGACAAGCGACCTTGTTTCGCCAGTTCAGCAAAGAACTTGATTGCTGGTTTAAGGTTCGATTCGTCACCACCGTTGGCAAAAGCGGCTGCCAGAACCGCGTTGTTCGCTTGCGCCGCAACGCCTACGTCTCCAACCGTCACTTTGTAGTCACCTTTGAGTAAGTCACCCCAAGTTTTTGGTGCGTCTTTGACTAGGTTGTTGTTTGAGATAAAAGAGATAGTGCCGGTGTATGCCAGCGCCCAGTGGCCGTCTTTATCTTTCGCCCAATCGGGAATGTCATTCCAAGTGGTCGGTTTATAAGGTTGAGTTACGCCTTTTTTCACGGCAACTCGCGCAAATGCAAAACCGACGTCACCGATATCTGCGGTCGCATTTTTCTTCTCTGCTTCGAATTTCGCGATTTCTTGTGCAGAGCTCATGTCAGTGTCTTGATGTTTCAAACCGTAGTTTGATTGCAAATCAGCCCACGTGTCTTTCCAGTTTGCCCAACTGTCTGGCATGCCCACACTGTAAACCGAGCCTTCTTTTTGAGCGGCTTTTACTAGGGATTCTACATTGGCATCTGCTGAAAAAGCAGGCGCCGATAATGTTGCTGTAATTGCGGTGGCTGCAAGCAGTTTGGCAGGCACGGCAGTGGAACGGCTAAGCAAAGTTTTCATTGTCTCTATCCTTCTGGACTAGGTCAGTAAGTTCGCTTTTTATCCTATGGGTGGAATGTGACGGTTTGGTGCAGATAATTTGACAGTTATGATTCACTTCTGTGGCGTTTGTATTTCATTTGATGAAGAAGTGAGCAGGCTGACTTGTCATATTTCTGTTACTTAAGCCTCTTATCTTGTTGAGAAAATATCTATTGGACTAGGTCAGAATGAAAACAACAGGTGCGGGCCAGTTAGGGACGCAGTTAGGAAAAATTAAAACCAGTTTGAGACAGCAAATTCACTCTGGCGTGGTTTCTCAAGGGCAAAAACTGCCTTCAGAAAGAGAGTTAAGTGAGCTGTTTTCTACTACCCGAATCACGATTAAAGATGCGTTAGTCTCGTTGGAAACTGAAGGGCTGATTTATCGAGAAGAACGCCGTGGTTGGTACGTGTCTCCTGAGCGAATCTGCTACAACCCGTTGTCGCGTTCTCACTTTCATCAAATGATTCGTGAGCAGCATCGGATTGCAGCCACCCAACTGATCAGCGTGCGCAGTGAAATGGCGGCAGGGGATTACGCAAAAGCGCTTGATATCGAGCAGATGACGCCAATCCACATCATTGAGCGTTTGCGTTGTATTGATGGACGAGCCGTGCTGTTTGTTGAAAACGTTCTAAAAGCGAGTTTGTTCGATGGTATTTTGGCAGAGAATCTGACTATGTCGCTGACGGGCATTTATCGTGAGAAATATGGCTACGAGACAATGCGTTCTCGATTCGATGTCATTCCAACGTCAGCACCAGCACATGTGGCGAAAGCATTGAATCTGGCTGAAGGACAACCTGTACTGAAAATTTGTCGCGTGAACTACAAGCAAGATGGCGAGCTAATGGATTGCGAGTTGGAATACTGGCGACCTGACGCGGTGATGATTCGCATAGACAGCGTGGGATAAACAACAGAATTAAAAAGAGCCCAATTAAGGGCTCTTTGCATTTCTGGGGTTGGGTATCTAAACCAGACTTAAACCAAACCTTGATCCTTCGCCATTTGATTGGCAATGCCCGGCGCTTTCAAAATGCTAGGTAGCAAAATGAAAGATACAGGGACCGCAGTAATCACAATGAAGGATTGCAGCGCAGTGATACCGCCTGAACCCATAGAAATCAGCGCGATAGCCACAACGCCCATCATCAATCCCCAAAACGAGCGAATCACTGCGTTTGGCTCGGCAGAACCTGTCATTACCACACTGATGGTGTAGGTCATCGAGTCACCAGTCGTAACGATGAAGGTGGTGGTCAAAATCAAGAACAGCACCGAAATGCTCATTGGAAATGGCAGTTCACCAGTGATTGCAAGCAATACGGCTGGAAGGTTGAAGCCTTCAAAAGCCGAAGAGATCAATCCCGGATTCGCGAGCTCGAATGCTAAACCGCTACCGCCCACGATGCTGAACCAAAAACAGGTGATCAGCGGTGCAGCAATACTGATGGACAAAATCAATTGGCGAATTGTACGGCCACGCGAAATACGCGCGATGAAGATTGCCATCATTGGCCCGTAACCAATAAACCAACCCCAGAAGAACACCGTCCACCAGCTTAACCAGCCAGTGTCACCGCGATAAAGCGCCATCGGGAAAAAGTTATCCACCATGCGGCCTACGCCTTGCACATAGCCATCAATAATAAAGCTCGTTGGGCCAAAGAACAGGATGTAACCGATCAGCAGTACCGACAGGATGATGTTGTAACGGCTCACAAGTTGGATGCCTTTGCTTACGCCACTTAGCGCCGAAAGCGTGTACATCACGATCGCAGCGACAATCACCATGCTTTGGGTGATGAAGTTATCTGGGAAACCAAATAATGAGTTCAGCGCGTAGCTGATTTGCAAACCAAGAAAGCCAATAGGGCCGATAGTACCAGCGGCAACGGCGATGATGCTGCACGCATCCGCCAGGTTACCAATCCAGCCATGAATCGCTTTGTCGCCAAAGATTGGGTAAAGCAACGTGCGTGGTTTAAGTGGCAAGCCTTTGTCGTAGTGCAGGTGCATCAAGACGATGGAAGAAAGGCAACCGAGAATCGCCCAAGCCAAAAATCCCCAGTGCATAAACGACTGAGATAACGCATTGATTGCAGAAGTTTTTGGTGAAGCTTCACCATACAAAGGTGGCGCTGTAACAAAGTGAGCAATTGGCTCGGCAGCAGCCCAAAAAACACCACCACCAGCGAGTAGGGTGCACAGTACAATCGACAGCCATTTAAATGTGTCGATGTCTGGTTTCGCTAAGCCGCCCAAACGTACATACCCTGTACGACCAAACGCGAGAGCCAAACCGATAAGGAAATTGAGAAGAAGCAATACTTGCCAGTAAGCTCCGAAATATTTTGTCGCAAACCCAAAGCCTGCGTTAACCATTGCGGTTAGAGATTCGGTGTTCGTCAATGCAAGCAGAACGAACAAACTGAGGAAGCTACCACTCAACCAGAATACTGGATTGGTGAGTTCGAGGCGTTTCAGTAGGGAAGGGGGATGAATGGCAGAATAGTCTGCTTCCTGAATAGGAGTATGGGGGGCGGCATTCGTCATATTTGACATAATTACTTCGCTTTTTAGGGCTCGGAAGCCGTGCATTTCCCCTCACATCAAGTCGATGAAAAGTGTGAGGATGTTCAAAAAGCCGCTGATGGTAACATGTCGAGATAGCGAATATAACCGTAGATTTAGATTAATTTTTAACACTTTAGCCAAGCCTCTGATTTTTTTGCAGAGATTTTGACTGAAATTTTAGCGTGAAGTGCGCCGCATTTCGTTTGTAAATGACATTCCCCTTATTCTTGTAGGGACTCATCAGAATTACATTGAGCCAACCTGTTCTAATAAAAATTAAAGGTCTTACCCTATGGCTCAAATTGAACTCAACGGGACGTGGCAACTTACCTCACCACAGCGTTCAGATATCGATATTCCTATGAATTTACCCGGTGATAATGTCTCGGCATTATTGCAAGCAGAGCTCATCCCCAATCCTTACTTTGCTGACAACGAAGCCAAAGTCCGCTGGATCGAAGCGTGTGATTGGCATATTGAACGACAGTTTGAAGTGGGCGATTCCACGCTGCGCGCTTCTCATATTTGGATGACGCTGACTCGCGTTGACACTTTGGCTCAGTTCTTTATCAATGGTGAGCGAGTACTAACTAGCAGCAATATGTTTGCCCAGCAACGTGTGGATATTAAACCGTATTTAAAACAAGGTACTAACACAATTCGGGTTGAGTTTGCTCGGGTGGATTTAGAAGGTATCGCAAGAGCAAAAAAACTGCCATTTCCTATCCCATCGGCAATGGGCAACAACCAAATTCCACACATGAATTTGATCCGCAAAACACAATGCCATTCTGGATGGGATTGGGGCATTTGTTTGATGGTATCGGGCATTTACGACCCCATCCAAATCGATGTAGTGAAAGACATTTGGTTAAAAAATGTCTCAACCGAGCAGCAATGGCAAGCCGATGGCAGTGTGATTTTAGACGCGCTGGTGGAAGTGCAAACCGACAACCCAAGCCATCATGTTACCGTGGAATTTGATGGCGAAGTTCAATTCATTCAAATCGAAGGAAGTGGTCACTATCACTGTCAGTTCCATGTTCAAAAGCCGCAACTTTGGTGGCCAGCAGGTTACGGCGACGCGCATCTGTACACCATTTCTGTTGGTTGTGGTGAGCAAACGCTGTCGCGCAAGATTGGACTTCGTCAGTTGAGCTTAAATAGTCAGGCAGATGAACATGGATCTGCGATGGAATTTATCGTCAATGGCACGCCTATTAATGCCAAAGGTGCGAACTGGATTCCCGTCGATGCGATGCCGGGGCGAGAATGTGAACACCGTTATCGAGACCTACTGCAAAGTGCGGTTGATGCCAACATGAACATGATTCGCGTGTGGGGCGGCGGCCAGTACGAGAGTGAAACCTTTTATAATCTTTGTGATGAACTCGGTTTGCTGGTGTGGCAAGACATGATGTTCGCCTGCTCGTTGTACCCATCAAACGACGAGTTTTTAAAAGACGTAGAAGAAGAACTTCGATTCCAAATTCCGCGCCTTAAAGCGCATCCTTCCATTGCACTTTGGTGTGGCGATAACGAAGTGATTGGTGCCATCGGTTGGTATGACGAATCTAAGCACAACAAAGTAAAATACACCGTCAATTATGACCGCCTCAATCGCATGATTGAACAAGTGATTACTCAGCAAGATGATTCGCGCCGCTTTTGGCCGAGCTCTCCCTGCAATGGCGAGTTGGATTTTGGTGACGCATGGCACGATGATAGCAAAGGCGACATGCACTTTTGGGATGTATGGCATTCGGGTAAATCATTTAGCGCGTATCTAAACATTAACCCGCGTTTTTGCTCTGAATTTGGCTTCCAATCTTGGCCGTCTTTCGCGGAGGTGAAGCAGTTTGTACCCGAGCGAGACTGGAACATCACTTCACCAACGTTCGAGCAACACCAAAAGAATCCACGTGGAAACAGCATCATCACTGAGATGTTTACTCGTTACTTCCGTTTTCCATCGGGCTTTGAGCAGATGTTGTATTTGAGCCAGGTGCAACAAGCGATGGCCATCAAAACCGCGTGTGATCACTGGCGCGCGATTTCTCCAATTTGTCGAGGCATGCTGTATTGGCAGCTCAATGACAACTGGCCCGTCAGTTCTTGGTCAAGCTTGGAGTACAGTGGCCGTTGGAAGCAGTTGCACTACCATGCGAAGCGATTTTTTGCGCCGCAGTATTTGGTGTTTTCTGAGCATACAGGCAAGTTGAGCCTGCATTTGCTCAATGATGCCAAAGAGCCCGCAAGCGTCAATGCACAGCTCAAGTGGGTAGATTGGCAAGGGGAAGAAAAGCAATGTTGGAGCTTAGAACAAACGGTCATAGCAGACAGCAATACGATTTTGTGGCAATTGGATGAATCGTTTGAGAAGGATGAACTTACGTCAGGCTTCTTCTATGTTGAAGCGCAAATCGGTGAAGACAGAATAAGCAATACATGGTTTTGCACTCATGAGCTGAAAACTTTGCCGATGGCGAAAGCCAATATTGATGTCTCGATTGAGGGACGCCAAATTACATTGGTTGCGGATAAGCCTGCTTTCTTTGTACATGTGGAGTGTGATACGCAAGGTCGTTTCAGTGATTCCTGCCTCACTCTTTTGGCGAACCAGCCTGTGACGATTGAGTTTTTGGGAGACGATCTGACCGTGATGTCGGCATCATTACGGGTTTACCATTTGATGCAGTAAACACAAACTCAACGTTGAAAGGGGGGCTTCCATGCTCCCTTTGTTGTTTCACACTAGAGCAAATTACGTTTTGCCCACGTAATGGCCTGCATGCGGTTTTTGACTTCGAGCTTACGGAAAATACTATAGAGGTGCGACTTTACCGTGTGCTCACTGACAAAGAGTGAATCAGCAATATCAAGGTTTGAGCCACCCTGACACAGTGCGGAGAGCACTTGCAGCTCACGACGGGTCAGTTCCATTTCGAGTTTCGTTTCTAGCTCACCGACGGTATTGTTTAGGCTCAATAGGTAGCCAATCAGTTGATTGAGAATATCGCGAGAGAGCCAATTCTCTCCGTTCAAAATGCCTTTTAGCCCCATCATTACCTTGTCGAAATCATCCTCAAAATAGAACAAACCTTTCAAGTTTGACCAAGTGAGTAAGCTCTCGACCCTCAGATTCGGTTCTGCGTTGACTAATACAGTCGCATCTACGTGCTCTAACTCACTGAGTGTTTGTTTGACCTCTGGCAATTCAGGGAGAGAGCTATCGACTATCGCTACATAGTGTTCATCGCGGGTGCTAGGGATATTGACGTCAGCGCCTCGGGTTAAAAGTACGGGTTTTCCTAGGTTCTGTTCAATAGCGGTTTGCAAGCCGCGACCTTGAATGTTGTTGAAGGTGAACAATAAGACGGTGTTGTTGGTTGTGTTGGTATTCATCATCAATGAACCTCCTGTCGAGACTGCATAAACTCATTTCCTACTTGATGAAAGCGATAGAGCACCAGGTCTAACAGCCCATCAAAGCAATATTTCACCATGGGGTTTCCGAAGATTTGTGTGGCGGGGGCTCTAAAGAACGTAACTCGCCGATGTTGATAGAAGTCCCGAATAAAAATGTCGAAGAGAAGTTGTTTAATCACGGGCTCATGAACCGGGAAATGGATGATCGTATTTCCCATGACTTGGAGAATGTCGGTGACTAAGTACTTCAGTATCGAGCGCCCTAAATGCCAAAAGCTGAGAATCCTAAATTCAGACCTCAGCTCTTGATAAATCAAATGGCCAACCAACATGCCTTCACAGTAGTAGAGGCGGGCCTTGCTGGGGGATTCATTGAATTGATTGAGCGTGTCTTCTATTCCGCCGGGCGTGATCAGTTGTTTGTGCACGGCGTTAATTTGCTCATACTCCGTCAAACTGATTTGGCTAAGGGCGCAATTTTTTACATCGGTTACACGGTATTCGTAAACAATGTCTTTAAAGCTCAAATAGATGCTTTTGCTTTGTGAAGCTTTGACCCGTTTGTATTCGCTGGAGGTGTATTGATACTGCTTGCCGATGTAGTGAGCGAAAGCAAGCCGCTTGAGCAAACTGGGCGTTACTTTACCGCTTTCCCACTGGCTTAGTGTGGGTTGATTTAAGCTTTCAAAAGCGCTGTAACTTCGGGCTAGCTCATCCGCTAATTGGCCTTGAGTTAACCCCCTTTCCTTTCGAATAGCAGCCACTGCATGCGAAAATTCTAACTTACTAACCATATATCTACGTCCTGAAATTATTATATTTTTGAGTGCTTCTCAGCGGCTCGGACCGAGCCAAAACTTTATGTTCTTGATCTTTTAGTGAGGTACATCATTTGGTCAGCATGTTGAATTAAGGAATCGCTACAGCTTCCTTCATGAGGAAAGCGAGCCATACCAACACTTAAACCGATGTGAACGTTTTGAAAATGGATAAAAATGGGTGCACTGCATGCGTGATGCAGCAAAGACTGAAACTGTTCTAACTCCTTGGTGTCTTCGATGTTTGGCAGGCACAGAATAAACTCATCGCCTCCGATGCGTGTCGCGAACTGGCCGTCGTCTAACAGATGCAAAATACGTAGGGCGGTGATCTGCAACACCTTATCTCCGGCGTCGTGACCGAATTTATCATTCACGGCTTTAAAGCCATCAAGATCGATGTACAACAGAGTAAACGGTTGGGCACGTTGAATCTGTTGTTCGATCAGTTGATTGCCTTTAAAGCGGGAATAGCACCCAGTGAGCTCGTCGATTTCGAGCAATCGCTCAAGCTTTTCCACCTGTTCATATTGTGTTTGCCAAATGCCATGCCAATAACACTCGATAGAGCGTAGCCCTTTGTAAATAAACAGGTTGAACAAAAATAAAAACGTACTTTGAATGAAAAATTCTTTTAAAGCGTGGAGTTTAAAAGGGTCATTCCCTGTCGTTATCAAATCAATGTAAAAGCAAAAAGTCATTGATAACGCGTAGGTAAAGAACGACCAAAAAACACCGAACTCAACCATGGTCAAAAGTAGGTTGATCGTCACCAACGACGAAAAAAGAAAATGTCCGCCTAAGAAAAAGTACAGGTAAAAAGTGAGGGTGTAACCGAGGATTAGGGCAATGACGACAGATTGATGTTTTTGCTCGAGCGTGAAAGTTCGACTTGCCCAAAGGTAAGTAAAACAAGTGCTCGCGGATAACACGTAAGGAAGGTATACAACAAGATTAACCCCTCTGATTGCACAAGCGAATAGGGTAAAAATAATCCCCAAACTTGTAGAGCGCATGTAGTAGCGCGTAAAAATTTTGGTGAACTGCGTTCTGTCCATCGTTATGTCTCTTAGGAACAGCAAATAATGGGCAGTCAGGGAGAGAAGTCTGTATGGACTGAGTGTGAATGGAGGACGGGAGAAACACAGAAAGTGCGCCGTTTAGGTTGGGAAATGCTGGGCGCATATGCTTTCTCGGGCGTTGTTCTCGTCTGCATGCGACACTGCATTTCATAAAGTTGCTCGATACCTACTGCCGTTTTTATAAACTATTCTATGAGGCAGCATGGCATAAAACTATACGGTTTTCGGGAAAATGCTCCGATCTCAATATGTCCGCATAAAAAGTAGGTTAAAAGCCAATTTATTGAATAAAAGCTAAAACTTAAGTGTTAGGTAGGTTGAGATAAATGGTCTTAAAGTTAAGGTTTTTACCTAAGCTTTTGATGAACGCGGTAGCCAACAACATAGCCAATGTAGAATAACGCAGCGAGCGTAATGAATGCTGTGACGTAGGCAAAAATGCTATTCAGCCCTAGCCCGAAAGCCAGTGTAAATGCGATGCCGTTCACTGCTTCTGCAGGCATCATGTACCAATCAGCATGAACGGAAGAGCCGAATAGGAGAAATGTGCAAAGTAAAACGATCGTGCCGCCGAGCAAGCCGACCCATCTGCTGTTGTTCATGTTGTAATCTCAGGGGTTACCGAAGTAACGTAACAAAATATTTCAGAGCCGACATTATACAACCGAGAGAGGGCATAGGTGGTAGAAATATTTGCCTCACAAACTAAGAGGCCATCTAAGTGGCCTCTTTTTAACCGATTTAACGGCATCCGTTATGATGCAAAGGTGTGAGGCTTGTAAGAAACCTAACCTTTGGCATTCGTTTCGGGTTGTGCTTCTGGTTGTAGCGTCCAATCACCACCAAGTGATTTGTAGAGCGCAATCGTAGCTTGTGCGGTTTGTAACTTTGCCGCGACTTGCTGATCTTGCATCATGCGTTGCTGACGTTGCGCATCTAAAACTGATAAGTGATCAATCAAGCCTGCTCGGTACAGTGACTTGGCTTTGTTGACGGCGTTATTGGTGGCTTTCAATGCATCATCGATTCGGCGCTGATTTTCTTGGCTGCGACCATAAGTAAACAGCGTGGATTCGGTTTCTGCCAAAGCCGCCTCTACCGTATGTTGATAAGACAATGTCGCCGAATCAAAACGCGCTTGGTTGATGGCTTCAATTGCCTCGCCACGACCCCCATCGAACAAGTTCCAGCTTACGCCTGCCGCGCCCATCCAACCGAAAGAATCGCTCCTGAAAAGATCGTCAAAGCTTGACGCAGACAACCCCGGAGCGCCCGTCAAAAAGAACTTCGGATATTGATCAGCAACGCTTGCTGCTAACTCTTCATTGAGCGCGGCCATTTCGCGCTCGGCTAAGCGAATATCGGTACGACGTTTAAGCAAATCGGAAGGTAAACCGACCGGCACCATGTCTTGCATGACAGGTACACTATGTTGCTTAGACAGACGGATTTCGACTTGCGTTAGCGGCTCACCAAGCAATATTGCTAAACGATGTTTGTGCGCTTGTTGTGCAATTTCTAACTGCGGAACGAGCGATTCCATCGCCGCAAGTGTGGCCTTCGCTTGGGCTAAATCGAGATCAGAACCGTAGCCGCTGCGCACGACTTTTCCGACGAGGTCGAGTGTGCGTCGTTGATCTTCTAAGTTCGACTTTGCCAACTCAAGGCGCTCGCTTGCGCCTTGGTATTGCAAGTAGTTGTGAATCAAATCCGCCGTGATCACCGTGTTCAAGCCGCTTTGATAAATCTGAGCTTGTTCGAGACGAATTTGCGCAGCGTTTGCTTGGCGGTCAATGCGCCCAAACAGATCAACTTCCCAAGCGATACTCGCGCCTGCAAATACGCCATCGTGCTGATTATCCATTAGGGTGACGTTACCAATTTGAGGTGGCAGACCCGACACGGAATCACTGAGTGGATTCAATATCGGACCGAGTGAAGAGTCATTTTTACTGAACTGATAGTTCATGTAACCCGCACCGAGATTAATTGTCGGTACCTTGAATGACTCCACCATGGTTTTATAGTTGTTGGCCATTTTCACCCGCTCGGCCGCCACTTTCAGCGGAATGTTTTGGCTCTGCATGTCTTGAACCATTTGATTCAACACCGGATCGTGAAACTTAGTCCACCAAAACTCAACGTGTTGTGAATCGGTACTCAACCCTGCATTTTCGGCGTTCAAGTAGGTTTCTGCCATGCTGGTGGTCGGTGCTTGGTAGTCTGGCCCCACTGCACAGCCCGCTAAACTTAGGGCTAGAACGACAGGCGTTAGAATGAATTTTTTCACGATGACGCCTCCTCTAGCTCAGCGTTGGTTTGTGTGGATGGTGCTTTTTCTTTGTAAGCAAGGCGATACAGCGCAGGCATGACAAACAGTGACAATATGGTTGCGGCTGCCAAGCCTCCGATGATGGTTGCCGCCATTTGGTCAAACAGCAGATCTGACAGCAGCGGGATCATGCCGAGCGCGGTCGTTAACGCACCCATAGAAATGGCCATAGTACGGTTGACCGTGGCTTCTTTGATCGCGTCAGACAAGCTCTTGCCATTTGTGCGTTCGAGCTCAATTTGATCCATTAGTACGATGCCATTTTTGATGATCATCCCGGTTAGTGTGATAGCTCCGATCAGCGCCATAAAGCCAAATGGTTTATCGAATCCAAGCAGAGCAAACACAGCCCCTGATGCTGCCAGTGGTAGCGTTGCGAGGATGATGATTGGTTGCTTAAAGCCGTTGAACATCGCGACTAAAATAATCACCATGATCAGCATTGCTTTTGGTTGCTGCTTCATGATGTCGGTGACCGCTTTGTCTTCATCGTAATATTCGCCTCCCCATTCCATGCTGTAACCCGCCGGAAGTTGGACAGCTTCAACCTGATCTTTAATGGCATTTCTTACATTCGCTGGCGTGGAGTCTCGGCTCACACCCGCTTGAACCGTGATGGTTTTCACGCGGTCTCGTCGCCAAATCATGCTCTCTTCGGTGACCAGTTCGAATCCATCCACCACTTGACCAAGCGGAACGCTGTTAAAGCCAAGTAGAGAGCGCACAGGTAGCGTTTCTAGTGACGCCATGTTTCGCGATGTGCCACGTAACTGAATTGGAATCAGCTCATCATTCAGGTTCATTTGTCCGAGCGGCATGCCGTCTGATGCACGTTTTAGCGCGAAAGCGACATCGGCGCGGTTAATGCCTGCTTGACGCATTTTGTCTTGGTTTAGAATCGGCTTGAGCACTTTGCTTTCTTGGCGCCAATCATCGCGAATGTATTTTGCATCAGGGTTTGAAGCAAAAATCGTTTTCGCTTCCGCCGCTAGTTGATGTAATACGGTTTCATCCGGACCAGAAAAACGCACCTCAACCGCGAACTTATCTTTGGTTGCTAGCTTCAGCGCTCGGAAGCGAGGTTCGGCATCCGGAAACGCCTCTTTCAGCCAATCATCGCCACGCGTTACCAAGTGACTGATGCTCTCGTAGTCTTTGGTGTTGATCAGAATCTGGCCGTAGGCAGGGTCGAGTGGCTCAGGCTCTACCGTTACCGAGAAGCGAGGTGCACTGGTGCCGACGTAGCTAGAGATACTTTCCACTTCTGGTTGTGCGACCAACCATTCTTCAACTTTGCGCATGTCTGCCGAGGTTTGTTCAATCTTGGCACCATTGGGTAGCCAGTAATCGAGAAACACAATTGAGCGATCCGACTGAGGAATAAAGTTCACGGCCACATACGGGATTGCCACGGCGGTGACTAAAATCAACGGAACCAAAGCGGCTAATGCTTTACGCGGGTTGTCCACCGTCCAGAATACCAACTGTTTATAACGGCTCGGTTTGGTCTCTTCGCTGTTAGCTTTTGGCTTGATGAACATCCACGCCATTAATACCGTAAACGTCATCGCGACGATCCATGAAAGCAACAGTGACGACGCCACAATGTAGAACACAGAGCTCGCAAACTCGGCGGAGTCGGTTTTGGAGAACAACACTGGGCTTGCGCCCATAATCGCGATGACAGTTGCACCTAAAAGTGGCACGGCGGTTTCTTTGACGGAATCAATCGCGGCGCGAGTTCGCTCGATACCTTTGTTGAGCTTAGCGATCATCATATCGGTGATCACAATGGCGTTATCCACCAACATGCCCAGTGCGAGAATAAACGTACCTAGCGAGACGCGGTGCAAATCGATGCTGGCGATGTTCATGTATACAAGCGTGAGCAAAATCGTCAGGAGCAAGCTTGCGCCAACGATGGTCGCACTCTTAAAACCCATGAAGACCAACAACACCACAAAAACAATCGCGACACTTTCAAGCAGGTTGCCAACAAAGTCGTCGATAGACTTTTGTACTTCTTCAGGTTGATAAGCAACGGTCGAGATGTCGACACCCAGCGGCAGTGTAGCTTGGTAGTTAGCGATGATGTCTTGAATCGTATCGCCAAGTGACACCACGTTAATGCCTTGAACTGGGCTCACCGCCAAGGTGACAGCGGGCTCTCCGTTGTAGCGGTTTTCTGCCAATGCTGGTGTTTGATAACCCATGGTGATGTCGGCGATGTCACCAAGACGAATCAACCCCGAGCCAAACTCTCCGGTGCCACCATTGATGATTAAATTGCGAATGTCTTCTAGAGACTGAAACTCACTGGTTTGCGCAATACGAATACGCTCTGTACCCGCATCGAATTTTCCCGCTTCGAACGTGCTGTTTTGTGTGCTCAGTTGGTTCCAAACTTGTGCGATCGACAAACCATATTGAGCCAAGCGCTCGTCTGGCATATCGATATGTACAACGCGAGGTTGAACGCCGTGTAGCTCGATCTTTTTGATGCCGTCGACGGCTTTGATTTGGCGTTGCAGCTCTTCGGCGTAGCGACGCAACTCTTCTGGCGCAGCATCTGTGCTGTGGATAGAGAAAAGCATGCCGTAGACTTCAGAGAACTCGTCTTGTACTACGCTGATCTGCGCGCTGGAAGGCAGCTGCAGTTTTACATCGTCCACTTTGCGTCTCAATAAGTCCCATTCCTGCGGAAGTGCTTTGGAATTAAGGCTCTCTTTGAGGTCAACAAAGACCATAGACAAACCTGGGCGAGACAATGAGCGCAAGCGATCCAACTCTGCCATTTCCTGCAATTTGGTTTCCACGGTATCGGTGACTTGGTGCTCGACTTCTTCGGCAGATGCACCCGGATAAAGGGTCACGACTACCGCAGTTTTTACCGTAAAGCTCGGGTCTTCCAACTTGCCTAAGTCGAAGTAAGAATAGATGCCAGCGATCACGCTCAATACGATAAAGAACAGAACGAACTTACGTTGGCGAATCGCGAATTCAGCTAAATTGATCATGGATTCGCACCTACAACGTCTTGATGGTCAGGTTTGGGGCGGCATCGCCCTCGCTCAGATAATGGCTACCGCTGATCACGACATAATCGCCTTGCTCAAAACTTCCGGTCACACACGCTTGGTATGCATCGATAGAGTCAAGGTTGACCGGCTCTGAATGAATAACCGCATCACGAACCACATTCACGTGCAGAGTTTGTTTCTCACCCAAAATTGCAGAGTAAGGAAAGCAATGGCTTGAGTGACTGGTGTTGAGCGCGGTATTTACCGTGACTGCTTTACCGTTGAATAGCGCACTGGAAATCGAATCGATGTCTAGCGTGACGGTATAGGTTTGTTTGAGCAGGTGCTTCTTCGGCGCGATTTCTGCCACGGTTGCTCGGTAGGATTGCTCCGAATCATACCAAGTCAACGATGCTGGCTGACCTAGTGCGAATTGCGCAATCATATTTTCCGGCACGTCGATGTCCACTTCCCAGCTGCCTTCTTGCTGAATTGACACAACACTGCCGCCCGGCAAGGTTTGTTCATGTGGATCAACAGAAACGTCGGCAACAATGCCAGTGAATGGTGCACGTAGAGTGGTGTAACGTAGGGCATCTTTTGCACGTTGGATGTTTTTCTCAACCACTTTGACGGCAGAGAGGCTACGTTCGTAGCTGTTGATGGCTCGGTCTAAGTTTACGCTGGCAATGGCATCATCAGAAGTCGCTTGTTTTACGCGCTTTAACTCGGCTTTCGCGAGTTTGTGGGCTGATTGCGCTTCTAACATGCGCGCTTGTAATTCTTCTAGTGAGACTTGGTAGTCGTGCTTGTCTAGCGTGGCAATGACTTGGCCTTTTTCTACCACGCTGCCTTTATTTACGAACACGCTTTCCACGGTGCCGGGTACACGAAAAGAGAGTGAGGCGGTTTCTTTTGCTTTTACGATCCCGCTGAATGATTTGTTGAGTTCTTCATTCCTTTCGTTGACTTCAATCACTTGAACGGGTCTGGATGCGCTTGGCTCCTCAACCTGAGGTTGAGCTTGATTACAGCCGAGTAGAGAGAGCGCGATAGTGCTCAGCGCAGCGGTTTTGATTTGATGATTCATAAGATGGCTCCATAATTTCGGTGCCATCTTATAATTCACAGATGTTCAGATAATCATGCGTGCGCATGATTCAATGTCACAAATTTTATGACAATAAATGCAAACTACAAAAGTTTTGGGATTTTATTGCACAAATGTTCAATAAGTAACCGGCTAGCTTGGTTCAGCGTTTTCGGTTGAGGATAGAGTAACCACCCCGTTTCTTCTGTGACAGCATATTGAGACAATACTTGCACCAATGCACCGGATTCGAGCTCATTTTTTACCAACAGTTTTGGGATATAGCTGATGCCGCGGTCAAGCACTGTGGAGCTTTTAATAAAGCCGATGTTGTTGGAAATGAGTTTTGGTTTGAGCGCTACGTTTTGTTCCTGAAAATGCCAAAGGTTGTCGACATTGCCATTTGGCCAACGAAAACAAATGCACTGATGATCGCTCAACTCTTCTAATGTGGCGGGCGTGCCGTGAGTTTGAAGATAGTTCGGTGAGGCAACGACACATCGGTCTAGCGTTAAGATCTTTCTCGCGACAATGTCTGAATCAAACAGCATGCCGCCGTGCAGCGCGATGTCCAACCCCTGCTGAAACATATCAATAAAGCCATTGTTGATATTGCGAATGTCGAGTTCAACCTGCGGGTATTGATCCTGAAATTCAAACAAAATGGGTTGAAGATGTTCATAGGTTTCTGGCAGAAGGCCAAGTTTGATTTTTCCTCTGACCTCGATGCTTTCGTTACTGGCTTGCTGGTTTGCCGAATCAAGCAAGGTGAGTACTTTTTGTAGATCTTGGTAGTAGGCATCGCCTTTGTTTGTCAGCGAAAGGCTGCGAGTGGTGCGGTGAAAAAGTTGCGTTCCGAGGTAACGTTCCAGTTCTCCAATGCGTCGACTAACATTTGCTCGTGGCAAGTCCAAAGCATTGGCTGCCGCTGTAAAGCTGCCAAGTTGGACGACTTTGGTGAACAGTTTTAGATCGTCAATTTTCACTCTTGAACTCCATACTCTTTGAGTGCCGTGCTAAACCCTGACACTCTAGAGTATTGATGTGTGGTATACAAAACTTATTATTAATTATCGAAATATAAATAAGGACTTCAACATGTTGAGATTTATACAACGTCGCCGCATTAAGAAAGTGATTAAGCTTATGAGTACCAGATTGATAGTGGGATACGGCAGTCGTGAGTACTTTTCCGTCGGTCAGGTAAAGACGAGCACCAGCGAGTTAAGCGCGTGCCAACAAAAAATTGCGTTGGCGTTGTATGCGAATCCGCAAG
The DNA here is from genome assembly GCF_000960545.1 of Vibrio sp. S457-15. Lineage (NCBI taxonomy): Bacteria > Pseudomonadati > Pseudomonadota > Gammaproteobacteria > Vibrionales > Vibrionaceae > Vibrio > Vibrio sp. S457-15. Next base: position 263,282 of record NZ_JYOQ01000174.1, on the reverse strand, counting down.
ATCTTGATTTGGAAAACCAACCGGAGTTGCAAGCCATCCGCTCTGATGTGGCGCATGACTTCTTCGCTGGTGTCGATTATACCGCTCAAGATGTGCTTCATTTATTCGGTGCTGGTGGCTGGAAAGGAGGCCGAATGGAAGATGGAATGTCTCATCATTTTGGTATGCACAGTCGCTATTAAAAACGCGCATTAATTTTATAAATTCGATAAATATTTTTGCTGTTAAAGATTAATTAAATTTTCTTTCAATTGGGTAACAATTACCTAATTATGCACCCGAATCCCAGCGCGTCGCTGGACTGGTTGGATCGCATACCATGAAATTAATCATCAAAGGATTGGGGCTGAGTGCTCTTGTGCTCAGCATGTTTGCTCATGCAGATAGCAAAACGTTGAACGTTTATGCATGGGGTGGCTATTTGCCGGAAGCATCGTTAAAAGCGTTTGAAAAACAAGAAGGCGTTACGATTAATTATTCGACCTTTGAGAATAATGAATCAATGTATACCAAGCTCAAATTGCTAAAAGGTTCTGGTTACGATGTGGTTTTTGCTTCTGCATACTTCATTGAAAAAATGGGTCGAGAAGGGCTGCTTTCGAAAATAGATCACGCTCAAGTGCCAAACATGCAAGACACAATGGACGGCTTACTCGGCCAAGCGCACGATCCGAAAAATGATTACTCTCTGCCTTATATTTGGGGCATTACCGGGATCAGCTACAACGAATCCATGGTTGAGCAACCAGTGACAAAATGGGCTGACTTATGGGAGTCGCAATACGAACAACAAGTCATGCTGATTGATGACGTTCGCGATGTGTTCGGTATGGCGCTGAAGAAAAATGGCCATAGCGTGAACACCAAAGATGAAGCAGAAATCAAACAGGCTTTCGATTCTTTAGTGGCACTGAAAAATAACGTATTGCTGTACAACTCAGACGCACCTCAAGTCCCTTACGTGTCCGGTGAAACATCGGTCGGCATGCAATGGAACGGCAACGCATTCCAAGGGCAGGTTGAAATGCCTGAGCTGAAGTTCGTGATGCCGGAAGAGGGCGCGGTATTGTGGATGGACAACTTCACTATTCCGTCTGGCAGTAAAAACAAAGCATTGGCGCATAAATTTATTAACTTTATGTACCAGTCAGAGAACCAAGCGGAAATCGTGACCAGTTTGGGTTATGCGTCGGCAACAAACGCTGGGCGTGACAAATTGCCAGAAGAGTTGAAAAACAACCGTACTATTTTCCCTTCATCAGAAGACATGAAAAAAGGCGAGTTCATTAATGATGTTGGCGCAGAAACGTTAGCGATTTACGAAAAGTACTGGCAACGTTTAAGAACGCAATAAGCGACGTCTTTGCCTATTTTTAGGCTTAAAATCGTTCAAATTTGGATTCCCCTCATCACGAAAGTGGTGAGGGGAATTTTTTATAGGCTTTGTACTTCGAGTGTTGCTACGCGGCACGCTTTACGAGGCAAAAGTGCTTTTTACCGCGTTGCAATAACCAGTATTGATCGAACAGTGGGAAGCTCAAACTCGGGTTATCAGCCGACACTTTTTCTCCGTTTACACTGATGGCGTTGTTGCTGATGTGTTCGCGTGCAACACGCTTCGAACTTGCTAACCCCGACTCAATCAACAGCTCAACCAAATCTTGTTGTGCGCTCTCAATGCTTGGTAAACCATCCAACTCCAATTGTTTTAATTCACCCAAACTCAGTTGTTGCACATTACCGCTGAATAAAGCTTGAGTGATGCGTTCGGCGCTAGCTAGGCCTTCTTCGCCATGAACAAACCGCGTCATTTCCTCAGCGAGAATACGTTGTGCTTGTGGCTTACCTTGGCTTGCTTGGTCTTGCGCTTCAATGCTGGCAATTTCTTCGCAGCTCAAGAATGTGTAGTAACGCAAGAAGTGGTAAACGTCGGCGTCTTCTGCGCCAAGCCAGAACTGGTAGAACGCGTAAGGAGAGGTCTTGCTAGGATCTAGCCATATTGCACCACCTTCAGTTTTGCCAAATTTGGTGCCATCGGATTTGGTGATCAGCGGCAGAGTTAAGCCAAATACTTGCTCACCATTTTGACGACGAGTTAAATCGATCCCGCTAACGATGTTCCCCCATTGGTCATTGCCACCGATTTGCAAACGGCAACCGTATTGACGGTTTAGCTCGGAAAAATCGTACGATTGCAGCAGAGCGTAGCTAAATTCGGTGAAGGAGATGCCTTGGTCAGGGCGGTGCAGGCGTTGTTTTACCGATTCTCGGTTGATCATAGTATTGATCGAGAAGTGCTTACCCACATCGCGGAAGAAGTCGATCACATTGATTGCTTTCATCCAGTCAGCGTTGTTCACCATGATCATTGGCTTGCTCAATTGGTGATTCATCAACTGTTGAATTTGGTTTGAGAGATCGTTAACCCAGCCTGAGACGATTTCTGCTGAGTTCAGACTGCGCTCAGTCGCTTTAAAGCTTGGGTCGCCAATCATGCCCGTTGCACCACCGATCAGGGCAACGGCTTGGTGTCCGGCATCTTGAAAGCGCTTAAGCATAATCAAAGGCACGAGGTGGCCGATGTGCAAGCTGCCTGCAGTAGGATCGAAGCCGCAGTAAACGGTTTGAGGCTGTGAGAGAAGTGTCTGAATTTCTTCCAAATCGCTGGCTTGTGCAATCAAACCACGATCTTGTAAATCTTGCAGTAATGGTGTCGTCATTCTTCTTGTCTGTTTTAGTGGTTGTTGTATTCAGACTAAAACGCGACACCTTTTGCCGATATATCCCTAAAGGGATAGTTTTCTATTTTGAGTGCATGATCAGGTGGTTGAGGAACAATTGAAACAGCTCACTCAACGATGAAACATTAAGTTGAGAATAGATGCGCTTTCGATGGTTTTTTACTGTGCCTTGAACAAGATGAAGATGCGCAGAAATTTCTTTAGTATCAAATCCTTGAGCAAGAAGGGAGGCGACTTCCTGCTCCCGTCGAGTCAGTGACTCTATGCCAAATGAGCTTAACGCCTGCTCAATGGCAACCTTCATATTGCCAGTGTAGGCGTCTGGGCGAACTACGGGCTCTGATAAGTTAAACTCGGCTTGTTTCCAATGCTGTTGGCACAGCGATTGAAGAACAGAAAAATGCGAGCGCAAGTTGTTGATTTGCGCGGCAGAGAAGCGTTTACCTTCAAGCAAGCAGCCAAAATAGAGAATTACCCAACGACCGGATTCGATTTCTACCAGCATGCTGAGTTCATCTTTCCAACCTGTTTGATCGTAAAACTGCTTTCGATACGTTTGATACTCGATGCCTTTTTTCGCCACATCTTTTAGGGTGAAGATGCCTTGTTGCTTGTGCTGGTTGAGGTTTTGGAAAAACGGATCGTTTTGAAATGAGTTGGTCAGGTAACGTTGAAATAGCAACTCACGTTCATTTTCAATCGAGTCATAAAGATAGATCGGATGTTTGCCTTCTCGGTAACCAAGAATGATCGCGCAATCAAAATCGAAAATTGAGTGAATCACGCTCATCAATTTTGGGGTGAAGTTAGGCGTGTTTAAAGCAGAAATTGCTTCTGCGAGTTGCGCGTTAAAGTTTTGGTTAGGCATGCGATCATCGAGTTGACATGATTTAATTTTGCGCAAGCATAACCAAAAGCAATCCAACGAGAAAGGGAAGTCACCATCTTCTCGTGACTTCCCCCTAAAAAGTTGCTCAGGTACTCAGTTTTGCGTTCTCGATTGTTAATTCTATGATTTTTAATGATCAGATTTATATCAATTCCTGTGAAACCATTCGTTGTTGTGAAGTGTTTTCAATCAGAGCAGGTAAATTACTGGGCGTTGGTGAGCTCTTCATTTACCCAGTATTTTGAACCAGATACATTCGCATCGATAAGTAAGCCTTTTGAGTTGAGCTGATAAACGGCAACGCCGCTGTTGAACTGTGCAGAGAACTCTTCGGCATCTTCGCCTGCAACTGCTGAAGCTTCGCTGGTCGCTTCCCAGCCTTCGTTGACGAACGTATCGAAGTCTTGTTTGCTTTCAAACAAAACCACTTGCTGATAAAACTTGCCGCCGAGCCCTAGCGCAACCCCCATACCAAACATGTTCATGTAGGTGCGTTTTTCGGTGGTCTTATCTACCGCCACACCAGAGCCTGAATTAGTGTGGAAAAGCAAAGAGAGCTTGCGAGAATCAAAAACGGCGTAGCCGTAAGCTTTATCGTAAATCGCTTTCGCTTCTGGTTTTTCATTAAAGAGTTTGAGTAAGGTGCTATCGGCCATCAAATCAATCGCTTGACGCGCTTCTTCTGGCGTGTCGCCTTCCATCAACTCATCAATTTTTTTGTCTGCGGCATCTATCCATTCTTTGCTTTTTTCGATACTGGCATCTGTCCATTCGCCAGCCGTATTGATTGCTTCTTCGGACCAATTCGTGAAATCTTGCCACGCTTGTTTTGAAAAGGCTTTAGTGTCGTCCCAAACATCTTGCGCAGTATCCGAAACCGCTTCGCCTAGCTCAGACATTTTGTTGGATATCTCGTCCCAATCTGCATGAGCAGGAGAGGTGAGTAACATAAGTGTGGTTAAGATAACGATCGGCTTTTTCATTAGAGCTCGTCCTAAACGTGGTCGGTTTTATTTCATTTTAGGTGAAATTTAGGATAGGGAAAATTGACGGTGATTCTAGGTTGGGATTGACGTCACGAACTCACGTACCCTTGACAAGGACGTGATAGAAGCCCAACAAAAAAGCCCTCAAACCGCAGCTTGAGGGCTTTGTCTCATTGGTTTAGGAGCACTTGTGTTAAGTGGCTTCCTTTCGGCAAATTACTTGCTAACTTTACCTAGCTGTAACCAAGTGTCGATAACGGTGTCTGGGTTGAGTGAAACAGAGCTAATGCCTTGCTCCATCAACCATTCCGCCAAATCTTCATGATCTGATGGGCCTTGACCACAAATACCTACGTACTTGCCAGCTTTGGTTGCAGCATCAATCGCCATTTTCAGCATGATTTTCACGGCTGCGTTACGTTCATCAAATAGGTGAGCCACATCGCCAGAGTCACGGTCTAGACCAAGCGTTAGCTGAGTCATGTCGTTTGAACCGATAGAGAAGCCGTCGAAGTACTTCAAGAATTCATCGGCAAGCACTGCGTTTGATGGTAGTTCACACATCATGATGACTTTCAGACCTTGGTCACCACGGCGCAGATCAAACTTCGCTAGCAAATCGATAACCGATGCGGCTTCGCTTGGTGTACGCACAAATGGGATCATGATTTCAACGTTCTTCAGACCCATTTCGTTACGAACGCGTTTGATGGCTTGCGTTTCTAGCTCGAAACAGTCTTCAAACACTGGAGAAATGTAACGAGATGCGCCACGGAAGCCTAGCATTGGGTTTTCTTCATGCGGTTCGTACGCTTTACCACCAACCAAGTTGCTGTATTCGTTCGACTTAAAGTCAGACATACGAACGATGACGCGTTTTGGCCAGAAAGCAGAAGCGATGGTCGCGATGCCTTCCGTCAGTTTGCTTACGTAGAAATCGATAGGATCTTTGTAACCACGAATGCGCTGTTTGATTTCTGCTTTCAGCTCATCGCTTTGAGCGTCAAAGTTCAACAGTGCTTTCGGGTGAATGCCGATCATCTTGTTGATGATGAATTCAAGACGTGCAAGACCAACGCCTTCGTTTGGAATTTGTGCAAAATCGAACGCGCGATCAGGGTTACCCACGTTCATCATCACTTTTGTTGGCAGCAGTGGCAGTTCATCCACAGAAGAGCGTTTTACTTCAAAATCCAAGTCGCCTTGGTAAACGTAACCTGTTTCACCTTCTGAACAAGAGACGGTTACGGTTGCGCCATCGGTCAGTTTGCTTGTCGCGTCGCCACAACCAACGATAGCAGGAATACCTAGTTCACGAGCGATGATTGCTGCGTGACACGTACGTCCACCACGGTTAGTTACGATTGCCGATGCTTTCTTCATCACTGGTTCCCAGTCTGGGTCAGTCATGTCTGTGACAAGCACATCGCCTTCTTGAACCAGTGACATTTGGTCCAGAGAGTCAACCAAACGTACTGGGCCTTTACCGATTCGTTGGCCGATAGCACGGCCTTCGACAAGCACATCGGCTTTGTTGTTCAGTTCGTAACGTTCAATCACGTTTTGTTCTGTTTGAGAACATACGGTTTCTGGACGTGCTTGAACGATGTACAACTTGCCGTCGATACCATCTTTTGCCCACTCGATGTCCATTGGACGTTGGTAGTGCTTTTCGATGATCATCGCTTGTTTAGCCAGCTCTTTGATCTCTTCTTCGTTTAGAGAGAAGGTGTTGCGCTCTTCTTCTGACGTATCGATGATATCAACTTGCTTGCCGATCTCTTGGTTGTTTGAGTAGATCATTTTGATCAACTTTGAACCAAAGGTTTTCTTAACGATCGGGTGCTCACCCGCTTCAAGCATTGGTTTGTGAACGTAGAACTCGTCTGGGTTTACCGCGCCTTGAACGACCATTTCACCTAGACCCCAAGACGATGTAATGAACACGACTTGGTCAAAGCCAGATTCAGTGTCTAGCGTAAACATAACACCAGAAGAGGCTTTGTCTGAACGAACCATGCGTTGGATACCCGCAGATAGCGAGATGCCACGGTGGTCGAAACCTTGGTGAACACGGTAAGAGATCGCACGGTCGTTAAATAGAGAAGCGTAAACGTGCTTTGTGGCTTCTAGTACTGCGTCGATGCCTTTCACGTTCAAGAACGTTTCTTGCTGACCAGCAAAAGAGGCGTCTGGTAGGTCTTCCGCTGTTGCAGAAGAGCGAACCGCTACCGAAAGCTCAGTGTTGCCTTCGATAAGTTCTTCATAATTATTGCGAATTTCTTGTTCAAGATCCGCAGGGAAAGGGGCTTGTAATACCCATTGACGGATGGTAGCGCCTGTCTTACGCAGAGCTTCAACATCGTCAACGTCCAGTTCATCAAGTAATTGGTGAATACGCTCATCCAAACCTTCGTGGTCAAGGAATTGGTTAAACGCGTATGAGGTTGTCGCAAAGCCATTTGGTACTGATACGCCAACATTAGCAAGGTTAGAAACCATTTCGCCAAGTGAAGCATTTTTACCGCCGACTTTGTCGACATCATCCATGGATAGGCCATTGAACCAGAGGGTGTTCTTTTGCATGTCTTTCTCCAGAAACATTGCAGCTTAGTAGGGGGACTTAAATCAATCCAAACAAAGTATTTGTCTCAATTGATGTCAAAGGCAAACGATTACGTTCTGGCTCAAAAAAATTCTGACGAATTTTAAAAGCTGTGGGGAACCTAACTGAAAGCCAAACTGGTTTATTAATATTATGTTTACCATCCTACTCAAAAGATTTTGAAAAATTAAACAGAAATGCAAATAAATAACCAAAGTCGTGATGTGTTCTATGTTTCTGACGGTACGGCAATAACATGTGAGACATTAGGCCATGTTGTTCTTGGTCAATTTCCTTTCATTCCTAATGAAAAAACCTTTCCTTTTGTGGAAAGCCAAGACAAAGTTGCGGATGTTGTTAAAGAAATTGAAACATCCTACCAACGCAACGGCGTTAAACCGTTGGTGTTTTTCTCGATTGTGGTGCCTGGTGTACGCGAAATGCTGCTAGAAGCACCGGCATACAGCTACGATGTGCTTGAAAGCATTGTACAAAAGGTGCAAGACGACATTCAGATGGCTCCCGCCCCGAAGTTGCAGCGCTCTCGCAGTGTAGGGAAAGATTCCGATACCTATTTTGACCGTATTGCGGCGATCGAATACACCTTGGCTCACGACGATGGCATTACACTGAAAGGCTTGGAACAGGCGGATATCATTCTGCTTGGTGTATCGCGCAGCGGCAAAACACCAACCAGTTTGTACATGGCGATGCAGTTTGGCTTGCGCGTGGTGAACTACCCGTTTATTGCCGAAGACGTCAAGATGATGCGTTTGTTGCCAGAGTTCGAGGTGCATCGCCACAAACTGTTTGGCTTAACCATTACGCCTGAACGTTTGAATGAGATTCGTGAGAATCGCCTGTCGGGCAGCGACTATGCCAGTGAAGAGCAATGCAAGTTGGAGTTGGACACGGTTGAAGCTTTATTCAGAAGAGAAGCGATTCCTTACATCAACACGTCGTCATTGTCGGTAGAAGAAATTTCAACGCGCATTCTTGAGAGAGCCGGAATGAAACGCCGTTTGTTCGGCTAGTCACTTGGATGAGAGGAGGTTGCTATCAACCTCCTCTTTACGTATTACTGGTTATCAATTATCAGCTTATATAATTGTTCCTTAGTAGTACTGGAACATCTTCTGAACGTCTTGATAGTTCTTCGTTTGCGTGAGTGACAACATCAGCAAAATACGTGCTTTTTGTGGGTTTAGCGTGCCTGATGCAACAAAGCCGTATTTATCATCATCAATTTCTGCGTCCAAAGTCGTTGAGCCAGTTGGCGTGCGAGAGCTTCTGACGACAACAATGCCATCTTTGCTCGCTTTTTCTAGCTCATCAAAGACCGTGTGGTACAAGTTACCATTACCCACACCAGCACTCACAATACCGTCAAACTTGGCATCAACAAAGGCTTTGACTGGCAAGCTCGACGCATTCGCATAGTTATAAACAATGCCTACTTTAGGTAGTGTGTTGAGTTTTGATACATCGAATGGGGTTTCTGTGGTGTGTTTACGTTCAGGGCTTCTTTGGTACTTTGCATCGCTGTTGTGAATGTAGCCAAGAGGGCCGAAGTTTGGAGATTGGAACGTACTTACCGAGGTGGTGTTGGTCTTCGTTACATCTCGCGCATCGAAAATAGTGTCATTCATTGCCACTAGCACGCCGCGGCCTTTTGAGTCCTCATCGGTTGCAGTAACAACAGCATTGTATAAATTGACCGGGCCATCGGCACTCATGGCGGTGGATGGTCGCATCGCGCCCACGATCACAACGGGCTTGTCGCTCTTCACCGTTAAATCAAGGAAGTATGCGGTTTCTTCCAATGTATCCGTACCGTGGGTGATGACGATACCGTCAACATCATCTTGAGCGAGCAGCTCGTTAACCCTTTTCGCTAACTTCAGCCATACCTCATCGTTCATGTCTTGAGAGCCGATGCTGACGACTTGCTCACCAGAAATATCCGCAATGTTGGTCATGCTCGGCACAGCAGAAATTAATGATTCGACGCCAACTTTACCTGCGGTGTAGTTCGACTCAGTGGCAGATTGACCTGCGCCAGCTATGGTGCCGCCAGTCGCGAGGATTTTGATATTAGGAAGATCGGATTGGGCGAACGACAAAGAACTGAGGCACAAACCAAGGGTAATCGTACTGAGGCGGAAAAGATTTTTTGTCATGGGAATCACCTGCTTTTAGGTTAGATGTTGGTTGGGGAACAACCTCTATCCTAAAAACAGAACGGGAGAATTTTTGAGCACAAGCTCAACAAATTGCAGATGAAAATCGTGATCAACTAATCACTTAAAGAATATCAAATCAACCAGTTAACCTAATTAACGTGCTTCTTTAACAAGTGAGATGTACCAGCAACCTGTTCAATATTGAACGAAATACCAGTGATGGATCTGTAAGTAAGAAGTGAGGGCGTGTTTTGCTAAGAGATGTAAAGGGAAGGAGGATAGGAGTTAAGCTTTTAGAAGATTAAATGGCCTGCAAACATAGCGCAAAAAAAAGCGGCTTTACCCCGGAACAGATAAGCCGCTTGCCAATGATGTGCGATACCAGTCAGAGTTGGTATCGCACATCTTATCGCATAATCATTTGTTCACGACCTGGACCAACAGAGACCATTTTTACTGGTACGCCCATCAGTTCCTCAATGCGTAGAACGTATTTCTGTGCTGCTACTGGTAGCTCTTCAAACTTACGACAACCTGTGATGTCTTCGCTCCAGCTTTCCATTTTCTCGTAGATTGGTGCTAGTGCTGCAGTTTGAGGCCAGATTGGGTTTTCGCTGTGGTCGCCTTCGTAGCCAACACAGATTTTTAGATCGTTAAGGCCTGTCAAACAGTCTACTTTCGTTAGCGCAATTTCAGTTGCTGCTTGCAGTTCAACGCCGTTCTTCGTAGCTACTGCGTCGAAGTAACCCATATCGCGTGGACGACCTGTAGTTGCACCGAACTCGCCTGCAAGTTCGCGGAAAGCATCTTGCTCTTCCATTGCAGTGATCAACGTACCAGTACCTACTGATGAGCTGAATGCTTTTGCAACCGCAATAACGCGTTCAGGACGAAGTGCCGGAAGGCCACTACCGATACCCGCGTACATTGATACAACGTTAGAAGATGTTGTCCAAGGGTACTCACCGTAAACAAGGTCACGACCCGCGCCAAGCTGTGCTTCGAACAACAGTGTTTTGTCTTTTGCTTGTAGCTCTTTTAGAGGAAGCGTTACGTTGCAAATTGAATCGCGCCAAGGTGCAGACACTTCTAGCAACCAGTTCGCCATTTCTTCAGCGGTTTGTTCGAACTCGAACGTCGGGTAAAGCGCACGCAGTTGCGGCAGTTTCCAATCCATCATGAATTGAAGGCGTTCAACCAATACTTCTGGTTGCTTCAACCAACCAACTAGGATGCCTTTCTTCATTACGCGGTCACCGTACGCAGGTGCAATACCTTGGCGAGTTGAACCGTATGCTTTGTCGCCTAAACGCTGTTCTTCTAGCGTATCTTCTAGTGCGTGTAGAGGTAGACATAGTGTTGCGCGATCAGAGATGCACATATTCACTTTTACGCCCGCTTCTTCAACTTCCGCAATCTCCTGAGACAGCAACGCAGGGCTGATAACCATACCCGGACCTAACACTGCCAAACAGTCTGGGTTGAATACGCCACTTGGAAGCTGGTGCAGCTTGAACGTACCTAGGTCGTTAACCACGGTGTGACCCGCGTTGTTACCACCTTGGAAACGAATGCTCGCAGAAGCTTGCTCTGCCAAAAAGTCAACGATGCGGCCTTTGCCTTCATCACCCCAGTTTGCACCCACAACAACGATAGACGACATAATTTAATCTCCAAAAACAGATGCAAAAATCTTAAGGTGTTCGCCATAATAAGAGAAATTAATTATACTCATTAACTTGATAAGAATCTCATATCGGAATTGGCAATGTTAGATTTGAACTGGCTGCGAACCTTCGTAACTCTTGCAGAAGTAAAACACTTTGGTAAAACAGCGACGGAACTGCACATGACGCAGCCGAACGTAAGTTTGCATATCAAGCAGTTGGAGCAGGCCACGCGCACTAAACTGATTGAGCGAAACCCTGTGCAGTTGACGCAAGCGGGGAAGCGTTTGTTAGCTACGGCGCAGCGGATGCTTAATGAGCTGCAAATTTGTCAGTCGGATCTCAATGCCATCAACGATCTTACGCAGGGGACGCTTTCTATTGCGGCGAGCGATATTGTTTCACGTTTACTGCTTATCAAACCATTTCAGCAATTCAAAAGTGAATACCCGGGTATCGATTTGGCATTGTTCAATACCACGTCTTCTCAAGCGGTGGATTTGGTGAAAAGTGCGCGTGCCGATATCGGCTTTGTTATCGCACAAAAAGAGAGTCAACCGCTGCATTTTACGCCTCTCACGCAAATTCACTGGTGTGCGTTTGGCGATAACATTTTTGAGTGGCAGGACAATCGAAAAGAGAGCCAGACGTTGATTCTGCTAGGGCACGACACGCGAACCCGTGAGCTGATAGATGCGTCTTTACCTGAGTTAAATCTGCCTAAGCATCGCGTGATGGAAGTGGGCAGTGTGGAAGCACAAATCGACTGGGCAGAAGCAGGATTTGGGACCGCCATTGTGCCGGATTTCTCTCTTGATCCGAGGTTAATGCTTTCCCGAGAAGTCACGCCTTTGCCTAGTTTTCCAAACACCGATTTCGGCTACATTGTGCGCCAAAATCAGGTGCTCTCCAAAGCCGCCAAACAGCTACTCACTTGGGTTGGAGAGAATGTGTCGGTGGTTGAGGGTTAAGACGATGAAAGAAAAGGCGGTGAAAGAGACGAAGATTACGATTTCACTCCCATCCTTGATTCACCGTATTGGGGGCGACCATGCCAAGCGAGCGAAAACACTCGCAGCAGAAAAACTGTGCGATCTTAAGCGAATTAGGCGATCTCGTAACTGGCAGATTTCAGGCGAGGCTTTGGATGTAAAAGCGTTTTTAGGTCATCTTAAAAGCGAAGAGGCAGAGGTGATGCGCTTTGCGATCAACAAGATCGAGCAAGCTCTACTCGCTCACCAAGACAAGTTGGAACCTTTGGACGTGAAGTTGATACGTTTGGTGAGACAAAACCCAAACATCACCTTAGCGGAGTTGATGGCAGAAACGAACTGCACGTTAGTTCAAGCTCGCACGGCACGATTTGACGCCGAGTTGCTTTAAGATTGGTTTGTGGTTTACTCACTTTAATGGCAGATGTTAGGGTACTAACCAAAATAACTCACTAAGACCATTTTATTATGGATATTTGGAAGCTTCTCCTTTTTATTCCTGCTTGCTTCGCTCTCAATATGGCTCCAGGCCCAAACAATTTATTGGCAATGAACAACGCCCGCTGCTACGGATTTAGGGCCGCGTTTGTAGCCAGTTTAGGCAGAATTGCCGCTTTTTCAGCAATGATTGCGTTGTCGGCATCTGGCTTGGCCGTGATTTTGTATACGTCAGAAATGTTATTTTTGGCAATAAAGCTGGTAGGGGCGCTGTATCTACTTTGGATTGCATTTAACCTTTGGCGTTCAGAGTCTAGTCCGATCTCTGATTTGGACAACTCGCGCAACTACGCAGGACTTGCGAAACAAGAATTTACGCTTGCCGCTGGCAACCCGAAAGCGATTCTTATCTTTACTGCTTTCTTACCGCAATTTGTTGATGCTAATGCCAACGTTCAAGAGCAGTTCTTTGCACTTGGCTCAACGTTTTTGATTTTAGAAATGGTCGCCATTTCAATCTACGCAATCTTTGGTTTGTACTTAAGACACTGGTTTTCAAACCCGAAAATGGCGAAACGTTTCAATCGCGGGTGTTCACTCTTTTTGACTGTCTCTGGTGTGAACTTGCTGATCAGCAAGCAATGAAAAGACGTACATTGTTTCTGTCACACATTCTTTCTATAAAAAAGAGCCGCTTGATGTTAAATCAGCGGCTCTTTTCTTTAGTTTATGTGTTGCTGGTTGTTTACCACATCAAATCATCTGGAACGACGAAATCTGCGTATGGATCGTCTTCTGCCGGAATATCAGATTCTGCTTCTTTCTGTTCGATGATGACGGATTCATCACGTTGAGCAATTTTATTCGCTACTCCGCGCGGAATGACAACGTAGCTTTCACCGACAATAGCAATAGCCAAAATGCCTTTGATCAGCTGTTCGCGGATAAGTGAATCTACATAAAGTGATTTCACTAGTGTACCGTGCGTGAAGTTGTATTTGATGTCGCCATCTTTTAGGTCGATCTTGTTCATCTCAATCAGTTGATTGATTTGCGCTTTGATCTCTTTGCTTAGACGCTCTGCGTTTTGTTGTTGGCTTAGCTGTTTGTCTCGCTCTACCTGCTGGCGTTTACTCTCTTCAACCGCCGCTTTAACTTCGCGTGCTTGAACGCGTGATTTCTTTGAGCCTTTTTTCGCTTTCTTTAGTTTTTTCTCGTTAACTAAGCCCGCTTTTAGCATTTGTTCTTGAAGGGTAAGTTTCGCCATGTTTAATCCAGTTAGTGCACAATTTTCTGCATTTTAACCAGTCATTCTCTGCAAAGAAAGGGGAGTGGCTTTTTAAGCGAGAAAAGCCTCAAGAATCGCCAACAAAACATGGTCTGCTCACCCGTTTAACTCTGCTTATCTAGCCGCCATTTTATCTAACCGCCATTGCCTTGGCGATTTTCCCGTCCAGCGACGAAAGTGGCGGCTGAAGACCGCAGTTTCTGCATAGCCCAGTTGCAACGCGATATCGGTAATACTCTGAATATTCTCACTTAAACGCTGCTCAGCGAAATCCTGACGCACTTGCTGCAATAGCTGTCGATAACTTGTGCCCTGCTGTTTCAGCTTGCTTTGCAGCATTCTCGGATGCAGGTCCAATGCTCTTGCAACGCGCTCAACGCCGCATTCTCCGGTTGAGAGCAAACGACCAATCATGTTTGCCGCTTGGTCACTGAGATTGTTGGGGTAACGGGTTTGAAGCTCTTTGAGGTGCTGTTGAAAATGGCGCTCTAGTGCGTCTTCATCTTGGTGGTTCTTAGCGTTGAGCAGAGTCGCTTTAAGTAGGATACCGTCAAACTTATCACCGAAACGCAGTTTGTTCTGCTGGGCAAATTCGCTCTGTTCTGCCTCGAAGCTTGCGTGTTGGGTGAGGTGTAAAGAGAAGTGGCTCGCTTCAATATCAAGCAGACTGGCAATAAACATCGCCAGATGCGATACACTCAACTGCATCAACTGTGCGATACCGCGTTCGCTGTGCACATCAATACTGAGCGACAACCGTACCCAATCATCTTGTGGCGTCATGTTGAGAGTGACCCCTGACGAATGCAGATAGAGAAAATCATTCACCCGCGCCAAGGCATCACCGACCGTTTCTGCGCGAGAAACCAACATCGGCAAATCGCCCAAACTTTGCAGGTTTTGGCGCTCGGCGAGTAACGCACCAAACAGCGGTTGTTGACAACGAGCAGCCGCTTCCTCCAGCAATTCAGCCAACCTTGGATAAGCGAGATAGGTATCGGGGTCGCGAAATTGCGCCGCAGACAGCCCGACGGCTGCCATAATCTCAACCGGATTTTGCCCTAGTTCGGAAACCAAACTATCAAATTTATCGGCAGCGCCACTTCGTACGATATACATGTCTCGATTCTTAAATGTTAATAAGTTGTAAATCGCAATATATCAAATTTACTTCGCAAAAGGTCAAGTGAGTATCAGTTAGTTGATTTAAGTTACATTTTGATAACAACAACGCATGGATGAGAAGCAGTATGGAACTTATCAATAAAACGGCCATTGTGACTGGGGCGGCTGGTGGAATTGGCCAAGCCATCATTGCGAAGCTGAGAGAGCAAGGAGCCAAAGTGCTTGCTGTCGATATTTCAGAACAATCACTGCAAATGTACACAAGTTTTGACTCAAAGCCGTTGGGAACCTTTGTCGCGGACGTCACCGATTACCAACAAGTTGAAGCTATGGTGAAGTGCGCGGTCGAACAGTTTGGCTCGCTCGATATCATGATCAACAACGCGGGCATCGGCGCACCGAAACCTCTGCTAGACCACGACCCAATCGCCGACTTTGAACCCATCACTAAGGTCAACCAAAACGGTGTTTACTACGGCATTCTCGCTGCTGGGCGACAATTCCAAGCACAAGGCACACCGGGCGTGATCCTCAATACATCTTCTGTTTACGCGCAAATGGCAGCCGAGATGACCTTTAGCTACAACGTCAGCAAAGCGGCGGTCGATATGATGACCAAATGCGCTGCGTTGGAGCTAGCACCGCTTGGTATCCGTGTCTGCGCCGTCGCACCAGGACGTGTGGATACCGCAATGTTAAGGCAATACGACGAAATCGGCCTGTGGAATCACATCCGCAAAGAGCAGATGCGCCAAACCTTCACTCAACCAGAAGAGATCGCCAATGTGGTGACATTTTTGGTCAGCGAGAAAGCCAACTGTATTAACGGCTGCACTGTCAGTGCGTCTGACGGCTTCGAGAATTTCAAATACCCACTCATGGGATAGGCGAGTACGCCACATTACAGCAATAGCGAGGATGTAAGTTATGTCATTACCAGAAGTTATTCAGCATCAAGATTTCCTTTTAACGCTTAACACCAACGAAGAATCGCTCATCAAAGATGCGCTCCCAGGCGTGGATGTTTACCCACTGTTTCTCGACCCAGAAAACGGCACTTGGGTGATTCGCGCTAAATTTAAACCGGGCATCACTCTACCTAAGCACTTCCACACTGGCGTGGTGCATTTCTATACTCTGAGTGGCATGTGGCACTACGTAGAATATCCAGAGCAACCGCAAACAGCGGGCAGCTATCTTTATGAGCCAGGCGGTTCTATCCATACCTTCCATTGCCCAGAAGAATCAGGTGGTGCAGACGGTTTCATGGTGATTTCTGGTGCAAACATCAACTTTGATGACGAGGGTAATTTCGTCAACATCATGGACGCGGGTTGGATTGAGCAAGTTGTTATTGCAACAGCGAAAGCACAAGGCTGTACTGCACGCTACATCAAACCGGGTGCGATTGCTGGCCTGAGTGACGAGCAAGCGGAGTAACCCCATGCAACAGATGAACAGTATCGTGATGCAGGACGGCAGTGTCCGCCTGCAGCAAGTGGAGGTACCAAAACCCGCAGCAGGACAAGTGCTGGTTCGCAGCCTAGCCTGTGGCATTTGTGGCTCCGATCTACACATTACTCGTCACGCACCTGCTCAAGCACAAATCGTGATCTCCGGTATCCATACGACACCTGCAATCATTAACTACGCGTACGCAACAGTAAAAGAACTCGATTTGAGATTTTCTTACTACTACCTACCGCACGAGTTTGAGCAATGCCTTCAAGCGATTGCTGAACATAAGGTGCCGTGGCAGAAAATGCTCACCGCCAAAGTGGGAATAGACGGTGTCGAAGACGCGTTTAGACAGTTAATGACGCCAAATGATCACATCAAAGTCGTTATTGAACCTTGGCGCTGCGGCGCGTTAGAAGTGATTTAACTCTTAGCCAGATTAAGCTAGCTAAAACCAATTTTAGTTTGGTGACAGCCCCAACCGTAGCAGCTAGGTTGGGGCTTTTTTTGTTAGGCCTGTTCTGCGCATTCCTGTTGCAGAGCAGGGTAATCGGTGTAGCCTCGTTCGTTTCCGCCAAACAACGTTGAGCCATGGAGTTCTGCCAACGGATGGTGATGTTGCAATCGAGAGACCAAGTCTGGGTTTGCTACGAATGGTCGTCCGAATGCGACAAGATCCGCGTAGCCTTTCTCTAACACTTCGTTTGCTCGTTGAGGATCGTAGCGACCTGCGACAATGATAGCGTTGCGAAAGCGCTTTCTAAGTTCGATTCGAAACGTCTCGGGAATCGTTGGTGCATCGGCCCAATCGGCCTCGGACAAGTGCAAGTAGGCAATGTCGCGCTCCTGTAGCTGTTTTGATGCCTCTAGGATCGTTGGCACGATATCTGGGCAGTCCATATCTTTAAACGTAATGAATGGTGCCAATCTCACCCCAACTCGATGCGCACCAACAGCGGCGATAACTGCATCCACTACTTCGATAAGAAAACGGATACGATTTTCTCGTGAACCACCGTAGTTGTCTGTTCGATGGTTTGAGTTGGTTCTTAAGAACTGATCGATCAGATACCCATTCCCGCCGTGGATTTCTACACCATCAAAACCCGATTCAATGGCGCGCTTGGCTGCGTTCGCGAAATCACCGACAACTCGGTTGATATCCGCTTGTGTCATTGCGCGAGGCTCAACACAATCGACCATATTGCCGTTGCCTTGTTCATCTGCAATCCAAACTTGCGTCTCTACCGGAGCGAGCGCAGATGGTGCGATAGGCTGTTCACCATTTTGGAATGTTGGGTGAGACACTCTGCCCACATGCCATAGCTGACAAAACATCGCTGCGCCTTGTAATTTGACCGCTTGGGTCACACCTTGCCAGCCCGCCACTTGCGCATCGGTGTAAACGCCAGGGGTGAACGAGTAGCCTTGAGAATCGTCCGAAATTTGTGTGGCTTCGGAAATGATCAGCCCGGCAGAAGCGCGCTGTTGATAATACGTTGCCATCATCTCATTCGGGATGTTGCCCGGCTGAGTGGTGCGTGCGCGAGTCATTGGTGCCATGACAATACGGTTTTGTAGTGACAACGCTTTCAGTTGAGCTGGTTCAAACAGCTTATTTGTTCTTTGTTTCATGTTGCGCTCCTCAGATAAGTACTGGCACGTTGGTCGCTTTACGAGCGGTTGCCATCCAATGAAGTACGGCTGGATCCCATTGCACTTCGGGCGCACTGAAAAAGCCGCGTAGAATGGAAAACATAATGGCTTGATCAACCAGTGACGTTTGCTTTTCTGAACTTAGGTTGAGCAAGGGTTTGGTTTGTTCTATCAAAGCGGCGACTTCTTTCGCAATCGCAGGTGTATCGTTAATCAAAGCTTCAAAATTTAACGCTTCGGTTTCTTTTTTTGCACGCCATGCTTGTTTAGCGGTTTCTGTTGCAAATTCCGGTAATGTCATGTTTGACCAACGCGGATACCCGACTTTTTGTAGCGGTAAAAACGCTTGTTTTTGCCAGTCTAAAACCGGTGTTGAGGGTTGGCTGCTTTCGTTGGAAGATGATAATTCAAGGAAGTAGTTGATGATGTCTAAGCTTTCCGCCATGGCTTCACCATCGTCTTTGATCAAAAGAGGAACTTGTTTTGCGCCGATGATGTTTGTGGTGGTGCTCTCGTCGTCATACGCAATGTTGATGACGTCGAGCTGAATATTCAGCATGCCTGCAACAAAACGGACGCGGGCGCTAAAGGGGCAATGTTCATAAATGTACAGTTTCATTTTTGTTTCCTATCTCTTGGCTGGGCAGGGCGTGTTGTTGTGCGTTGAACAGCGTTACGGCGTTTAACTTTGCCCTGTCACATAACGTTCTGGGTCTAAACAATGTCGATAGGGTCAGTATATGGATTCGACTTAATTTGATAATTGGGTAATATCTGAATTGATTGTTCAGTTTTTCCAAATAATAAGGGCGCGAAGATGGATAAGTTTTCGGATATGACGTTGTTTGTCAGCATCGTTAAACATCAAGGTCTGGCAGCGGCGGGAAGGGAGTTAGGTTTGTCTCCGGCGACGGTAACGGCAAGGCTGCAAGCGATAGAAGAACGCTATGGCGTAAAGCTGCTCAACCGAAGCACACGCCACGTATCACTCACGGACGCAGGGGCAATGTACCATCAAGCTTGTCTGAACATCATTGATAGCGTGAAAGAGACGGAAAACTTACTGCAAACGGGTATTTCGGAAGTGCGCGGAACGTTGAAAATTTCAGCTCCACGAGATATTGGCAAACAAATTATTTCGCCGATGGTGTCGGCTTTTTCTGAGCAATATCCGGATGTGACGCCTTATCTTTATCTTAATGACAATTTATCGAACTTGGCTGAATCGGGGCTCGATTTGGTGATTCGTTACGGTGAGTTAGCGGACAGTAATCTCATCTCGCGCAAGCTGGCGTCGAGTCAACGTGTGCTGTGCGCGTCACCTGATTACTTGGCGAAGCAAGGTGTCCCAAACTGTCCACAAGATCTCGCGGATCATCGCTGCTTAGCGATGGTGCGCAGCAATGAAGAATTAAAAACGTGGCACTTTAAAGATGAAGAGTCTCACCAAACGATCACGGTCACGCCAAAGCGATTTTCTGATGATGGTGAAGTAATTCGACAATGGGCGTTGGACGGTGCGGGGATTGCGTTGAAATCGATTTTAGATATTCAGCAAGACCTAAAACAACAACGTTTAGTAACGGTTTTGGATGGGTATATGAAAAACTTCAGCGCCTTTTCGCAAGGCGCTGAAGCGGATCTGCATGTCATTTATCAGAGCCGCCAATATCAACCGAAAAGAGTTCGCCTGTTTTTGGACTTTCTAGTTGAGCAATTTAGCGCGCTGAGTGATGCCAGCAATCAGATCTAGATGCGATTCAGAGGTTTCTCGGCGGTGGCGATAAATCCCGACGGTGCCAGGGTTTGGTTCGTTTTCCATGGTTAAGCATCGTAAGCCAAAGGATTCCAAATACGATTGCAGGTGGCGGGTATAAGACATCACCGCGACGCTTTCTTTCAGTACATCAATACTGGCGAGCAGAGAATCCACTTCGTAAGTCGGTCTGTCATCCAGTTGCTGCCTTTCGCGTTCATTTTGTTTCGGGATTGGGTTGTCGATGACGTGAGCGAATTTCTTTGCGTCATAAGTGACCGAAAGAGCAGGGTATTCGTGCAGCATCTCTTCGGTGACGGTTTTCCCTAGCAGTGGATGGTTTGGGGAAACAAAATAGGCATCACCCGTTTGAAATAGCGGAATAAACGTAACGTCGCATTTAGACGACAAGCCGACAATCTCGTGGCCGATGAAGAATTCAATCTGTTCGTTGATTAATGAATCCATCAAGCCTAAGTGGTTGCCAAATTCGACGTGCGTAGATGCCGATGGCTGCTTGGTCAGATGTTCATTGAGTGCTTGTTTGACGAACAGCGGCCACCACGCATCGCCAGTACCCATTTTAATTTTTCCGACTTGGTACTGTTTCCGTTCATCAATGCTTTGCATCATTTGGTTGTATTCATGCTGCATCGCGTTGCTATGGCGATAGAGGATGCGTCCGTATTCGGTCAACACCATGCCATTAGGATGACGTTCAAACAGCGTCACGCCGAGATTCTCTTCCAGCTTCTTTAAATTGCTTGTTACCGTTGGCTGGCTTAACCCTGCCATTCTTGCCGCAGCGCTGATGCTTTGGCAGCGTGCAACCAGTAAAAATTGCTGCAGAGATTTGTCCATTTTCTTTCCCCTCTAAGAACGAGGGGTATTTTGCACAATTTCATTTATAAATCACAAATCTGTAATCTCATTTGATTGAAATTATGCGCATTTCATAGATCTACATCACTGTTGGGGTCTGACGTATAGATGTTGTCTATAGCTCGCTCCTGACTTCCTATTTTCCCCTCAAAAGGGTGTTCTTTAGACTGTCGCCAAAACAACAATCTAAGGGATGAACATGAAACCGAGTTTTATTGCGCTTGCTGTCGCGTCTTGTATTGGTCTTGCTGGATGTGGATCAGATTCTTCTGATGCGCCTGTGCCGGTCGACAAACCAATTATTTCAGCCGACTTATATTTACGCGGTTTAAATGGGGATTGGGGCACGGCAGAGCATGCCAAGCTAAACTATTTGGGTAATAACGAGTACGAAACCGTACTGCGCGTCGCTCGAGGTAGCAATCAGTTCAAGATTGCTGATCCGGGTTGGCAGATCCAATACACCTATTTTGAGGAGCCCGCGGCGTTCGATAAAGCTCAAGAGTACCTGCCAAAACCGGACACGAATGAAGCGTGTATGAACGATGATTGCAACTCTGAGATCACGTTTGAAGACAAAGGGTATTACAAGTTTTCTGTGAGCTTTGCCGATGAAAGTCGCGCGACAATGACTGTGACGAAAGCAACGCAAGAAGAAGCGGAAAAATACTACTCTGATGCGATTCTCGACCCTGCAATGGTGCATGAAGGGCATCAGGATAAAGAAGTGAAACTGTTCGCCAATTACGATGACTCGAGTGATACCGTGATTTTTTCGGTGAAAGATCCTAAAGCTGAGCTGCGTGAATTTGGTATTTCAACGACGACAGAATTGCGTGATGCGCTCGACCAAGGCTTAGTGATTAATGAGCAAACAGGGCCGCGAGTGGTGTCGGGTGATGTCACGTTTGACGCGTTGTTTGCGTTGACGATGAAAGAGCTAGACCAGCTTGCGGTATCTGAAATCAAAGACGGCAATTACAACTACAACAACCCAATCAAAGCGGAAGTTTTTGAGACGGGCGCGAAGTGGCATTACGTGTGGACGCGTGATTTGGCGTACGCAGCAGACCTTTCGCTTGCATTGATGAATCCAACTCGCGTGCAAAATGGTTTGAATTTCAAATTGTCCGCTTTCCGCGATACGACCGATCAGCAATACGATGGCGAGCAGATTGTGCAAGATACGGGCACTGGCGGCAGCTGGCCAATCAGTACCGACCGCACGACTTGGGCGCTTGGTGCAGAACGCTTACTTTCGGCATTGGATGGAGAAGAGTACAACCAGTTTGCCGAGCGTGCTTACAAAGCGATCAGTAATACACTTGAAGCCGATCGCCTAGCGGCTTTTGATGCGAAATCTGGTTTATACACTGGTGAGCAATCCTTCCTCGATTGGCGTGAGCAAACGTATTCAACGTGGACGCCAAACGATGTCAACGCGATTGGTAACAGCAAAGCGTTATCGACAAACGTGGTTCACTACCGCGCGATTCAGCTCGCGGCTAAGTTGGCAGAGAAGTACGATTCAACCAACGCGGTCAAATACACCGAGTGGGCTGCACAGCTAAAAACCGCTATCAACGATCAGTTTTGGAATGCTGCACGCGGTATGTACGTGAGTTATTTGTTTGATAATGGCAAAGACATCGCGGTCGACAAATATGACATGTTGGGCGAAGCACTTGCGATCATCAGTGGTGTGGCAAGTGATGCGCAGGCGAAACAAATCATGGCCAATTACCCACACAGTGAGTTTGGCGTGCCGGTTTACTTCCCTCAACAACCGGACGTGCCTGTGTACCATAACCGCGCAATTTGGCCATTTGTTACCGCGTACAGCTTGCGCGCCGCGCATCAAACACAAAACGTGGCAGCAGTGAACAATGCCATTCAATCGTTGGTTCGTGGTACGGCAACCAATTTATCCAACATGGAAAACTTAGAGTGGCTTTCTGGTAAGTCATTCATCATCCATAGTGATCATGGCGAAGATCCGAGCTTGGATGGCCCAGTGATTAACTCTCAGCGTCAGCTTTGGTCTGTGGGTGGCTACTTGAACATGGTGGTAGAGACCCTATTTGGCATCCATACCGAAACAGGTAAGTTGGAAGTGAAGCCATTTATCACAAGTTGGGTGCGCAATAAGTTGTTGGCTCAGTCTGAACAAATCACGTTGGAAAACTTTGCCTTTAAAGGAAAGAACTACTCGGTAACCATTGATTTGCCTGAAGTAAGCAAAGATGAAACAGGTTACTACCCAGTTGAAAATGTCACGATGGACGAAGAGGGGCATTTCCACGTGACACTGGGCGCGCTTGTGAATGTAGATAGCAGCATTACTTTAGTTTCTGGGGTGAAACCGTATGTGAGTGAAGACAGTCGCGTTTATTCTCCGCAAGAGCCAACATTGGTGGTAAAAAGCGTTGATAATTCGGTTTCGATTGACGTGACGAGCAAGTACAACGTGAACTTGTATCGCAATGGCGAGCTGATTCAAAAGAACGTGATTGCTCAATCTTATTCCGATACGCCAACAGGTTTTGCTTGTTATTTGGCTGAAAGCATTAACGATAAAGGCTTCCGTTCTAACCCAAGCCAACCGGTTTGTGTCGGTGAAGAGATCCGCATCAAACTTGATGGCGAATATCAGCCACTCAAAGACAATGTATCGGTAGTTACGGTGAGCAAAGACAGCGGCATCGTAAAAGGTGCAGAGTCGTTTACAGCGCCTGTAACGGGCACTTACCAGTTCGATGCTTGGTACAACAATAACCTAGGACAACTTAATACCGGCATCACGAACACCGTGAAATTGTTAGAGGTATTGGATGATGCAGGTAAAGTGGTTGGCCAAGGTTACTTGCAGATGGGCCATATTGGTGAAAACCAAGGTATGCGTTACTCAACGCCAATTGAAGTAGCGTTGGAGCAGGGGAAAACCTATCAGATCGTGCTGAAGGACCACTTCAATATGAGTTACCTCACATCGAATGAAACCTACATCTACGCTGGTGGTATTGAGGGTGAAAAGAACGAAGCGCAAATCGCAGATATTCGAATCACACCTTTAATGTAGGCTGTTTTAACAAAGCTGTGTTCTAAAAACGGTGTTCTAAGAAAGACAAAGCCGCTGAGATTATCAGCGGCTTTGTTGTATTTGCTATCGGGGCTGTTTGCAGATTAGTTTGCGGCCTGTGGACGAGGCTTACGACGCTGGCCTGATGGTTTGTTTCCTGCAGGCTTAGCATTGTTTGGCTTGCGGTTACCAGACGGTTTACCAGCGTTGCCACTCTTATTACCGTTTGGTTTATTTCCACTCGGTTTATTGCCATTCGGCTTGTTGCCGTTAGGTTTGCGGTCATCTGGTTTACTGTTTGCACGACCTTGGCCTTCACGGTTGCCTTTAGGCTTGCCCGCACCGCCTTGGTTGGTGCTGTTTTTGTTGCCGTTGTTACCACCGTTGAAGCGACGCTTAGGTTTGTTTGCACCATTGCCTGTTTTCTTTTCGGTTGCTGGAGCGTTTTCACTTGCAGCATTTGGCGTTTTTGGTTTTTTCGGCTTCTTAGGTTTTTTCGGTTTGATTGGGCGCGTATCCAGTTTAGATTCTGGCACCACATTGGTTGGCGCAAAACCTTCCAGCTCTTTACGTGGTAGTACTTCTTGAATCAAACGTTCAATCGCAAACAACTCAGATGCTTCTAGCGCACACACGAGTGAAATCGCTTTACCTACTTCGCCCGCGCGGCCAGTACGACCAATACGGTGAACGTAGTCTTCTGCCACTTTAGGTAGCTCAAAGTTCACCACTTGCGGCAATTGCGGAATATCGATACCGCGCGCAGCAATGTCCGTCGCGACCAACACACGAATTTCACCCGATTTGAAATCCGCCAGTGCTTTGGTACGCGCACCTTGGCTCTTGTTGCCGTGGATGGCAGCAGCCGGTAGGTTTTGTTCTATAAGGAACTTCGCCAGGCGGTTTGCGCCGTGTTTCGTTTTCGTAAACACCAGCACTTGCTTCCAATCGCCGTCTTTGATCAATTTAACCAACATCGGAGCTTTCTTCTTCACGTCTGCTGGGTAGATGCTTTGCTCAACTGTTCTCGCCGTCGAGTTTGCCGGGTTCACTGAAATCTCAACCGGGTTGTTCACCAAGCCTTTCGCAAGGTCGCGGATTTCATCCGAGAAAGTCGCAGAGAAAAGTAGGTTCTGACGTTGTTTTGGTAGCAGAGCTAGGATCTTACGAATGTCACGGATAAAGCCCATATCCAACATGCGGTCTGCTTCATCCAGCACAAGAACTTCTAGTTGGTCGAACTTCACCGCATTTTGGTTGTACAAATCCATCAGGCGGCCTGGTGTCGCAACCAACACATCCGCACCTTTGCGAAGACGCAGCATTTGCGGGTTGATCTTCACACCACCAAAAACAACCGCACTGCTTAGTGGAAGATGACGGCCGTACATAAACACGTTTTCTTGCACCTGAGCCGCAAGTTCACGCGTTGGCGTCAGGATAAGTGCACGAACTTGGTTAGCACGAACGCGAGGGCCGTTCGATAAACGCTCAAGAATCGGTAGCGTAAAGCCTGCAGTTTTACCTGTACCAGTCTGCGCTGCTGCCATTACGTCTTTCCCTTCCAAAATAGCAGGAATTGCTTTTGCCTGAATTGGCGAAGGGGTGTCGTAGCCTTTCTCTTGAATAGCTTTAAGGATTGGAGCAGATAGACCTAACGAGGTAAAACCCATATGTATGATTCTCAATTGTAGAGTTAGATAACAACGCGCCGAAAACAAATCGGTGCGAAAAGTGCGACATTCTGAGGCTTTTACGCGTGGGCTTCAACTAATTCCGTCATGGATAAATGTTTGAACTGGATCTCATTTCTTTTTGGCAGACAAAACTGATACCTGGTTTGGCCGATCGATTGAATGGTTTTACGTTGGTGATGAGCATGCTTGCATCGCTGTCACGGCATGCAGTTTGAGTTTATCGAATACTTCTCGGAGAAAGGCAGCGAACGAAATGACTATATCCAATAGCTAGAAGCTGTTCGGAGCAAGGGTGAGGCTTGCTCCTTTCATTACTCAGCTTTTGCATGCGTTAAAAACGCACTCGTCAATTGCTGAAAGAGTGAATCTACCGATGGGCGGTCGGATATATGATGGAAGAGCGGTGTGTGGACATCACCACGAATATCATCGTCATGACCACAAAGGTGATTACATAATCGTACTGGTTCGACAATCTTCTCGACGTCGGCATCAATCAGAATGCATGCTTGTGACAATACCACTTGTCCGCCGCTTTTTTTAAGCAAAACACGCTGCGCGGTTCCCACGACTTTTTGCCCGCCAATGTTGAGGTTATACTCGCCATCGCAGTAGGAATAAGGCGTAGCATGAACATCCACTTTCACGCCTAGCTGTTCAAAGAAAACCGTTAATATCGCACATAAATCGAGATACGCTTTTTTGATGTTGTAAGGCTCACCTTCTGGCCAGTGATAGATATGGGATAGATTAATAATACCCGGTACCTGAGGGACTGGTGCACCACCGGTTTTACGAGAAAAGAGCTTCCAGCCAGACGTATTTAACGCATGTTCCAATTCATTAGACACTGGCCATTTCTTGCCCGCGGGAAGCACGAGCGTCGGGCTTTTTACTTGCCAAAGTAATAGCACTTGCGAGAGTTGGTTGGATTGAACTTGTTTAATGAGCTCATCTTCTTTTTCAAATGCATCAGCGACTTCCGTAGCTGTGTAGCGAGTTAGCTTATTCTTAGCAACCAAAACTCTATCCCTCGTGTGTAATTAATCGTTACTGTTTTATCTCAGATACGGTTTTATTGCTAGGTCTGTGATTGCGAGGTTTTTACTCGTTAGATGCGTGGGCACTTTTTGGTTTTTTCCGTTGTCCATTAGCTCTACTTGAACGCGCGATAGAAATATTTTGTTGGTCATCGCA
The DNA here is from genome assembly GCF_000960545.1 of Vibrio sp. S457-15. Classification (NCBI taxonomy): domain Bacteria; kingdom Pseudomonadati; phylum Pseudomonadota; class Gammaproteobacteria; order Vibrionales; family Vibrionaceae; genus Vibrio; species Vibrio sp. S457-15. The sequence goes on along the minus strand of NZ_JYOQ01000174.1, from coordinate 236,643 downwards.
TAAGCAACTCATAAAATCCGCCATCTATAAAAATTTTCGGCGATATGAATATGAAAAAGCGAGTGATGTGTCTCGCGTTAGCGGCATCATTAACGGGGTGTGTGACGTTCCCAACTCAAGAATCTGAGCAAGTACAGGTGCTTTGGGATAATGTGAATGCGATTGAAAACTGTGAACTAATGGGGACCGTGATCGGCTCAGAAGGGCACTTTTACGACTACTGGCTTCACGCAGATAAAGACATGGTTTGGGGTACGCTAAACCAAATGCGCATCAAGGCGGCAGATTTAGGCGCAGATACCTTGTATTTATACCAACCGTTAAGCTTTTCTACGTCAGTGACGATGTTTGCAAACGCATACAAGTGCAAACAGTAGCGATTTGCTTGCTCATAACTGAAAGACAGGCGTCGCTCGCCTGTCTTTGATGCGCTCAACAAACATTGGCTTGTTCGTTATGTTCTCTCTCGCCGTTAATTCACATTGGCTGTTGCTACCGCGATAGAGTCGGAAAACGACAGCGTGAAATCTTGCTCTGTATTGAGTACTTTGGCCGGAAACTCTAAGCTTAATTGCGCGTGTGGCGCGACTTTTGAAGCAATACTGGTGACGAATTTTCGAGTTTCTCCTGGAGAGATCGACAAGCTGTTTCCACCTTTGGATGAAAGCTCGGCAATGCCCATAGTTTGCAGCGTGTTGCCTGCCGTATCAGCCAGATGCAGTAAAGATTCTGACTTATAGACCAACTCTCCACTTTCGGTGCGATAGGCGCTAAAAGTGTTGAAGTTTGGCTGTAATGAACCTTGAGAACCTACGTTTGTGACGGAAAACATCACGTTAGAACCATCAAAATTCTCGACTTTCACCAACACGTTACCGTCTTGGTAACGAGCGGCTGCCGCAGCACTTGCTTGCTGTTTCTGCCTCTGTTTTTCTCTTTCAATGTTGCTCAATTGGTTTTGCTCGTTTGCTATGCGGTTTTCAGCCATCGCGTACGATTGATCCACCATTGCCAACAGCGCTGGGATTGAATACAGCGTTAGACCTTCCAAATGGTCAAAGTCGATTTTGGCATGCTGAGTAAGTTCGTGATTCGAGAACTGGCAGTAGCCATCAATCAAGCTAACGAACGCGACTTCAAAAGTGCCCTGTAATCGGCTTACTTCCTGTGCGGCTTTTTCTAAATCTGAGCGTACTTTTCGGATCTCTTCCAATGTCTTTTGTGGCAAACGTCCATTGGGCGATACGTCATTGGAAACCGAGACCAATTCTTCGGTCACAAATGGATTGTTTTGGGCGGGAATCACTGTGGTGATGCGGTTGGATTTGGTGATGTCTTCGCCCAATAAGACCATCATTTTTTGCGATACGGCGGTTGTGTTGCCCGCTAATACGTCACTACAGTTTGGAGACGTACTCGCATACGCGGCGAATGCGGTAAAAAGTGAAAAGATAACGGACCAGCCAGTGGTGACGAGTCCTGTCGTGGTTCGAGTGTTCATCCTGATAACCCCTCTGTCATTTGGTGCGATTCACTGACGTAATTGCCAATCAAGCGACTGGCTCGCGACATTCAGAATGGTTTTGGTCAATCCTTCGTAGTGGGTATGCCCGCAGATGCTTTCTAGTCGATTTTTCAATCGCTAAGCCACGACTGAGTAAAGTGTCTGAAATTGAGAGCATTAATGCTGCGAAGTTGATGTCTTTTGTCTGAAAGATAGACGTAACTTTTCTAACCATCAAATACGTGATTAGGTTCTCATTTTTATATGAGTGATAGGATCAAGAGAAAACAGGCACTTACTGTAGAGAGTTGATTTGAAGGAAAAATATAAATTTTTTTGGGGAACTTTTTTGATGCTGCCTTTGAGACTTTTTTCGAATCTCAAAGGCAGGTTCTAATGCGGGGTACTCAATTACAAAGCGTTAAGTACATCCGCAAGTCGAGTGACAGCCGTCGTCAGTTCTTCTGGTGTGGCATTGGTAAAGTTAAGACGCAGAGCGGCTTTTACCTTGGAACCTTCCGGATAGAATACCGGGCTTGGCACCACAGCAACCCAGTTTGCGAGTAGAGTTTTCGCAAGTTCGAACGTGTCGCATTCTGGAATTTCGACCCAGACAAACATGCCACCATCGACAGGTTTGAGCACGCAACTTTCTGGCAACTGTTTTTGCAGCTCAGCAAACATGACATCGTAACGCGATTTGTAAAGTGCGCAGATGGTTGAAATGTGTGTTTCGAAATTGTCATGCTGAAGTAGACCATGCAGCAATGCTTGCATAGGAATACTAGAGTGCAGATCTGCACCTTGTTTGATTTTGATGAGTGGCTCAAGGTAACTGCGTTTGCCGGTAACCACACCAATACGCAAGCCTGGTGAGGCGATTTTGGAGAATGAACGCAACACGATGGAGTGCTGCGGGCAGAAATCCGAAACCAGCGGCAGAGCTTCACCAGAAAAACGCAGCTCGCGGTATGGTGCGTCTTCAATGAATGCAACGTCGTATTGGATACAAAGCTCGGCAACTTTTTGGCGAGTCTCTAGCGCCCAGCATACGCCCGTTGGGTTGTGAAAATCGGGCACGGCGTAGAACATTTTTGGTTGCTGTGTGGAAAAGCATTGCTCGAGTTCTTCAAGGTTTGGGCCACACTCGGTTTGCGAAACGGTCACGATGTTGGCTTGCACTAAACCGAATACTTGCATAGCACCAAGGTAGCTTGGTGCTTCCATCACCACTTTATCGCCCGGATTCACGTACGCACGCGCAATCAAATCTAGCCCTTGCTGAGAACCCGTTGTGATCATCGCCAAATGAGATTCTGGCAGTTGGTAATAATCGGTCAAAAAGTTAAGTAGCGGTGCGTAGCCTGCTGTTGCGCCGTATTGAAACACCTCTGGCATGTTCGCGAGGTTTTCTAGCGTCGGTTTCATTAAGTCGATCGGGAAGGTTTTTTCGTCCGGCAAGCCACCTGCAAGCGAAATGACGTTCTTATCACTCGCGGCGGCGAGGATCTCTCGAATGTAGGATGACTTAGTTTGTTGTAATGACTGTGCGATTTCCATGTGCTGTGCTTCTCGTAATTGTCTTTTTTATGTCAGAAATAGTATAGGTAAATTGCTAAGCTTGGTGTGTCCGTTTATGCTGTTAAATATGTCCGTTTATGCTATTTGAGCGAAAGTTTACTTCGTGAGCCATCAACAAGTTTCCAGAATCAATGACGTGCTGTTTTACATTCATCAGGACATTAGCAGAGAGCTATCGGCTAAAGAGCTAGCGGATGTTGCAGCCTATTCTGAACAACACTTCCATCGTATTTTTAAAGATGTGGTGGGGGAGTCCATCCACCAATATATCCGCCGTACGAGAATGGAATACGCCGCCAATCAACTGATGTTTGATACCGGCTCATCGGTGTTAGACATTGCTAACAAGTGCGGCTTTAACTCGGTATCTTCTTTTAGCCGAGCGTTTAAAGCGACGTTCGCTATGTCACCTGGTGCGTGGCGAAAGCATGATTTACAAGTCGCAGAAAAACCGTATTTGAAGGATCCGGAAGTGGCAGCGGGTTATCATCGGGTTGCGAAACGCGAGTTGCCAGAACCAAAAATTATGGAGGTCCCACAACGCTTTGCGGCGTATGTTCGACATGAGGGCTATAACCGTTCCATTCGCAATGCGTGGCTGATTTTGAAAGCGTGGGCAAGTTCTGAGAATCGGGACTTTTCGGTTCAATATGGTTTGCATCACTCCAACCCTGCTTGGGTTGAGCTCGACAAGTGTCGTTATGTGGCTTGTATGGCGATTGATAAGCCGCTCAAAGTACGCGGTGTCGTGAATCAAATGACGATTCCGGGTGGTTTACATGCCGTTTTTCGCTTAACGGGAGTATATGGTGAGCTTCTTCCTCAACTGAGTATGGTATTAGAGAAGTGGTTGCCTAACTCCGGCTTTAAGCAACGTTCCACGCCCGCTTATGTTCATTATCATAAAAACCATTTCCTCAGCCATGATGAGGCGTTTGAGCTGGATTTCTATCTACCCATCAGTTTTTTCTAAGCATCAGAAACACGCGGCTTGGCGAAAAGAATGCAGTCGCATGGAACGAAAAGGCAGAGCCCAAAACAAGCTCTGCCTTATTTTTAGAATCTCTTGATAGGTGGTGGTTAGAAATTGGCATCCGTATCGGCACCAGCCGATACCGTTAACCCACTTGTTGCTTGATAAATACTGAAGGTTTCTCCGGCGACAATACCTTCTTCAGAGTCATCATTTGCAGTACAGGTATAGCCAACCGAGTAGGTGCCGGGTTCTACAAAACCAAACTCGTATTCGTAATTGACTTGCTCCATATCTGGAACCACGTTGGCTGCTGCAATTGGTGTGGCTTTTCCGTCTTCGCCAGCAAATGGCCCCATGTCCTCTTTGGCGACGCTGCCTTCATATAAGTAAACGGCGTGCGCATAGTCGTTTGCACTGGACGTATCAATTTCGCAATCCGCATAGGTTTGTGCGGCGACATCGCCCTGAATTTCACCTGTCGTAACGGTGTTGATCAAGGTCACCGAAGTGCGTTGAATACTGTACCCTTCGTTTTGACCCGTTCCGTCTTTTAAGCCTCGACGCAGATCAAACTCGACTACGAATTCATTGTTATCAGGATTAACCGCAAAGGTGTTATTAAAGAACAATACCCCAGAGTTAGGCTCTTTACCCACGCCTTGAGGACAAGCACCATCGCCTTTGACGGTCAGTGGGATTTGATTTCCTGTCGCTTCGTCAATCACATACGATGGGTAGTCGGGGTGATCGCCATCATTGGCAAATACACACAACTTGTAGTTGCCAGAAGGAATCACTTCATCTTCAACCAGCTCTTGAACATCACTGCCTTGATAGTTGAGCAAGTTAACACTCAACGGCAGAGGATCTTCACCATCAGGAATTAGATTGCCGTTTTCATCCACGTAATTGCCTTCTTCATCGGTTTTATACACCTCAAAAATTTGTGGTGATCCGCCATCAAGAGGAAGGAAAGCAACTTTGCTGTAAGTGATGACCACTTCGGAAACGTCGTCTATCGGCGCATCAGAGACGGATAGAGTGACAGGGGTTGTCGTGGTGATGGTATTACTGTCAGAGTTACAGCCAAAGAGTGCTACTACCACCGCTGCACCAACTAGGCTGAATTTTATGGTGTTCATTGGGGTTACCTTCTTAGTGGGAAGTCTATTAAATGTAGTAGAAAATGATGAGATTTTGGCCAGGAGACGGGGGCTTTTGAATACCAAATAGTTAAGATATTGTAAATTAAATACGTTGCGTAAAAGTGTGGTCAACTCGACGATATCACCCCGAATGAAGTGCTATGGTTAATATTGAATTGCTTAAAAAACAAGCAGAGTAAACATCAATAACGCCACTCAAGAGGTCTCTATGTTAGGTGAAAATCACTCATTAACCCATGAATTCCCAGAACATTTGGATACCATCACTCAGCTTAGCCAAAACGATGCATCATTTGCTGAAAACGTTAAAAACTATAACGCACTCGATAAAGAGATTCGTGTATTAGAGCTGCAAGGCAGCCCGATAGATGACCACGCCATGAATGTGCTCAAGCATAATCGAGCGGAGCTAAAAGACTGGCTGCACTCCCGAATTATGGGTTCTTAACCAAGCAATGAGTATCGGCTCGTATTAACGAGCCGATTTTACTTGTTTGTTATGCCCTTAAAGTTTCGCATTTCCATTTAACTTCCGAGCGGCAAATGTCCTGTTTTCACCCAAATTACCGTTTCTTCTTCTACAAAAGGGAAGTGCTCACTCATGTGAGGCGAGCGCAACCAAGTATGTGTTGGGTATATACCTAGCTCATCCCTAAACTCGCCAGACAACACAAAAACTTCTTCTCCACCAAAGTGTCTGTGAGGTTGAAACTTTTCGCCTTTGGGCCACTTCACCAACGCAACATGCTCGTGCTTAAAATCATGTAACGGCATCACTTGTAGTCCGCCAATGCCAGGCAGCCATTCTGTTTCTCGAGTATTGATTCGAACAGTTTTAAGATCGTTCGGATCAAATTGATTGAGCTTGACCAAAATGACACAACCTTTCTCGCTAAACGGCGCGTGCTGACTGCCGGGTGGGTTACGAAGATAAGAACCTGCTGGATAGTCGCCATTTTCGTCAGAGAAGACACCATCGAGCACAAAAATTTCTTCTCCGTAAGGGTGAAGGTGAGGAGAAAAACGCGATCCTGCTTCGTACTTCACTACACTGGTTACGTGACCAGATTCTTTTGCCTCTCGCTCCAATGGCTTACGCCACACTCCTTGAGAGGGGCTAGCAACCCAATTTTGTCTGCCTGTTTCGATGACGACCCTTTGAGAAAAATCCATATTCAACATACTGAAATACCGTTACTTATTTTGTCGGTTCTTGCTCCAATTATACGTTTAAAAACGTAATTTGATGCAATGGTTGGTTAAGAAATGCTCAACGGTTTTCTGAATACAAATGGGTTCTATTTTCAATTATTCCTTGTGTAATGATAATTGTTATATTATAACAACTTAAAAATCATATGTTATAACATAACAATAAGGAAAAGGTAGTGAATAAAAAATTGGTTTCTCTAGTCATCGGTAGCATTTTTGCATCCCCTGTTTTTGCCGATACGTTGTCGAATCCACAAATTGGTGTCGTTTTGGACGGATATTACCAAGATGGACAGCGTCATAACTCAGAGCGAGAAGAAGGGTTTGGCTTGGGTCATACTGAGCTTAGTTTGTCTGCAAACATTGACGATAAATTCCATGGCGCTTTGACGACAGTGCTGGAAAGCCATGCTGACGACGCCGAACTGATGTTGGAAGAAGCGTTTATCGAAACCTTGGCTTTGCCTTACGGCTTTAATGTCCGAGCGGGGCGTTTTCTTTCCGATTTTGGTTACTTGAACAACCAACACATGCATACCGATAGTTTTGTTGAGCGTCCATTAGCGTACCGAACGTTTCTTGGTTCGCATTACTATGATGATGGCGTGAGAGCGAGCCTTGTTCTTCCGACAGATCTGTTTGTGAAATTTGGTGTTGAGGCGCTAAGTGGCAGCAAGATGTCGGCAGTGGATGAGGGTTCTGACGTTGGTGTATTTACCTCAACATTAAAACTAGGTAGCGACATTTCAGATTCTTCTAGTTGGCAATTTGGCTTGAGTTACCTGCGAAACAAGAACGGCAAGGTGGAAGAATTTGCTGACCACGATCATCATGCTGATACCGGTCATGACCATGAACATAGCCACGCTGCTGCGATTACTGGTGCGAATCTTTATGGTGCTGATTTTGTTTGGAAATGGGCCCCGGATGGTAACTACAAGTACCGCAACTTTACGTTTTCTGCCGAGTACATGTTGTTGGATGGTGTGGTCGACAGCAAATTTAAAGATGAAGCTGAATCCCCTGATAACTTAACAGCATATTACGTTTCGGGTGTATACCGATTTAACCCTAGCTGGTCTGCTGGCGTTCGTTACGGCGAAGCGGAAAGCTACGATGGTCATGCTCATGGTGACCACATGCATTTCACTGCGCTAAATGATAAAGAAGTCGATGCGATGATTGCGTGGGATTCTTCGCACTTTGGTACTGTTCGTGCGCAGTACACGCGTGCAGAAAACCAAGACAAAGAAAAAGAGAACGTCTTTACATTGCAATACGTCATGACTTTTGGGGCGCACGGTGCTCATGCGTTCTAAGTCATTAACCTTTATCTCTAAAGGTTTAGGCACAATGGCAGCGATTGCTGCCATTGTTTCTTCTCCAACATGGGCTTTGGATATTTTTGTTTGTGAGCCGGAATGGAAAGCTTTATTGCAACGCCACGCTCCAGAAGCAAATATCTATTCTGCTACTACCGATAAACAAGATCCACATTACGTGCAAGCTCGCCCTTCGTTGATTGCGAAAATGCGTCAAGCCGATTTGGCTATGTGTTCTGGAGCAGAGCTAGAAGTAGGGTGGTTGCCTATGCTACAGGCACGAAGCTCAAATGCTGCGGTGCAAAATGGGGCAAAAAGCATGATTTACGCTGCCAGTTTTGTACGTATGCTGGATACACATCAACATGTGGATCGCAGTATGGGTGATATTCATGCGCATGGTAATCCGCACGTGCAGTTTGCGGCGAATGACATGATTACGCTTTCGCGCGTTGTGGCTCAGCGTTTGCAAGCGGTTGATCCTGAAAATGCGCCAACCTACCAGCTCAATGGGATGAAGTTTCGTGCGCATTGGCGAAAAAAACTCAACGAATGGGAAGCAAAAGCTAAGCCGTTAAATGGTAAGCAAGTTGTGGGCTATCATTCCACTTACCGATATTTGTTCGATTGGCTGGGCATGGTTCAAGTTGCGGATCTTGAGCCCAAACCAGGGGGATCGCCGACGACCTCGCATCTGCAATCACTGACAAAGTTGGACGCAAGTTCGTTTGATGCGATTGTGTATTCGTCTCACCAAGATCAACGCCCCGCAATGTGGTTGCAACAACGAACAAACAAACCTGTCGTCCAATTGCCTTTGACGGTGTCAAAAGAGCAGAACTTAGATGAGCTGTACGATGAAGTGATTGCCGAGTTACTCGATGTGTTGGTTTCTCCTAGCGCTGTGAAGTTTTGATCATGACTGAATACACATGGTTAGCGCCGGCTATTTTGTGCGGCGTGATTGCGCTAATTGGTAACGTCGTACTTGGCCAGCAAGTATTAAAGCGGCAGATCATTTTCATCGACCTTGCGGTGGCTCAAGTCGCAGCATTGGGGGCGGCGCTTAGTCATTATTGGCTAAACTCATCTACTTTGTACGTGAGGATTCCTTGGTTATCGGAATCTTGGCTTGGTGCAATGCTTGGCCCTTGGATAATGTCGTTATTGTTATGCGGATTGATTGCTGCATTAGAAAAGCGAAATCATCCGCATCTTGAGCCGATGATTGGCAGCTTGTTTGTGGTATCTGCCTCTTTAGCGGTGTTGCTTGTTAGCAAAGACTCACATGGTGCTGACTTCATTCAAGGGATTTTGAATGGTCAGCTACTGTGGTCGACATGGCAAGATGTTTGGCCGTTGACGGTAATCACTGGTGCGATGTTGTTGCTAGTACGCACAAAGCCCGAATTTATGCGTGGTAGCGGTTTTTATCTCATCTTCGCTATCTTGATGCCGATCACGGTCAAACTGACGGGTATTTACCTAGAGTTTGCTTTGTTGGTGATTCCCGCTTTATGCGCTGCGAGCCTTAAAGGTAGACGTTTTTTAACCGCCAGTTTAGGTATCGGAACTATTGGTATTTTGTTGGGGATAGCAGCTTCTGCAAAGTATGATTTGCCTAGTGGTGCAACGATTGTTATTACGCTGTTTATGACAGGTTTAGTTTTTAATATCTTCTCACCGCTGAGAAAAATCGTGTTGTTACAGATGAAGAATTAATACAAAGTACCATTAGCGGTAATGGTGCTTTTTTTGCTTTTATTCAATGGGTTAGTGCATCGCCCATTTCTCTGTTTTAGCATTCAACTTGAGAACCGCCAGAAACATCATCAAGTTGTCTTGATTCGTTCACATCAGACTTCCAGAATATTCCTATAGTTTCATCAACGAAATAAAATCCTTTGCGTATGAGAAGCACAAACCTACATAACGATAAGCGCCTAGGATCAAGCAAGTTTGTAATCTCAACATTTAAGGAAGACCAAGATGAAACCGGAAAAAGTAGCAGTAGTCACTGGTGCGGCACGTGGTATTGGCCAAGCTATTTGTGAGCAATTACTGGAGGATGGATTCCACGTCGTCGGGCTAGACATATCGCCTTTGGAATGGAGCCAGTCGGCGCAGCTAAGCAGTTATCAAGTCAATTTGTGCGATGCTGCTGCTGTTAGCGAAGTGTTAGACAGTATTGTAGAGCAGCATGGAAGAATCGATGCGCTGGTTAATAACGCGGGTATTACTCGCGATGCATTGCTGCCAGACATGCTAGAACAAGATTGGGACAGCGTAATCGATGTGAACTTAAAGGCTGTGTTCTTACTTACTCAACGCGTCGCGCCAGTAATGCTAGAGCAGGGCGCAGGTAGCATTGTCAGCATTTCTTCTATCGTGGGTACGGATGGCAATATTGGGCAAAGTAACTACGGCGCAAGTAAAGGCGGAGTCATCTCAATGAGCAAAGGCTGGGCGAAAGAACTTTCAAGAAAGGGTGCACAGATACGCGTCAACTGTGTCGCGCCAGGCTTTATCACCACCGACATGACCAAGAACCTGCCAGAAAAAGTCATTCAAATGATGGAAAGTAAAACGCCCCTAGGACGTATGGGCTCGGTGCAAGATATCGCCAATGGCGTTGCGTTTCTGGTCTCTGATAAAAGTGCGTTTATAACCGGACAAGTGCTCAAGATTGATGGTGGGTTGGTGTTATAGCTCGCTAATCAAAATCTCAAATAACAAACGCCCTTTACTTATGTGAAGGGCGTTTTTGTTGGGTAACGCTATTCGGGCTTTTGACACGTTCACTTTATTCGTTTCGTACTGCCGGATTTGTATGATTAAGTATAGAGTTAGAACACGTAATTCATTCTGGCATCGTTCTCTGTTATTAACCTAGCAATGTAGCTAATCAAAAATATTAACTTCGAAATAGAATAACTATTGAGGTATTAAAGTATGATTTTATTGCCCATGATATTGTTTTAAATGATAATGCCACTAAATAATTAACTTTGAATACTCACTATGTACTTAAAAACTGTACTGTTTAGCGCGTCAACTCTTCTTATTTTGGGCTGTAACTCCGAATCAACTAACCCATCTACTGAAGAAAGCGGATGGATAGTTGTAAGCTCTCACTCCGAGCCAAGAAAACATCAGGTAATTTACGAAAAACATAGCAGGAAAGGTCTAAGTCTTGCCACTAACGTTCCGGATCTTGACCTGCCTTTAACTTACCAATTGGCGAACCAAATTATTGAGGTCAAAGAAGAGCTTACATTTGGTGAAAATATTGATGGGAACCGCCTAACTTGGAAAGCTATTGGCAATTCTAAACGTAGAGAAAACCAAGTCCACTACGGAGTTAATAAAGATTACTCAGCTTCTAATGAAGGTATTGCTATCGGCTATGTTAACTTTGAGTCGAGGTTTGAGGCTGAAGGAAAGCTTGGAATCGAAAAGTTATTCATTGCGATGTATGACGATGTCAATAGTGTCAAATTTTACTCTGGATGGGATAGTTCTAAAATATCTTGTTACCAAAATACGTTTGATGAAGACTTAGCTTGTTACGGTGAAATTTTAATTAACGACGATATAGTTCATGTTTTTGATAAATATCTGCCGTATGAATATGTAAACATGGTTTACGACACCGTTATGTCCAAAGGTCGAGAAGAGATCATTGAGGCAGATTTTCAACATCAAATTAAATACTTACTAGTCGCCAAAGAGAATAACGTTGAGATGCATTAGACTGCATTAGCTTGATTACTTTTTGGTAATGAGTGGCTTTTCGAAACCGATGTGACCATGAGCAAGATTATTGGATTTTACAAAACTCATTTATGTTCAAAAAATGAGTTTTGTAGATATTAAAATGCATGGAGCCAAATGCTCTCACTGATTCTATGAAGTTTTTTGTGCGCTCTAACCACAAGACAATCTATAAAAGACGTTGAGCCAACGTCTCTGCCACAATGCCACCTGTTAATAAGGCTGAATTTCAATGCCTGTTTCTCATTACCATTCAAATGTGCGCTGGTTAATGATTTTTCTGTAAGTAACACAATTGAACGTGATAGAAGTAACAAAATCGCTTCCTTACGGTAACGTTCCCGAAAGTTTTATATATTATCGCCTTCATTGATACAAGTGGTAGAGACGCTCTGAGTCTGAGCGCTCTGAAATTCAGACTTTAGATGGGTATTTAAAGTCACCATAAGTTTGCAATTTTACTTGGGAACGTTTGCAAATAACCTAAGTATAAGTTTACGTGAGACTATGGAAATGAAACTACACACTTTGACGATGGCAGTAGCGCTTGGGCTGGTTACTGCACCTGCATTCGCAACAACAGATGTTGACGCTCTTGAAAAGCGAATTAATGAATTAGAACAGAGACTTGAACAGACAGAAAAAGTATCCACAGAAGCAAATGAGAAAGCCTCAAGCTTTGAGTTTCATGGCTACGCTCGTTCCGGGCTGCTCATTAATGATGATCTGAATGGTGCAGTGGGTACTGGTCCTTACATGACGGCAGCTGGTGCTATTGGCGCTCCAATTGGACGATTAGGGGTTGAGGATGATCATTATGTGGAAGCAAACCTTATTCACAAACGCTTTGCAGATGATGGTTCCAGCGCATTGTTCCGAATCATGCTGGCAGATAGTACGGAAACCAATAACGAATGGACAGCGAGTGAGAGTCAATTAAACGTTCGTCAGGTATATGCTGAGCTAAACAAGTTGAGCATGTTCTCTGAATCAAGTGCGTTTGCTGACGCAACGTTTTGGGCAGGAAAACGATTTGACCGTGATAACTTTGACATTCACTTCTTTGACTCGGATATCGTTTTCCTATCTGGTACTGGTGCAGGTGTGTATGACATCCAAATGAGCGATTCGTGGAAAGTAAACTTCTCGATCTATGGTCGTGATTTTGGTGAGATTGATAGCTCGTCAACGGATGTTGAAAACTATATCGCGACAATGAACAACCGCTTTGGTAATTGGCAATTGATGCTGAGCGGCATGACGTCTGCTGATAACAATGATCGAGCAGAAGGCTCAGCGGACAAAGGTTTACATGCGATGTTTGCCTACCATGGCGATACCTTCTTTGGCATGAGTGAAGGCTTCTCTAAAACTGGTATTTTGATGGGTGATGGACTGGGGGCGGAACTTAAAGGCATAGGTTCAAACGGTGATTTGCTAGAAGACGCAAAAGCCGTACGCTTGTTCAGCTATGGTGTAACACGCATCGGCGACAATTGGCGTGTAGCACCTGCGTTGTTAGCAGAGCACAGCCAAGATCGCTTTGCCAAAAATGATGAATTTACGTGGGCATCGTTCAACATCCGCTTAGCGCAAGAGTTTACACAAAACTTTGAGATGGTTTATGAAGGCTCATACCAATACATGGATCTAGACAATGCGATTGATAAAGCAAGTGGCAGTTTTTACAAAGCGACAATTGCGCCAACGCTTAAGATGTCTACCGCAGCAGGTTTCTTTGACCGTCCGGAGCTACGTTTTGCTGTTAGCTACGTTGATTGGAGCGAAGACTTGAATGGCTACTCGATTAGCCAGGATACGGGCGCTGCAACGATGGGGGATGGTGGTGAAGTTCTGTTTGCACTGCAAATGGAAACTTGGTTCTAAAGGGCTCTAACCGACAAAAAGTAATAAGAAAAGCGCCAACTGATTTCAGTTGGCGCTTTTTCATTAACAGGACTGACGCTCAATTGTTTTGAAGGTTAGCACCATCTTACTCATTTCAAAACTTCTGTTGGCAATTCTATCTAGCAACAGTTTCGCACCATTTTCACCTGCTTTATCAAATGCATAGTTAAATGTTGATAAGGTTGGGGTGCACACTGATGCGAGCTCATCATCACCAACTCCTAGCACTAAAACGTCTTTACCCGGTGTTAACCCGATCTCTTGAATCGCTCTCATCGCACCGATAGCAATACGGTCTGTCGCACAGAACAAGCCATCTAGCTTACGGTTCTCTGTTAAGTGTTGTTTTGCCAATGAATAGCCAGAGTCGATGGTAAAGTCACCACGAGCATGGAAGGCGAGCTCAAAACCATGGTGTTGCAGCGCTTGAACAAACCCTTCAGAGCGTTGCTTATCTACCGCGATATCGTCACCTTGTACGCCAATAAAGCCCATGGTTTGGCAACCTTTTGCAACCAGTCTATTTCCCGCTTCAAACCCTACTCGTGAGTCATCATGAATGATGCTTGGAATATTAAACATGGAACCATCTTGACCGACGAGCACAACTGGGACCGCTGAGTTTTGAATTGCTTTTACCAGCTTGGAATCGAGGTGGGTCGCGTAAAGAATGATCCCTTCAACCCGTTTTTGGTTAAAGATCTGAATATATTCTAGTTCTTTTTCGTGGACTTGGTGAGTGCTAGCAAGTAAAACATGTTTCCCCGCTTTTTCAAGGACCTCGGTTAATCCATCGACGCCTTGGGATGTGGCATGAGAGGAAACCCGAGGAACAATGACACCAACCAGATTGGTCTTTTGAGATTTTAGATCTTTAGCGACTTGGTTTGGCACATAGCCACACTCAGCTACTGCTTGGCGGACTTTCTGTTTTGTCGCTTCTTTTACGCCATACTCATCGTTTATAACCCGTGACACTGTTGATTTTGATACGCCAGCCAGACGGGCGACATCATGCAGACTCGCCATTGTTCCTATCCATTCTGTTGTTCGTTTTTGGGATTGTTTGCAAAGAGAAGATGAAAAGCTCTTTGATAAGTAGCGATTCTAACCTCCTATACTGCTGTTAGGGAGAGAATTTGACGATCATTCTCACATTCTCTCTGCTTTATCTTTGATCATTTGGTTTTATTGAGCAAAAATCTGTTTTGCAAACGTTCCCGAAAATTTCGCAAGCTCAGATAATAATCCAATGGGGTATGAAATGAATTATCCGGCAGTAGCAAAAGAGTTGTTAACTCTATTAGGTGGTAAAAGCAACATCACCGCACTTGCACATTGTGCGACACGCTTACGCCTTGCCGTTGCAGATGAGCAAAAAATAGATGAACAAGCGATTGATAACCTTGAAGGGGTAAAAGGGCAGTTCAAAGTTGCGGGTCAGTACCAAATCATTTTTGGATCAGGCATCGTAAACCAAGTTTATGCAGAAATGGCGAAGTTGACGGGTATGAGTGAAATGTCCACCAACGACGTTGCGTCTGCTGGCGCAGAGAAACAAAACATCGTTCAGCGCGCAGTGAAGGGGCTGTCTGATATTTTCGTCCCAATCATTCCAGCAATCGTCGCTGGCGGTTTGTTGATGGGTATTTACAACCTACTGACTGCCCAAGGCTTGTTTATTGATGGTAATTCCTTGATTGAGGCCAATCCAGGACTGACAGACTTGGCGAACATGATCAACACGTTTGCAAACGCGCCGTTTGTTTACCTGCCTATTCTGCTGGCATTTTCAGCCAGCAAGAAGTTTGGCGGCAACCCATATTTAGGGGCAGCGCTAGGTATGTTGATGGTTCACCCTGACTTGCTGAATGGTTGGGGATTCGGCGGCGCATCTGTGTCTGGCAACATTCCGGTTTGGAATATTCTTGGTTTTGAAATCCAAAAAGTGGGTTACCAAGGTTCAGTGTTACCGGTTTTGGTATCGGCATTCATTCTTGCGAAGGTTGAGCTAGGCTTACGTAAAGTCATACCTTCTGTTTTAGACAACCTTTTAACGCCATTACTGGCGATTTTCATAGCGGGTTTGCTGACGTTTACTGTCGTCGGTCCGTTCACGCGTGATATCGGTTTCCTATTGGGTGATGGTCTGAACTGGCTATACAACACAGCTGGCTTTGTTGGTGGTGCGGTATTTGGTCTTATCTATGCTCCGTTTGTTATTACTGGTATGCATCACAGCTTCATTGCGATTGAAACGCAACTTCTTGCGGATATTGCGACGACAGGCGGCACCTTTATCTTTCCTATTGCAGCGATGTCTAACGTTTCTCAAGGTGCTGCAGCGTTGGCGGTGGGCATAATGAGTAAAGATAAGAAGATGAAAGGTATTGCGATTCCATCGGGTGTCACGGGTTTGCTGGGTATTACAGAACCAGCCATGTTTGGTGTTAACTTAAAACTACGTTACCCATTTATCGCGGCAGTTTGCGCTGCGGCGTTATCGAGCGCGTTCATTACAATGTTTAATGTGAAAGCTCAGGCATTGGGTGCAGCAGGTCTTCCAGGCATCATTTCCATCGCGCCAGATAAGATTGGTTACTACATCGCGGGTATGGTGATCGCGTTCTTGACCGCATTTGTTCTCACCATTGTTCTTGGTATGCGTGACCGCGCTAAAGTCGGTAAAAAAGCAGCGGCTTAATCTGAACTCCTTAAGGGTGGAGTCCCCCAAAATCCACTTCTTTTCCTAAATGTTTGGGGTGCTAGCCAAGCACTAATGGCTTGGCTAGCCTTTTTCAATTTTTACTTGGTAGTGAAGGTGTTCAACACGTTGGACTATCAGGGCTTTAATTTTAAGGTAAGCAAGATGAATCAAGTGTGGGTAACTGGTGATGCTGTTGTCGATCTAATACCGGAATCTGAGACTTCTTTATTCAAATGTCCCGGTGGTGCACCAGCGAATGTCGCCGTAGCAATTGCTCGTCTATCTGGTAAGAGTGCGTTTTTTGGACGTGTGGGTGATGACCCATTTGGTCGCTTCATGCAATCAACGCTGGATCAAGAGGGCGTGTGCACGGAGTTTCTCGTTAAAGATCCTGAGCAAAGAACATCAACAGTGGTGGTGGATTTAGACGATCAAGGTGAACGCAGCTTTACGTTTATGGTAAAACCGAGCGCTGATCAGTTTATGTCTGTTGAAGATATTCCTAACTTTAAGCAAGGTGACTGGCTGCATGTTTGCTCGATTTCACTGGCAAATGAGCCAAGTCGAAGTAGCACATTTGAGGCGATCAAAAGAGTAAAAGCCGCTGGTGGTTTCATTAGCTTTGACCCTAACTTGCGTGATGAAGTGTGGCAAGAACAATCAGAAATCCAAGCTGTCGTAATGAAGGCTGTAGCGATGGCTGATGTGGTTAAATTCTCTGAAGAAGAGCTTTTGTTCTTAACTGACTCAACATCGATAGCGCAAGGTTTAAAACAAATAGCCGCTATGAATATTGCTTTGGTCTTGGTGACACAAGGTGCGAAAGGCGTTTGGCGCGTCTTTGAAAGCCAGAGTGAGCTGATCACTGGTCAAGTCGTTAGTCCGGTTGATACTACAGGGGCTGGTGATGCTTTTGTCGGAGGGCTACTGGCATGTCTGTCTCAACATGACGATTGGAAAAATCATCTTATTGTTAGCTCTGCGATTCAATGGGCAAATGGCTGTGGTGCATTAGCGACGACGCAAAAAGGCGCAATGACTGCGCTTCCGACCCAGACAGAGTTGCTGCAATTTATTGGGCAATGATCTTCAGATCCAATTTCAGTTGAGAAAAATTATGAGCTTAAACAACCGTTGGACTGTAGAGCAAAGGTATCGCCGACTTGAGCAAATCCCTCAGTGTGATATCGAAGAAATGACACTTTCACGTCAGCAAGATAAAGGCTTTCCTAGTTTTCATATCGCCCCTAGATTTGGGCTGTTAAATGACCCAAATGGGTTGTGCTATTTCAATGGTGAGCACCACATCTTTTACCAGTGGACGCCAGTGGGACCAGTCCATGGAATGAAGTATTGGTACCACCTTTCTACTAAAGACTTCATCCATTTTACTGATCATGGTGTTGGTCTTCATCCCGACCAAGACTACGATTCACATGGTGTTTATTCGGGTGGCGCTTTGGTGGAAAACAACAAGGCTTTGCTGTTTTTTACTGGCAACAAGCGTGACCAAAACTGGAACCGAATTCCAACACAGTGCTTTGCCACCATGGATTCAGACGGCAACATTGAAAAGCATGGTGTGGTCATTGAGAACGAACATTACACGGAGCACTTTCGTGACCCAAAAGTTTGGAAGAAAGGCGACGATTATCTGATGGTGGTGGGTGCTCAAACCAAAACTGAGCATGGTTCAATGGCGCTCTATCAAAGCAAAGATTTGAAAACGTGGCAGCATAAAGGTCCTATCAAGACCAAGTTTTCTGACCTTGGGTACATGTGGGAGTGTCCTGATTTCTTTGAGATTAATGGTCAATCGGTGATGCTGTTTTCTCCACAGGGTGTGAGCAGTAGTAATCCTTATGATTTCAAAAACATCTATTCTGTCGCGTATATCGTGGGTGATCAGTTGAACCTAGAGTCGATGATTTTAGAAAACCACCAAGATATTTTGCAGCCAGATTATGGGTTTGATTTCTACGCCCCACAAACCTATTTAGATGAGAATGGGCGTCGCATTCTTATTGCATGGATAGGGTTGCCAGAAATCGACACACCATCGGTCACACACCAGTGGGCAGGAATGTTGTCTCTTCCTAGAGAACTAACGTTGAAAGATGGTTTTCTTGTTCAAACTCCACTCCCTGAGCTGAAGAGTTTAAGAAAAGAAGAGGTGGTCTTTGCACAATCCCATACACTGGAAAGCACCAGTTGTTTGATACAATTAGACCTTGAGGGCGATGGCTTTGAACTTGAGCTGAGTAACCTCAAAGGTGACAACATCGTCTTTAGTGCGACAGAGCACGAGTTTATGCTGGACCGTCGTCATATGTCTCATTTATACGCAGAAGAATTTGGTAGCATTCGAAAAGCACCAAGATTGGACGCTAAGCAGAAGATTGAGATATATATCGACAATTCTGTCATCGAGATTTTCATTAATGGTGGCAAACACACGATAACCAGTCGTTTCTTTATTGATGACTTAAATACGGTAACGTTGAGAGGGTTGGAGCAAGCAAGGCTTTTCCCTTTGAAAGGCATCACTGGTTTGTTTGAATCAGCTAAGTAACGGTTTCGATTACAAAGATATTAAAACGCCCTTCATTGATTCAGTGAAGGGCGCTTTTCTTTTTAACTATCTAACCTAACTATCTTTCACGTACGTAAGTATTCTGAACCAAAGTATCTAACACTACTTCGCTCTTAGTGACTGTAAAGTTAAGCGGTTGTTCTAAATCACCAAACAGAGATGCGCCGCCGAGTTGGGCTTACTCATTATTGTTAGCATCTCGAACCTAACTCACATTAACACAACGTTTTTCCTTATAGCGTGAAAGAAAATCCCATAACCAAAGGTTCTAATTAAGTGAAAGGTCAGGACTTTTATTTGAAGATTCCGACCTAATATCTTGATTATGCCCTGCCAATTTAAGGTGGGGATTTTTAAGCATTGCTGCTGGTAACGATTTGAACCAGCCTACAGGTGCATTCAAACACGATAAGGAATAACAATGGCTAACGAATACACACCACCAAGAGTTTGGACTAACGACAGTGAAAATGGCGGCCAATGGGCAAGCATTAATCGTCCCGACTCTGGCGCACGTCACGAGCAAGAGTTGCCAGTTGGAGAGCATCCATTCCAGCTTTACTCAATGGGGACTCCTAATGGTCAGAAAGTGACGATCATGTTTGAGGAGCTTTTGGCGGCAGGCGTAACAGAAGCAGAATACGACGCGTATTTGATCAAGATTGGCGATGGTGACCAATTTGGTTCTGGCTTTGTAGCAGTAAACCCAAACTCTAAAATTCCGGCGCTGGTTGATCGCTCAGGTGATGAACTTATCAACGTGTTTGAATCGGGTAACATTCTTTTCTACTTGGCAGAAAAGTTTGGTCACTTCTTACCAACAGAAGGCGCGAAGCGTGCCGACGTAATGAACTGGCTATTTTGGCTGCAAGGTTCTGCACC
The DNA here is from genome assembly GCF_000960545.1 of Vibrio sp. S457-15. Lineage (NCBI taxonomy): Bacteria > Pseudomonadati > Pseudomonadota > Gammaproteobacteria > Vibrionales > Vibrionaceae > Vibrio > Vibrio sp. S457-15. The sequence continues at coordinate 217,018 of NZ_JYOQ01000174.1, read as the reverse complement.
ATACTTAGGAGGCGGTTTCGGTCACTTCTACGCGTACGCGCCAGAGAAATTCGAGTACCCAATCAACCGCTTTACGATGGAAGTTAAGCGTCAACTGGATGTACTGGACAAACGTCTGGCAAACAACGCCTTTTTAGGTGGTGATGAGTACAGCATTGCCGATATCGCAACTTGGCCGTGGTACGGTAACTTAGTGCTGGGCCGCGCATACGATGCAGCCGAGTTTTTAGATGTGGAGGGCTACAAAAACGTTGTGCGTTGGGCGAAAGCGATTGATGAGCGAGAAGGTGTTAAACGTGGTCGTATTGTTAACCGCTCTTGGGGTGAAGAGTGGGAGCAACTAGCTGAGCGCCACAGTGCTGCAGACATTGATAATGTTTTGAAGCTGAAACCTTAAACGAAAAGATGTTAAGCGCACCATTAAAGGTGCGCTTTTTCGTTCCTCAATATTCTCTACTAAGACCTAAATATCATTAATAGATAGGTCGTATGTTTATTGATTATGTATTTTTCAATAATAGTAAACTGCGTATATTGATATCATCTAAATCTATAAATGGTAAAGTCGATATTATTTATTTTTGTCTTTATTGATAATAGCCAGTTATGAATTTTAGTTTTTAGTTTTATAACTGATTAATTGCTAATTAACCTTTGACATATCCTTTGTTTTTGTATGGAATATGCACAATTTCGTCTTACGCTTTTCTAATTAATAGTCATAAAGTGTTAACTATATGCATCTCAATACATTATGAGATGAAAGCGTATTTCTTAAATGAAAAAGAGCCAAACCATATCTAAGTAGGGGCTATTAATTCCTTTCATTAATTTTTATATGGAATAATGACCTGCTTCGTCATGACGGAATAAAGCTCAAGTGTATGTTATTCATGTCATTAAAGAGGGTATTTATGATGTCGTCGTTTAAGGCGTATTGGGTAGGAGTACGCGATCGAATTGCCACCCAAATTAAGGATAACCATTGTTTGGAATCCCTAGTGGTAAAGAAACAGCGTATCAATCTAAACAATAGTGGTTTATCGTTTAGAGCGAAAAGTGGGTGTTTAGTCCCTCATTGCTATACTCAATTTATTGATCCAGAAAATAAAAGTTCCAAAAAAATACGTAAGACATCATTGAGTTTTAAGAAAGGGAAGTTGTACTTTTCTTCGCTTTCTGACTGAATGAAAGAAAATGAAAATTAAAAATTTCACGATGTTTATTTAAGGTAAAAATATCCGAAATCATAAATTTGATTTAGGGTTATTATAAATATAATTAACCAGTGCCTAGTTTTCTCTTCGATATTTTTTATTTTATTTGTCGTCAATAAAATCAATCCCAATTTTTGTGTATCACGTCTCTATTACTCTGGTATTGACGCGAAGCTAACAAGATAAAACGCAAGGTGAGTAATATAAGCGCAACTGAAGATCTTGGATTATCCGATTTTCATTACCCCTAGTTTTTCAGCTCTGTAATTATTGGGTTGAATTGTCCTTTTAAGCCCGCACAGGTACTCTCCCTGACATCACCGTTTGTGCGGGTGCTTTTTCATATTTTGAACGATTTGTTTTAGATGATCTGCTTATCTGTATCTAGAAATGTGAGTTCTCGCTGTCATTGACGTGGGGCCGTTCTTTCGTGATCTCGTTTGGGTATCACATGTGTGGGCGGAAAATTTCTACTCATCTCTCATTCTTCTCGACAAACATTGAGTAAAGGTAACGAATCGTAACATTGCTGCTGTAACTGTATGGCGTTTCAATATACTCGACTTAGTTTGTAAGCCACAGATTGCTAATAAGATTAGATGTCACTATGAGAAAAATTACCTTATTCAACACGACTTTCCTTACCGGCCTTGCTACCTTCTCTCACTTTGCCTTTGCTGCACCTACTGTTGTCCCTAATGCACCTGAACTAAGCTCCCGCGGTTATGTACTGATGGACTATCACACAGGTAAAGTGTTGGTAGAGCGCGATGCAGACAAGCGATTAAACCCAGCGAGCTTAACTAAGTTGATGACTGCTTATGTTGCAGGACAAGAAGTAAACGCTGGCAATATCAGTCTCGATGATCAAGTTGTCATTAGTCGCAACGCTTGGGCGAAAAACTTCCCAGATTCTTCCAAAATGTTCATCGAAGTAAACACATCTGTGTCTCTGTCTGATTTATATCGAGGATTGGTGGTTCAGTCAGGAAACGATGCTAGTGTTGCCATTGCAGAGCACGTTGCTGGCAGCGAAGCAGGCTTTGTTAGCTTAATGAATAGTTGGGCGAGTCAACTTGGTTTGACGAATTCCTCATTTACTAACCCTCACGGTTTAGATAGCGATGGTTTGTATTCAACACCGCATGATATAGCAAAGTTGGGTCAAGCAATCATTTGTGACCTGCCAGATATTTATCCGATGTACAGCGAAACGTCTTTTACGTACAACGGCATTACTCAATACAACCGGAATGGTTTACTTCGTGATCGCAGCATGAACGTTGACGGGATGAAAACGGGCTATACCAGTGGTGCAGGTTACAGTTTGGCGACGTCAGCCACCAATGGCGACATGCGCCTTATCGCAGTTGTCATGGGGGCGAAGAGCCAAAGTGTGCGTGAATCAGAAAGTAAGCAACTTCTTAGTTACGGTTTTCGATTCTACGATACCTTGATGCCAACGGCCGCAGGAACTGATATCGCAAACGCTCGCGTTTGGATGGGGCAAAAGGATGAGTTAAAAGTTGGTGTGAACCGCGATGTTTATCTCACTCTGCCTAAAGGTGACGTAAACAAACTTAAAGCGGAAGTGGAATACAGCGGTGATTTACTTGCGCCAATTGCTCAAGATCAGGTAGTTGGCAAGGTGCTATACAAAGTGGATGGAAAAGTCGTGAAAGAGACCGAGCTAGTTGCACTCGAACCAGTGGAAGAAGGCGGGATTTTTAAACGTATTATGGATTGGTTTAAGCGACTGGTAGCAAGCTGGTTTTAAAGGTTTTTTATAAAATCAATTTACTAAGGCGACCTAAATGGTCGCCTTAGTTTTTTGAACAACTCGTAATGTCCACAGAAGCTAAAACGTGTTGTTATTCTTGCTCTCCCATCGCTTTTTATTAAAAAACGACGCCAAAGAATAACGATGCCGTAGCTTTCGATATTGGATGTGATCCCAATCCTCACAAATCGTTGTTAGTCCAAGCCTTCAGTGATGTTTTTGCACAACCATTTGTGCGTGATGGGTATGAGAGAAAACAAACCAGAACAAAAATGGAGTGACACGTGCACAAGATTTTATCTTTGACATTGATTTTTTCGCTCATGGGCTGCGCTATGCCTCATCAACCTATCGATAATGGGCAGTGTGTGGGTGTGATGTCGTCTCAAGATGCATACGGCTACCTGAATCCCAACCACTACACCATGCAGGTACTAGCGCTGAAGAAAGAAAAAGATGTGAAAGAATACATTCGCTATATCGACCCTAAACACCCTGTATGGGTTAACTGGAAAAATAGCCGAGGTACACGTTGGTATACGGTGACAGCTGGTGATTTTAAATCGAAGCAAGAAGCCTACAATGCGCTTTCGTCGCTGCCAAGCCACGTGAAGCAGTCATCTCCGTTTGTACTGACTTTTGCAGAGATGCAACGTAAGCAACAAACTAGTGTCGTGAGAATGCGCTAATCGCCTGAAAAAAACGGAAGCTTGAGCTTCCGTTTTGTGTTTTCTTAAAGTGCAGCAAGAATGGTTTCTGCATTACTTACTTCAAATTCACTTGGCTTTTCAACGTTAAGTGTTGTTACTACGCCGTTTTCAATGATCATCGCGTAACGTTGTGAGCGAACGCCGCCAAAGCCGCCAGTATCCATTTCCAAGCCTAGCGCTTTAGTAAAGCTAGCATCACCGTCACCTAGCATCAAAATCTCAGAAGCGTTTTGAGCTTCACCCCATGCGTTCATTACGAATGCATCGTTCACCGCCACACAAGCAATTAAATCAACGCCTTTTGCTTTTAATTGATCTGCGAGTACTACGTAGCCTGGTAGGTGAGCTTCTGAGCAAGTTGGAGTGAATGCGCCAGGAACCGCGAATAGCACCACTTTCTTGTTCGCGAACAGTTCGGTCACATCGTGGTTGACCATGCCATCGGCAGTCAGTTCACTTACGGTTGCAGAAGGTAGTGCTTGGCCTTGTTGAATCATGATTTTCTTCCTTTATTAAGTGCTTTGTTGAGCTTTTTCAGTTTAGCGCTTAAGTCCCGTTTTAACCACAGAGGGTTTGTAAGGGTATACCGCATTACATCGATGAATGTTGTGCAACATATTGTTCGACTTGATGACGATATTGAGCCTTCAACTCGTTGTCGATGAAGCTTGCATCGATAGCGTTGAGCGTGAATTTCGCCAGTTCTTCTTTGCTCATTGGATGTGCTTGATTCACTGCAAGGAAGTTATCGGTCATGTAGCCACCAAAGTAAACGGGGTCATCAGAGTTAATGGTTACCGCCACGCCTTTACGCAGAAGCTCTACGATGTTGTGCTGTCCCATTTCATCAAACACGCAAAGTTTGATGTTAGACAGCGGGCAAACAGTCAGTGGCATTTTGGTTTCAATCAGAGACTCCACTAGAGCTTCATCTTCTACGCAGCGAACGCCGTGATCAACGCGGCTCACTTCTAACATTTCAATCGCGTCGGTAATATTTTGCGCAGGTCCTTCTTCTCCGGCATGTGCTACGGTAAGTAAGCCTGCCTCTTTCGCTTGCTGGAAGACACGTAAAAACTTAGCTGGTGGATGGCCGTTTTCTGATGAATCTAGCCCCACACCAATGATTTTATCGCGATGCTTTAAAACAGATTGCAGTGTTTCCATCGCGCTTTCTTCTGACAAATGACGAAGGAAACAAGCGATGATCTGCGATGTGATGCCTAATTTTTCGCGGCCATCTGCCAGCGCTCTAGAAATGCCGTTGAGTACGGTGTCGAAGTCAATGCCACGTTCAGTGTGAGTTTGCGGGTCGAAGAATATCTCGGTATGAATCACATTGTCTGCTTTGCAATGCTCTAAATATTCCCACGTTAGGTCATAAAAATCTTGCTCTGTGCGTAAAACATTTGCGCCTTGATAATAGAGGTCGAGAAAAGATTGCAGATCTTCAAATTGGTATGCCTCTCTCAATTCGCTTGGTGACGAATAAGGAATATCTATGCCGTTGCGCTTGGCAAGTTTAAACATGAGTTCTGGTTCGAGTGAACCTTCGATATGTAAGTGCAGCTCTACTTTTGGAAGACCTTGAATAAATGCGTTCATATTCCACCTTATGTGTATTGTGGATGCAGTTACTCTAAGAATAGGTATAGATAGGAATAAATCGAACGCTATCACAAAGAGTAAGATCCACAGTGATCTCAACTCTTCGTAATCAGCACTTTGCGGGAACTGGTAGAGACCCCCAAACCATATCATTGGGGTTATACGAAGCAAACGCTTGCGATTATACGTAAATTTATCAATATATCTAGACCCGTCAGAAAATGAGAGTGCGATACGTTTTTAGAGCTTGATAGATATCGAGTGGATGTTCGAACTTGGATTGTTTTTCAGCGCACACTAAAATTGGCTTACAGTGATGAAGCAAAGCGTGAGGCTTAAGATGAAGAAAAATTTGGGTGTGGAGAAGGTTATTTTAAGAAGTGTATTTTTGGGCTAAGAGATAGCAAACTGATTGGAAAGCGGAGTGGAAAGGTAGGTGGCGGTTACCTTTGCACAATAAGCTTGAAGAGGTAGGAATCAGAGTTAAAGATCAAACATTTTATCAAATGCTCTTTGCTCCATAATATCTTCGATACGGCGGCGCGTTCGTTGTTTTACTGCGGCAGCATTTTCCTCAGATTCTTTCTTTTCCTTATCAATTTGCTTTTTACTTTTTCTAGCCATTGGATATCTTCCAAAATATTGATGAAAATTATTAATGCCTTAAAAAAGCACTATTTGATAATAAAACTTCCTAACTTTGAACCTGAGTCACACAGAATAGTGCCTGAGCAGGTTTTTTCACAATATTGGAAGTCAATCAGGTGACTACGATATTGAAGTTTTGGCAATATATGTCGCTTCAGTATATCGCTATTCAGTTGATATATTTTAGCTCTCCAAGTGGTTTTAGGTTGATGTAAATTAAATTCAATTTCTAACATTTATTCTCCTGTTTTTTGACGATTTTTTCTTTGTTAAGTAGTTGATACCAATGCCTTTGACGGCCTGTTCTTCTTGAGGACATGATTTTTCCTTTAAATAATAAGTTAGGCGGTACTGACCCATTTATTTTGGGTAGCACTAAGCAATGCCTGAAATTAGGCTGAGTTTATGTTGAGAGGATATTTTTGAAGGAGAGAGATTTGGTGCAGCATGGACATGCTGCACCAAGAAAAGCAGTCTTATAGAGGAGTAACTTCAGTCGCTTGAGGACCTTTTTTACCTTGCTCTACGTTGAAGCTTACTTTCTGACCTTCAGTCAGTGTTTTGAAACCGTCAGAAACGATAGCGTTGAAGTGTACGAATACATCTTGGCCGCCGTTGTCTTGAGATAGGAAACCAAAACCTTTAGTTTCGTTGAACCATTTTACTGAACCAGTTACTTTAGCAGACATAAAAACCTCTGAATTAAAAACATTAATGATAAATTATTGGTGGATCTTTTTTTAAGCTATTGAATGTCAATCAAGAGGAAGTTGTACGCAGGTGTCTGAATGGGGATTCAAGATTTTACTGAGAAGGAACTTAAACTAAATGTAGCATTAACAGCTCTCTTCGAAGAGCCAAGCACCACTATACACCTTGTTTAAGAAATAGCTACATTTATTTTCAAATAAATTCAAAAACGTTTATGTGATAAGAGAGAACTTATCATCAATCGTCGGGGATTTGGTCTGGATGAAAAATAACCAATGATGCTTGGTATTGATTTCCTATTGTTCGAAAAACTTGAATAAGTAGCTCGAATCGCTCTGCTCATGATTATTTTTCTCCAAACTAAAATAAAACCATGTCGATAGCCATGAGCTGAAACGCGATTTGCAGACAGCCACCAAGGCGAACGAGGAGAAGAAGTATGAGCACATTCAGAGAAATTCGTCAGTTGATTCCATCGCAACCTACCGCTGACGGTGATGGTGTTAAAATTCGTCGAGTTGCAGGTTTTAACAACGTGAGCTTTTCACCATTTTTAATGATGGATGAGCTGAAATCCGATCAACGTTCTGACTACATTGGTGGCTTTCCTCCTCATCCTCATCGTGGGATTGAAACGCTGACTTATATGCTGAAAGGTCATTTTCAACATCGTGATCACATGAACAATGTCGGCGAATTGCGTTCTGGTGGCGCACAATGGATGGCGGCAGGTCGCGGAGTAATACACAGTGAAATGCCAATTATGCAAGATGGTGAGCTGCATGGTTTTCAGATATGGATTAATCAACCAGCCAAAGACAAAATGAAACCCGCTCAATACCACGATTTTCAACCAGAGACGATCACGGAATTTGACACTGCAAAGACAGGGCTTGTTCGTGTCATTGCTGGTGAGTTGATGATTGCGGGAGAACGAATTGTTGGGCCGTTGTCTCAAACTGGTGTTGTGGCAACTGTTGCTGATTGGCGGCCTCATAGAGGAGCCACGCTTGAGCTAGCTTTGGACGCTGACCATAACATGATGATTTATGCGTACCAAGGCCGTGTCGAGATAAATCAACGCACAGTGAAGCAAGGTGAGATGGCGCTGTTATCAAAAGGAGAGGCCGCAAAGTTTACTGCGGCAGACAACAGTGGGGTCCTGCTCTTTATAGGTGAACCAATCAATGAGCCGGTGGTTCACTATGGCCCATTTGTCATGAACAGTATCGAAGAAATTGAACAAGCGATTCAGGACTACAACTCAGGGCTGTTCGAAACCTATTAAAGCGAACGACAGCGAACAGCCAATTTTGACCGATGTCTTAGTATTACGCTGAATGTATTTGAGCCTGCATATTGGGCTCGTAGCGAAGCAAATCGATAATCCACTGCCATCGAGTTTGCATTGGCCACCTAGATTAACTTGCTTTTAATCGAGGTGGCTTTTTTCTTTACACTGAATTCCAACGTTCTATGGCTTGTTTGCCAGCCTCAATTCCCAGTTCATATGCTTCTCGCAAAGGTTCTGGTGAGCGGCTTAAGCGTTTTAACTTAAACGTTTCTGGTGGACACACTTGGATTATCTCAACGCCTGGTGGCGGGTTGTCTATCAGTTCCAATGTTTGGTTGTAACGAACGTCACGTGTCAGCATAGGCTCAATCAGAGCTGGCGTTTCCTTCAGCATACGTTTTGTGATGGCACTGAACTTTGATCTTGGTTTCCGGTAACTGGCGATTTGGCTGCGCAGGACCATGATTTTCGTCGCTCCTCTCTTGATGGCTTCGGCAATTGGCAGGGCATCTGCAACGCCGCCATCCACATATCGAGTGCCATTAAGAAGTACGCCATTACGATAGAGTACGGGCAGGGCGCTGCTGGCCTTCATGGTCTCCGCTAACATATCGACGTCCGGAGTGAGGTATTCTGCCTGTCCAGTATCTTGACGAGTGACGACAAGGAAAAAAGGACGCGGATCAGCAGCGAGCACTTCTTTATCAATGCCTAACTCTTCAAGTGTCACTTGCCACATCCAATCCAAATCCATGACATCACCACCGCGTATGAGCTGACTGGGGGTGATGAATTCATTTCTTAGGCTGTAATCGAGATAGATTTTTAGGTTTCTGCCCGGCATTTTTGCTAAATAAGCGGCAAGATTACTTGCGCCAGCCGATACGCCCCAAAAGCTGTCGAAGGGAGAAAAGTCCGCAGCTAAAAAATGGTCGAGTATTCCGCAAGAAAATACCCCTCGCATTGCGCCGCCTTCAACAATCAGTGCACGAGAACCTACATGTTCCATCTGCTTATCCGCTTTCTATCTTTTAGTTGAGTAACGGCAGCTTAACGTATAAGCGGCTGATTCCCAAACAAGGCCGCATATGTTCATGCGGGGAGGCATCAGATTGGCCAATCTTGAGTGCAGTGATGAACGCCTTTCTTAGTTTTCCATGTTGACTTTGTTTGATGGTCAAACTAAATTTAAATCAAATATTTTGATTATCAAACAAACTAAGCAATAGGGATATGATTTATCTATGGCAATAGCACAACACACGCACGATTTTGTTTCTCATAACCATAAAGGTGAAAAGCGAACTTTTTATGTTCTCATTCTGACGCTTGTCACTATGGTGGTTGAGATTGCTGCGGGCACGCTTTTTGGCTCTATGGCCTTACTCGCCGATGGATGGCACATGGGCACTCATGCTGCGGCATTTTGCATCACCTTGTTCGCTTATCGCTATGCTAAGCAAAATGCGAACAATGAGCGTTTTTCGTTTGGTACCGGGAAGGTCAGTGTTTTAGGTGGTTTTACGAGCGCGATTGCTTTGGGCATGGTGGCGCTAATGATGATGGTGGAATCCGTTCACCGTTTGTTTAACCCTGAGAGTATTCAATTCAACGAAGCGATTATGGTCGCAGTGATTGGTTTGGTGGTTAACTTAGCAAGTATGTTGCTGCTGCATGATCACCATCATCATGATCACGGCCACCCACATGATCATAACCATTCGCATGGACACTCGCACGAGCATCACGACCACAATCTTGCCGCCGCGTATTTTCATGTCTTGGCAGATACCTTAACGTCACTGTTGGCGATCGTCGCACTTATTATCGGTAAGTTTTACGGATGGATTTGGTTAGATGCCATTATGGGGATCGTTGGTGCTTTGGTGATTGGTAAGTGGACTCTCGGTTTGATGAAGCAAACTGCACCAGTCTTATTAGATGAGAACATTAATCACGAGTACCTACAGGCAATCAGAGAGACGCTTCAGCCATACGCAGACGTGCTAGATCTGCATGTTTGGAAGGTGAGCGGACATCATTACTCGGCTGCGATTGTGTTACATAATCGCAGTGATAAAACGTTGAGTGAATTTAAGCAATTATTGAGTAAGTTTGATAAGATTCATCACCTTACTCTAGAGTTACAAAATAGCTGATGATGAGCGAACTAGAAAAGTTGAATCAAATGCTGACCGAGTTCTATGACAAGATGTCTTCTTGGGAACAGTCAGTCGTAAAAGAAACCGGCTACTCTTTGGCCCAAGTCCATACTATTGAAGTGCTGGGCGGCCATGGTGCGCTGCGCATGAAAGAACTGGCGGAAAAGTTAGGCATCACGACCGGAACGTTAACGGTACAAATCGAAAAGTTAGTGAATGCGAACTTGATAGAACGTTGCCCTCATCCGGAAGATCGCCGTGCTATCGTTGTGAGGCTCACACCAGAAGGTGAGAAAATTCATCGCCATCATAACCAGTTGCACCTTGATCTTGTGCGTGATCTTACTCGTCATATTGAGCCAGAGCAGCAATCAACCTTTCTATCGTGTTTGGAAAAAATGAACCGGGAATTCTAGGTTTAATCCGAGTTACGGCCAAATAAACAATGAAAAGCAGAACTCACATCGAGTTCTGCTTTTTTGTATTTATGGGTTTAGAAACCAGCTTTCTAACGGTAACTGAGTAAATGCGTAAGTCACACCAACACAAAATGCAGCGCCGGTAATGCCAATACCAATTGTAGTGGCCAGCAGAAGTAACGTTATCTTAGGCATGATGATTCTCATCCCTCTTGGAGTGTATTTGCGTGCTTAGTTCGAAACAGAGCACACAAACACAATCCAAGCGGTGGCAAGCATAATTAATGGCGTAAAGACTTTTTGAATGGCTGCGCCATCGGTCAAGTTATAGATCTCGATGGATTCGTTGTAGAAGGCGCGTTTGAAGGCTTTAAACGAAATGTCGTTTTTTACATTGGATTGCTCGTAACGCTGACGCGCAACATCGGCCATCTGATATTCAAGATCTTGAAGTTCAAACTCTTGGTTAAAAAACGAGTCCCAAGCGCAAAGGCGAGCTATTGCCTTAGGTGAACTGTTATCACTTTTTAGTTTTGAGAGACGCTTTGCGTATGCCGCTTGATATTTATCCACGATATATTCCTGCATGAATAGATGCTGAGTCATTGAATGACTCAGAACGTTCTGGTCGGTTGTAAAAGCAAAATTGTGGGATGAAAAGGCGTACTTTTACGTCGGTGGCAGAACTACAAATAAAAATATCAAAGAGCGTTTGTGGTGGGGATGATATGGGGTGGTAGGGGAAGAGGACAAACAAAATAAATTAGTCTACGTCACAATCAATGTTTGTTGATTTATTCAATCCTTAGTGTTCTTTGCCTTTTGATGTGCACATTTTATGGTTAAAAAAAGATACGACCATAAGTTGTTCTTGGGCCTGAAAAAGTAAGATTCCTGACCAATATTCTTCCGTTTACCGCGTAGATCTCTCCTCAAAGTCGATTACTTTTGGCTACGCTTATAGTTCGGCTTTAAAAATTTGTAAGAGGGAAGTTGAGTTGAGATGTTTGTAGTTGAAGCGTTGAATAACTCAAGTGATGGGCAATAAAGGTAATTGATTATAAAGGATAAATTGGAAGCAGTGCAGAGCTAGGTAAGATATAAACCTAAAGGTGACGGTATGAGCATACAATCAACCATTATCGAATACGCTGTAGCAATAATAGGCTTACTTTTAACAGGCGTTGCCCTCTGAGCCCGAAAGCTCAGAGGATACATAACCTTAACGATTAATGTTGTAACGAGCGACAGCCGCTTCTTCTGACGTTACAACCGTTTTACCGATAGGCGCGAGGGAAATTACGGCCAGTTTCAGGTGCTGAAGTGCAAACGGAATACCAATAATGGTAACGAAACACGCTGCGGCGGATAGGATATGACCGATTGCCAGCCACAAACCTGCAAACACAAACCAAAGTACGTTGCCGATGACGCCTAGCGGACTCGTGCCAATATCCATTTCATTGGTTAGTTCATCACGAGAAATGGCTTCTTTGCCGAATGGGAAAAACGAAAAGTTACCCATGACGAAACAAGCTCGCCCCCACGGAATCCCGATGATGCTGATGAACGCAAGAATACCGAATAGCCACCACAGCAATCCCATGAATACGCCACCGAATAAAAACCAGATGATGTTGCCAAGTGTTCTCATCTAAAACCCTTTTTGATTTATAACTTTCTACAAAGTATGTCACACAAATCTTAACAGAGGATGAATGGGTGTGCTTTATCTTAAATAAGAAATCATTGATGAGAATACTCATTTGATAAAGGAAAGCGGAGATCATTGGGCTGCTGAAAAAAAGGCTCTCAACGTTAGACGTTAAGAGCCTTTCTGGCTAGGCGGTTGCCAAATTCAAGCGCGATACTGGCTTGTCATTGATCGGTAAGTGAATCAAAGCTGCGAGGAGTGCCAGAACGACGGTTGACCACCAGATTGGATCGTATGAACCGTAGTAATCGTAGATGCGCCCACCGACCCAAGCCCCCAAGAAGCTTCCTACTTGGTGAGTAAAAAATACCAAGCCATAAAGTGTTGATAGGTAACGAGCACCAAAAATCTGGCGGACTAATCCAGATGTGAGAGGTACGGTGCCTAACCAACAGAAGCCGATTGCACCACCAAAGATGAATGCGGTGTGCTCGGTGACAGGTAGAGTCACAAAAGCACCAATCACTACCGTGCGGATTAAATACAGCGCAGACATAACATGGCGTTTATTGAAGCGGTCCGCCATAACACCCCAGAAGTACGAACCAAAAATGTTGAAGATGCCAACATACGCCAGTGCCATTGCGGCGGTTGAGGCTGGTAAATCTTTATCTGCCAGATAACTTGGTAAGTGAGTTGCAATGAACATCACGTGAAAGCCGCACACAAAGAAACCTGCGTGGATCAGCCAATAACCTCTGTGAGAGAAAGCTTCTTTTAATGCTTCTTTTAGGGTTTGTGTGTCTTCCTGAACATTTGCAGAGGTACCGGCTTGTGGCTTCGCAGTTCTCATGAACAGTGCAAACATCACCATAAAGCTACACAGTACAGCGAATGCTTGAAGTGCGCCTTGCCAGCCAAAATCACTCAAAAGCACTTGTGCTCCAGGGATCATGGCGAACATACCGAACGATCCCGCAGCGGTAGTTAAACCAAATGCTTTAGCTGCATGTTGTGCAGGGACAACCTTTGCTACTGCCCCTAACACAATGACGTAGCTGGTTGCGCTCAAACCAAAGCCGACCAAAATGCCAAGTGATAGATACATCATGGTTGGCTCAATGGCGATAGAAGTAAGGTAAAGACCTAAAGCGTAAGAAAAGGCACCTAAAATGATAATACGCTTCGCGCCCCAACGGTCTGACGCCATGCCGACAAAAGGTTGGAATACGCCAAACAACAAGTTTTGCAAGGCAATAGCAAAGCTAAAGAACTCGCGCCCGGTCTGAAAGTAGTCTGAAATTGGCATCATAAAAATACCGAAAGATTGTCTGATCCCTAGACAAATAATCAAAATCCCTATTCCAAGCCAAACAAGAACTGGAAATCGGAAAATACTCATAGTTTGCTCTTATTAATGATGGTGGTGATGAGAATGATCATGGTGTTCGTTGTCTCCCGTTGTTTGGTGACAACCGCTGTTGATGGCTTGTTCTGCTAATATTTCCAGCAACTTCGGAGAGTTATGGACGATGATTAGAGATAGCCCCAACATGATGGACATTCTCAACACCTGAGCGAAAATGGACTGAGAAAAAAGCATGCATTGTGCGCTCATGTAGAAAAATGAGCGCGAAGTTTAGTGACGATTAGTCAATGAAACAAATGACAAAAAGTGAATTAATGTATGCGTTTCATGCATAGATTGGTTCTAGGGATTAATTGCAATGTACGGCTTGTTCTATGCGTTGACAGATCTGCTCTGCAAGCTGGTGGCTCGCTATGTTGCGTTGCACTGTGCTTGTAGCCAGCTTGCCTGATTCAACAACCTTAAACCAATCGAATAGCATAGCGTGAAAACCTTTACTCGTGAGCATTGGTGTCCAATCTTTTAAGTTCAACTTACGTTCTAGATTGTCCTGCCACAATTTACCTTCCACGAACGATTCAAACTCAAATGCTTGGTTGGCATAACATGCCTGAACGCGTTCGTTTGTGATGCCAAAATGACGATTCATTGAAGCGTGTAGTAGGGTATCACCGTGTTGCCATTGCACATCCAGACGTGCGAGTTGTTGGCCGTCAAATTGGTGAGTGATGTAGACGTCTTGCAAATCGGCTTTTGCTACAACATTTACGCTGTCCAGCGGGTGAATAAAATCGTCAAAGATGAACGTTCGGAGTTCTCCCGGCAGATTGTGGCGATTTTTCTCCCAACGCAGTGACTTCAAATTAGCGACATCGCCTTTTTGTACGTTTGGCAAATAGTCGTTGTAGAGCGGAATGTGTCGGCGATTAAAGCCAACATAAAGTGGTTGATTGGCGATAGCTGCAATCTCATAGAGTTGCTCTACCTGTTGGGCACTGTCCGCCAGAGGTTTGTCGACAAAAGTAGGAATGCTTTGTTTTAGAAAATATTCAGCGATTTGAAAGTGAACATGAGTTGCGGCATGAATCATCACCGCATCTACACCAAACGCAGGAAGCTGTCGGTAGTCCTGACAGCTTTCCTTAATGCGATATTGCTGAGCTAGTGAAGAGAGGGTTTTGGCGTCTCGGGTACAAAAGACCAGCTCAACATTAGGAAGTTGAGTAATGACAGGAAGGTAAGCCTTTTGTGCAATGTCGCCTAAGCCAATAATACCGATTTTCATGTTGTTCGCTCTGTTTCGATTTCATTAGGCGTTGATTGTAACGAGCGAAAAAGAGGTTGGCAGAAACGGCTTGTCATAAAAAAGCCTGACTCACATTTTGAATCAGGCTTTCTCTAACTACTTAGGATACGGTTCGACAGGTTTTGAAGATATCTAACTGGCCGTCGTAGGCTTGGGTTTTTACATCCATAATACCAAGCAAAGAGTGGAACACATTGTCATGCGAGTACTTACCTGTATTTTGTGCTTCTTTGGACAAGCAATCCGTGTTGATGTGTTTTGCTTGCTTAAAGCTTGGCGACATCCACATGATAAGCGGTACTCGTTTTTGGAAATCCGGAGCAAGTCCGTAAGGCATACCATGCAAGAACATGCCGCTTTCACCAAGCGATTCACCGTGGTCAGAAACATAAATCAACGCAGTGTTATATTTGTCTTCTAACGTCTTAAGTTTGTTGATGGTTTGTTCCAAGACAAAGTCTGTGTAACGAATGGTATTGTCGTAGGTGTTTACGATCTCTTCGACGCTACAGTTTTCAATGTCTGCACGTGGGCAATCCGGTTGGAAAAACGCTTTCTCTTTCGGGTAACGTTGGAAGTAAGTTGGGCCATGGCTGCCAATAAGGTGCATGGCTACAACTCGGTTACCATTCATATTCGACACTTCTTGGTCAAAGTCACTCAGTAGTGCCATGTCGTAACAAGTTTGACCGTTGCACAGTGCGTTTTGTTGCTTTCTGTCTACTTCGATTTTTTTGATCTTATGCGCGACTTCTTTATCGCCACCGTCGTTTTCTTTCCACAGTAGGTCGATACCTGCACGTTGCATGATATCTAACGCGTTGTCTTGGTTATCAGCTTGTTTACGGTCAAATTGACTGCGCGTTAACTGAGAAAACATGCATGGTACAGATACCGCTGTCGCAGTGCCGCATGACGCCACATCTTTAAAAGAAATCACATCTAATTGGCTAGTGTAGGGGTTAGTTTCACGCTCGTAACCATTCAGTTGATAGTTTTGAGTACGTGCGGTTTCACCTACTACAAAAACGAGTAACGTCGGTTTGTCCTGCGCTTGCTGTAAAGCGGTCGAAGATTGCTGTGCATCAGTACCGATTTCACGATATGGCTGTGGCGTAGTTAAGTAATTTTCTTTTACGTAACTTGTCGCGCTGTAGACATATTGCGTTGGGATGATCATTTTTTTCAGGTAGCTGTTATTGCGACCCACAGATGCGTAATTTTGATAGTACAACCCCGCAATCACGGCAATAACTGCTAACGAAGCGAGCATCGCGACCAGTTTTGTAAGCACAAAGCGTAGCCATTGTCCGCGTTGTGGTTGCAGCTTTACTTTGAACACAATCAGGGCAGGAATCACACCCATTAACGTCGTCCAAACGACCGAATACGTGCTGAGATAAGAGCTTGCTTCACTCGAGTCGGTCTCGACGATGTTGGCGATCATCCCAGAGTCAAACAGCGTTCCGTAGTTATAGCCTGCGTAGCTTACTAAGCTAGAGACCACTAGCAGCAAGATAAAGAACGGCTTTCCAACCCATGGCCAGCTAAATAGGTTGAATAAGAAATTAAGCGCGGCAAAAAAGAAAATCGGAATAGTGATAATGAAACCGATTTTGACTTCGTCTAACTTAGAGAAAATCCCAATGAGTTCTTTATAGATTGGGATGTTCACCACGAGAGCGAAATACAGCGCGAGTAGAACAGTAAAGGCAACGTATGGGATACCTTTCTTTGGAGAATCAACAGTCTTCATAAGTTACTTTCTTGAATAAAACTAAAGCAAGAACGACGCCCAAACAAATAGGGCAAGAAATAGCGCAACAAATACTGCTGCAGAGCCAATGTCTTTGGCTCGACCACTGAGTTCATGCCAGTCATCGCTGACACGGTCGACAACCGCTTCTACGGCGGAATTAATAAGTTCGACGATTAAAATCAGCAATAGGCTGCTGATCATCAATACACGTTCAAGCGTGGTAACTGGCAGAAAAAATGCGCTGATAGAAAGAACCAAAGTCAGTACGAGTTCTTGTCTGAAAGCGGCTTCATGAGTCCACGCGGCTTTTAGTCCTTTAATTGAGTAACCGGTCGCATCCATGACTCGGCGAATTCCTGTTTTACCTGGCTTCAAAATTGGGCCTTAATTCTTATTATTGGTTGATTGATGTGTGTTAGTACCGAAATGCACCAAATTGCGATCTGAGACTAATCGGTTAGACGTGAAACATTTGTGAATATGGGTGCAAGCAAAAAACGTCACGTTTGATTTGATGAATACGTACTTTGGTTGTGTGGTTTAGACTAATGCTTAATCAAGGTCGTAAACGGTGTAACCTTTATTTTGTAGGCATTTGCGTAGCACGAGAGCTTGTGTTTTTGTGGAATCATTCGCGCCACCTAAAGCGCCTGCACCAGCACCGACTGCACTGCCAGCTACTGCACCAACTGCTGCACCGCCAATACCATCTTCAAGAGCACCAGCCGCGGCACCGATTAATGCGCCAGTCATTGCACCATTGGTTGCATCAGATTTAGCGGCTTCTGTTTTGTCGACTTTTTCTGCGTAACCTTGGCAGTAGGCAAAATCTTGTTCGTATTGCGCTTGGTCAACATTCGTCATGTCTACAACAGGCTTTTGGTTGTATGCACATGCTGCAAGTGAGGAAGAAAGGACAACGAGTAAAAGTGGTTTATACATGGGGTGAATCCATTATCTCTGTGAATTGATGGATTAAATGTACACTGTTTTATTACTTGTCTCTGTCTATGGATTGTATCGAAATGTCGTCTTATGTAATAAGAGCGGATGAGGAAGAAGATAGCGCAGAAACTAAGCGAACTGCGCTTTAACTTTTATCGTTGTTCGCCCGTTATTTAGGCAGAGATACGGTGAAGCAGGCGCCACCAAGAGGACTGTGCGAAATAGAAACATCGCCGCGTTGCAATTCCATAATTTGTCTTACGATGGCAAGTCCTAAACCAAAGCCGCTGGTGCTTTTATTACGAGATTTGTCGGCGCTGTAAAATGCCTCAAACAGGTGAGGCCAGTCTTTTTCATCAATACCGTTTCCATCGTCATGAATACTTATCATGCAGTGTTCTTCATCTTCGGTCACTTCTAACATGATTTGGCTATCGGCATAACGCATGGCATTGCGAAGTAGGTTGTCTAACGCGCGCTTGAGCAGTTTGGGGTCGGTCTTAATTTGGGCTTCTTTGCAATCCGTATCTTTAACGGTGATTGGCAATGGCGTCTCTTGCTGCCATTTGTCTTTTAGGTCAAAAAGCAGGGAGTTCAGCTCAAGACTTTCGGTCCGAAGCTCTGTTTCTGGGCGTTCCATTTTCGCGTAGTAAAGGAGTTCTTCGACCATTTCTTCCATCTCATCAATGTCTTCAACGATGCTATTTACGTACTTTGTCTGTTGTTCATTTAGAGAAGAGTCGGCGAGTAAATCAGCCTGCCATTGCAAGCGAAAAATTGGTGTGCGTAGCTCGTGAGCAACCGCATTGGTGAGCATTTTATTGCTGGTAATGAGTCGAGAGACTTTATCGGCCATGTTATTGAAGCTTTTGTTCAATGTGCCAACCGATTTGGCGCTGGCTGTGCTTGCGCGCGCTTTGAAATTACCAGACGCAAATTCGACGGTGACTCTTTCTAGTTCACGAATTCTGCGGCTTAAAAACCAGATCAGCAAAACACAGTAAAGCGCGAAACCAGCGATGAAGAATATCCACACCATGTTGTCGTCGAAATTGACGGCTTGAATGATAGGACTATTCGGGTTATCGCTAATTTTGAAAAAGGGAGTGCTCTCGTCGAAGCGAAACCAAAAATCCCGTTCATCATCAAAGGCGATGTTAGCGGTAGGATCTTCATCGAACACTTCCTTCACCTCAGGAGGGAGCTCATCCATGGTGTGAGGTTGCAACAATCGATGGCTTGCCGAGGCAAACTTTTCTAGCTCGCTTTTGGTGTATTCAAGCCCTTTTTCTTCATAGATAGGGGAGAGTAAATCGTAGAAAGCTTGCGAACTGTGTTCTTGAAGTAGGTAGTCATAATCAGTATTGAGCTCATACACGATGAGCTCATAGCCTTTCAGACTGGCGAGAAAAAGAATGATCAGACCTAAAAAGCTCTCTAGATATATCCTTCTCATTTATGCGTTCCATGCATCCGGCATTAGTAGGTAGCCTTTGCCGCGTACCGTAATGATTTTTTGAGGTGAGCAAGACGCGTCACCCAATTTCTTTCTAAGCGTTACAATGCGGTTGTCAATGGTTCTATCTGTACCGTCGTACTCAATCCCACGTAACGTTTTGGTGAGCCATTCACGCGACAAGGTTTTCTCGGCATGAGTGGCGAGTACCCACAGCAAGTCAAACTCACCGTCGGTTAATGCGACAGGCTGTTGGTTCATAGTGCAGGATTTACGTAGTCGGTTTAAACACAACACGCCGATTTGTAAGCCGTTTTCTGGCGCTGGAGCGGCGCTTTCTTTCCTGCGCAATAACATACGGATACGAGCAAGTAACACGCGCGGTTTGATAGGTTTCGTGACAAAGTCATCGGCACCAATTTCAAGCGCAGCGACGTGATCAAAATCGTCATCGCTTGCGGTAAGCATCAGAACTTTGCCTTTGTAACATTCGCGGATTTGACGACAAACGCTCAAACCGTCTTGGCCCGGCAGCATCAAATCTAACAAAACCAAATCGGGTTGAGTGTCTAAAATGGCGTTCGGCGCGTCGGTGCCGTTATCAATACAGCGGACGTCGAAGCCTTGTTCTACAAAGTACTCACCGAGCATATCTTGTAGTTTTGGATCGTCTTCGACAATGATAAGGGATGGCTTGATTTCTTGTTCGTTCATGTAAGTGATGTGTGCTGTATTTGATATCACTGAAAGTTAAACAAATTTGCGACTTATTTCAAATAAAGCTTGTAAAGAATAAGGTTATCCGATGAGTTAATAATATAAAAAAAGCAAACGTTTTGATGTAGAACAAATCGTTTGCTTAGTATATGGGAAATTAAGTTGTCACCAGATTATGGTTGCTGCTTGGTAGGCGCGAGCGCAATTTCTCGGATACAGACATTTTGTGGTTGTTGGTAAGCGAACATTACTGCACGCGCGACATCGTCTGCGGCGAGTACACCACCCATATCCACTTTCCAAGCATCGTATCCATCTTTAATGTCTTGGGAGGTGGTGTGAGAAAGCAGTTCCGTCTCTACTGCGCCCGGTGCAATAGTTGTAACACGCACATTTGATGCGGCCACTTCTTCGCGCACATTTTCTGAAATTGCATGAACTGCGAACTTCGTACCACAATATGCCGCGTGGTCAGGGAACGTCTTTTTACCTGCAATAGAGCTGATGTTGATTATTGTGCCACTATTGCGCGCTTTCATTGATGCAAGTACGGAGTGCATACCATTAAGCAAACCAAGCACGTTAACGTCGAACATACGCTTCCATTCAGCGGCGTCCTGCGTGTCGATCTGACCAAGCAACATTACACCCGCATTGTTGACTAGCACGTCAGCTGGACCAAATTGAGCTTCTGCTTTTTCAATCGCTGTTATCAAACTCGCTTGGTCAGTGACATCGACTTTTTCACATAAGGTGTTTGGTAAATTGAGTGCTTCTAAACGTTCTACGCGACGAGCCACAAGAAGGAGAGGGTGGCCTTCTTCACTAAAACGACGTGCGATAGCTTCACCAATACCTGAACTTGCACCAGTAATAACAACCAGTTTTTTCATTTGTTACTTCCTCAGTTTTCGTTAAAAGCAGCGGTCTGCTGCGATGAACTCATACTAAGGAAATAACTTTTGTTGATATATATCACTTTAGGTAAAACACTGTTGTTAAATAGCAACAATAATTACTGCTTGAGTTTGTCTTATTGGTAGGAAAAAGGCGCAACTCGTGCGCCTTAAGTGAGAGGAATGTATTTTTACTACGGTGAAGTCCGCACTATCAACCCATCAAAGTTACCACTTATTCAACGGTGCAAACAACGCTGTTGTCGCTACCAAAGCCATTTGGAACGTAAGCATCTGCTTGAGGATCGTTCTCCCATTCAACTTCATCGAGGAGATAACGAAATTGGATGTGTTGCTCTTTGGGTAGACGTGTTTTGAACTTAAATTGGCCACTTTTTTTCACCAGTTTCATTGGCTCTGGTTGCCAGTCATTAAAATCTCCAGCGATTTTAATGGACTCCCATTGGTTTTTATCGAGTTCAAAAGTGACTTCAACTTCATCTTTAGTTTTGAAAAATCTCTTTTTAAGCATGAATCTTTCCTTGTTAGTACAAAAACTGCTCTAACTATTACTCGTGTTTCATAAGTATTTCAAGCGTTATCGGATTCATGCTGGTATAGCTCGTGAAATAACCGTGTACTCTTCGTGCTTCAAACTTGTATGAATATGATCTTTCTGTATGATGAAAATCAGTGTGTTGTGAAGAAATTGATATGTTGAAGTTGAATCGTACATTGATGACTACTCTGGTTTGTTTGGTGGCTATGCTGCTAACCAGTGTTTCATCGAGCGTTCAAGCATCGACAGCATCAATAGAAGCACAAAGCTTTCCCATGCAGCAAACTGCACTTCAAGAAAAACTCGGCGTAAATACAGATTGTGTTGAGCCGCACCACAAAGAAC
Organism: Vibrio sp. S457-15; assembly: GCF_000960545.1. Lineage (NCBI taxonomy): Bacteria > Pseudomonadati > Pseudomonadota > Gammaproteobacteria > Vibrionales > Vibrionaceae > Vibrio > Vibrio sp. S457-15. The sequence goes on along the minus strand of NZ_JYOQ01000174.1, from coordinate 195,463 downwards.
ACATGATGGAAAAAGGGCAAAAGTCGCACACCAGTTGCAGCTCTTCTTGCATTGTGAAAATTCCCACGACTTTGTCGCAAAATGACTTGATGCTACTGCCTTATAGCTTGGCGCTTATTGATAAGCCTCCTACTGAAAAAGCCGTGGTTGTGATTTATAAGCCTTACCGACCTCCGATTGTTTGATTTCTTCTTTATTTATCTCCAGCACTAGCTGGCTCTTAGCTATATTTAAAACGGCACTGTTGTGCCCGAAGGAAAACAAACAATGAAGAAATTACTTGCACTATGCAGCACACTTTTACTGGCTTTCAGCGCTCACGCTGCTCAATTTGAAGAAGGTAAACACTACAAAGTGTTGGACGTTGAGAAAGCGACTAAACCAACCGTTACAGAGTTTTTTTCGTTTTACTGCCCACACTGTTATAAGTTTGAATCTGTGATTGAAAACTTAAAACCGGCTTTGCCAAAAGAAGCACGCTTTGAAAAAGTGCACGTGGCGTTTATGGGCGCAGACATGGCAGTGCCAATGGCAAAATCCTACGCAACCATGGTATCGCTAGGCGTTGAAGATAAAATGGTGCCTGCGATGTTCGCGCAAATTCATCAAAAGCGCCAAGCACCGAAAAACGAAGACGAGTTAAAGAAAGTCTTCACGGACAACGGTGTCGATGGCAACAAATTTGACGCGGCGTACAGCAGCTTTGCGGTTAGTTCGATGCAAAAGCGTTTCGATAAGCAGTTCAAAGAGAGCACTCTGACCGGCGTTCCTGGCGTCGTTGTGAATAACAAGTATATCGTTATTCCTAATGAAGTCCGTAGCTATGCCGAGTACAGCGAATTGGTGAACTATCTGCTAACGCTATAAATTAAAAGAAATGAAAAATGGCGGCCAAGTGGTCGCCATTTTTTTTGAATTCGTTATCTCAGTACGGTTGTACAAGCTTGAGTTGGTAAGCTAGTCATGAATATCGCGTGCGGATAAAACAAGCTAGCAACGGTGATAGCGACATTGCACGGTTGTGCGATGGTGTTTTTCACTACATTGGTGAGAACAATGCCCGTGTTGTTTACTGTTTGAGTGGCAGCTTGTTGCGCTTGGTAAGAAACGCAGCCAGAAGTCGCATTGATAATTGCAGTACTAAACAGTAGTTTGCGGAAAAACATATTCATATCCTTTGTGAATGTTTACGGACATATATATGTAGGTTTGCGCTACTTTAAAACAAAACGGTGTTCAAAATGTATGTGTATTCACGAAATGAACAATGTTTTATATGGGTTGATTGGTTTTGTGATCTGAGTACTGGACAGACCAGATTATGCAATCAAAACCAATCCATGCATCAAAATGACGCCACAGGTGAGCTTATTCCTCATGCCTTGATAGCCTTTGGGATCAACTTCCAGTTCGACATTCCGTATCAGCTTTTCTGCATACCAAACGGCCGCGTATCCGGTTGCGAGCAACAATATTGCTGCGATGTAATGCGTATTCCCTTGTAACAAGGCACCCCACGCAAGCAAAACAAACAAATTACTGAGAACTAGGATATTACGGCTCAAGCGGTGGTAGTAATGGTCGATACCATTTCCCCAGAGCACTCCCGATAGAAAACTCAAGATAACGGCGCTGTAGGCAATAAAAAATTGTTGGCCGCTTAGGTTAAATAAGGTGGTGTCAGACACGATAAGCAGCAAGCTGAACAGAAAAGGCACTAAGCCCAAGTACCCAAGGCGTAACATGGTTAAACGTGTCGTGACCATAACAGCGCTCCTACAGTTGTTGCTCAATCATATTAGTAAGCGTAGTACTCGTCGGAGAGGTTGAGCTTGGAAATGTGGCGATGACTTTGCCTTCTTTACTGATGAGAAACTTGTAAAAGTTCCACTTCGGAGTCACACCGGCTTGAGTGCTGATTTCAGAAAAGACAGGGTTGGCATCGTTGCCCAATACAGAGCTTCGAGCCATCATAGGGAACGTCACGCCGTAGTCGAGATAGCAGATCTTTGCGGTATTTTCTTCGCTTCCTTTGTCTTGTCGAAAATCGTTACTGGGAAAACCGATGACTGCGAAGTTTTTATCTTTGTAAGTTTGGTATAGCGTTTCTAGTTGCTCATATTGAGGTGTAAAACCGCATTGGCTGGCAGTGTTTACGACGAGCAATGTTTTCCCTTTGAATACTTCACAAAGCTCAATTTCTTCTGTTGAATTTAACATGCGCTGTTTGCCTTGCAGAATGTCGGGGCATTCAGACGCAAGAGCAAGCGAACTAATGGAGATAAAGCCAAGGAGTGCGGTGAGTTTCAGTAATCCTTTCATGATGTCGTTCCTTTTGTTTTGAATAAGTATAACTACTCAAACGTAAAGGAAATCGATCAAAAAAGCCGCACAAATGCGCGGCTTCTTTCAGAGCTGGGATTTGATTATGCCAGCTTCAAATCGAACTGATTACGGTACATCACCATGTCTTCAATAGTCAGCACTGGCATGTTGTGCAGGCGACCAAATGCAACGATCTCTGGTGCTTTTGCCATCGTACCATCTGGATTGGTCACTTCACACAGTACGCCAGCAGGTTGAAGCCCTGCCATTTGCATCAGATCAATCGTACCTTCAGTATGACCACGGCGAGTCATTACACCACCTGGACGTGCACGAAGAGGGAATACGTGACCCGGGCGAGCAAGATCTTCAGGTTTCGCATGCGGGTTTGCCGCCGTTTTAATGGTCATCACGCGATCTGCTGCTGAAACCCCCGTTGTTACGCCAACTTTCGCTTCAATAGAAACCGTAAATGCAGTTTGGTTCGCGCTGTTGTTGTTTACCACCATTGGAGGCAGTTCCAGTTTGTCTGCTTGAGCGTCTGTTAAACATAAACAAACGATGCCGCTACATTCGCGGATCATCAACGCCATTTGCTCGTTGGTGAGGTGCTCGACTGAATAAATGATATCGCCTTCGTTTTCGCGATCTTCATCATCAAGAAGAAGTACGCCACGGCCTTCTTTTAGAGCGATAAGTGCGTTTTCAACGCGAGTAATTGGGTCGCCGAATTCGGCAAGTAGTGATGACTGATTCATGGTTAACTCCTAAATATCACCAGAATCAGGGCGGTATGAGAGATCGTCGTAAAATACGATCAAAAAGAAGCGCACCAGCATTCAACGCGATCTTACTCGCGATACTGGTGTATTCTTATTCTCTTTCATCCGGACTATAACCGTCGGCTCTGGCATCTCACCAGATCTGCTGACCTCGACGAATCGAGCGCTCGCGGGCTCACTTGAAAAAGTATACCGCCGGTGGGGAATTTCGCCCCGCCCTGAGAACAATTAAAAATGTGCCACTTCATTCAAGTTGTGAGGAAGTGGAGCTAGGATAGTACTGCGAACTGAATAGCTTGGAAAGTCGATTCCATCTGTATGATGGAAAAGTGTGCTATCGACGGAAATAATCTGTGCGAATAAAGTGATCAATCTGCTGCGGCACGAAGGTGTTGTAAATCAGACTCGTATGCGTTTGCTTCACTTCGATATGATCTTGCATACCGTCCAGTCTTGTCTCTTCTACGGTAACCGTACCGTCCGACATGGTGTTGTCATTACGGATCAACAATGGGCGGGCACCAATCGGCACGGTTCCTGCGATACTGCCTAGTTTTTGCGGAAAAGCCCACGCATCATCATGTTTGTTTAATCCGTGATGTGGTGAATTGCCTAAAATTGCACCCAATCCGAGATCTTGAATCCGACCTACTATGGACGCGCCTTTAAGAGGCGAACCGATAGCGACAACATGAGAGATTAAGCTGGTGGTTGGCTTTCTGTTGGCGAGATAGCGCTTAATCATCAAGCCTCCCAAGCTGTGCCCCACGAGCACGTTTGCGGTCAGTGGATTAAGCGAATGGTCAATAGAATCAAACAGTGAAGACTCATCGATAGCAACAGTGTTATAGCTGAGCACTTGCGTTTCGTATCCGAGTTTTCGCAACTTTTGGCTAAGAGGCTGCATGACCAGTCCATGCATATAAAGACCATGTAAGATGATGATTTTCATAATACCTCCAAGATTTATGACGTCTTAGATATCCTACTCTAATTAACAAGGAACTACTTGTGCTTTGTGGTGCATATTTACGTTTTGCTGCAAAGTTTGATCGGTATAGCAAGCGTATCAGCCCAGTAAATCCTGTACTTGTTGTTGCAATTGATGACGATTTAAAGGAGCTGGGCTTAACACTTCACCGATTACAACATCCACTTTTGACCAAAAACGAGTCGGTCGTTTTGTGAGAGCATGTCCGCCTTTGTGGCTGAAAAAAGAACCCCAAAGCCCTTTTAGTGCCATAGGGATGACAGGAACAGGGTTACGTTCAAGGATTTTTTCCACTCCAGGGCGAAACTCACCCAATTCACCGTTAGACGTTAAACGACCCTCAGGGAAGATACAGACAACCTCACCGTCGTTAAGCGCTTGTTCAATCTGTTCAAATGCTCGACGGTAAGTGTCGGTACACTTACGTGGAGAACAGATCGGGATAACACCGGCATGACGGAAAACATATTTAAGAACAGGCAACTCGCTGATGGATTTGTCCATCACAAAACGAACCGGGCGAGTAGAGGTTCCCATCAAAATCAACGCATCGACATAGCTAACATGGTTAGCCACGATTAACGCAGCACCTTGTTCAGGAATATGTTGGCGCCCCTTTACAGACACACGATACATACAATGGCTGAGTAAATAACTGATAAAGCGTTGTGTAAATTCTGGAACTTGACGATAGACATAGATTGCCACGAAGAAGTTACCTATTGCCATCATGGCAAACAGTTCCACAATAGAAAGCTCTAGTACGCTGAGTACAACGATCGAAACCAAAGCAGACACCACCATAAACAACGCATTCATGATGTTGTTAGCAGCAATGGCACGTGCACATTCCCATTTGTTTGAACGCGATTGGATGAACGCATAAAGAGGAACAATAAAGACACCGCCGCTTACACCAACAAGGAACAGGTCAATCATGACGCGCAGATGTTTGGATTCAGCAACGAAGCTTTGCACATCATAAAAGTGCACCGGAAGTGATGGATAACTTGGGACTGCCCATAGCAAGTCGACGCCAAAGACTGTCAGACCAAGAATACCGAATGGCAAAATACCAAGCTCAACGTGGTTGAAAGAGAGCTTTTCACACAACCAAGAGCCTGTCGCGATACCAATGGAAAACAATGCCAACAGTAGAGAAACGACAGTGCTGTCTGCAAACAAATGTTCACGCGCAAAGTTAGGGAATTGAGTCAGGTAAGTCGCACCCATGAACCAGAACCAACTGATGGCTAGAATAGACATCCAAATGCCTCTCTGTTTTTTTGCCACTTTTAACGTGTTCTTTAAACCAGAAATCGGTTCAAATTTCGCTTTGTCATTCGATTGGCTAGGCATCGTTGGAATGTTCACACTGCTCATAAACCCGAGCAAAGACAAGGCAATCACGACACAAGAAGCAATCAAGGTGCCATTAGGAATAGCTAGCAGCAGGCCTGCGCTAAGCGTACCTATAAGAATCGAAAGGAACGTGCCCATTTCAACCCAAGCATTTCCTTTAACAAGCTCATTTGGTTTGAGCGCTTGTGGTAGCAAGGCGTATTTCACGGGACCAAAATAGGCCGATTGAGTGCCTGTCATAAACAGCAGAACCAGCATCAGCATGGCACTTTGGGTGGCAATAGCGGTTGCTGCGCAAGACATGATAGCCAGCTCGATGAGCTTTAGACGTCGTATTAATTTGGCTTTGTCCATGCTGTCAGCGACGGCACCAGCATGCGCAGAGAATAGAAAGAAAGGTAGGATGAACAAGCCTGCCGCCAAATTAACAAATAGATTAACGGATATTGGTAGGTTATCAATTTGGCTGTAAGTCACCATCAATAACAGAACGTTTTTGTAGATGTTGTCATTGAGTGCGCCAAGACATTGCGTCACAAAGTAAGGAAAAAAGCGTTTTGAGAAAAACATGCTGGCCCCGATTAAACAAAGTCGAATGAGATGGAAGCACTTTATGCTCAATGAACGATTAAACCAGCTTTCTCTTTCAAGTGACGTTGCATGTCACCAAAAGTAACGAAATTCGTTACTTTTACTTCTATTTGTTAATTGAGTTACTACTTGCGAGACTTCTAAGTAGGTTTTCTCTCCCATGGCTCAAACAGAGGGAACGTCCAGCGACGCATCGCAATAATCAGAGAGGTGCCGTGTTTTTCGTCCATATCGAGAGAGCTATCACTTTGGCAAGCCTGATAAAACTCATCGATTACCTTTTGCAGTTTCTGTTGCAGCTTCTTGTTGGTTGGTACGCTCATCAATCCTGTTGCCATGGACAACTGTTCATCTTCACCAGAAAAGTAGCTTTGGAAAAAGGCGTCTTGAACTTGCTGTTGGAAGAACCGTTGAATAGGGCCGCCCATCTGCCACTTAAATGTCGGAGATATACGCAAACGAATTTTGTTATTTGGCTGTAAGTCGATGATGTTCAGACGATCCAAATGAGCAAGCTTTTGCACCAGTTCCAACTCATTGAAGGTGTATTGCTGAACGATTTGTTCAAACTGATAGCCATTTACAACACAGATCGCCACGAGTAGCAGGGCTTTATCGTCAACCAACTGCTTTTCTTGCTCTAACGTTAGCGACTCTAGACCTTTATTGTGCGCAGCCGCGAGCTTAAACAGTTCCGCCATTTCTAAACCAATCAATTGGCAAATTCGTTCTAAGCGCTCAAGGCTAATGTGTTGACCTTCCGCAAGTAAACGTTTGACGCTTCCTTCACTTAAATCAAGGTGTTGTGCAACATCGACATAATGCAGCCCCGCAGACTTTAGCTGGCGTTTAAGTTCTTTAATTAACGTATAGCTTTCAGACATTTATGCGGTCACCTCATCGTGCAACTGTTTCAGGTACGTTTGCATAAAGGCTTTCCGTTTATTGGCTTCAAGTTTTGCAGACTCCGTGTTCATGGTGTCGACAATTTTAAACAACTTGGTTTGGAAATGATCTACGGTGAATTGTTTGTCGTTGAGTTCGCGCTCTTTAGCAAACATGTCGTTATCGTTGTAAAGCTGAGCGTTAAACTGAGTGCTGACTTGAATGCATCGCGTAACACCAATTGCGCCTAAAGCGTCCAGACGATCGGCATCTTGAACGATTTGTGCTTCCAACGTGTTTGGTCTGATGTTAGCGCTAAAACTGTGCGCCTCTATCGCATGTGCGATGGCATCATGGTATTGCTGAGGGTATTGAATACTCTCCAAATACGCGATGGCTTTTTTGGCTGCAATTGCAGAGCTTTGCTTGCGATTTGGATGATCTTTCGGGTAGGTGAAACAGTCATGCAAATAAGCTGCTGGTAACACAATGGCTATGTCTGCATTTTCTTCGTCGCAGAGCTGTTTCGCTGTTTTGACCACGCGTTTTACGTGTTCAATATCATGGGCGGCATCAACTTGCATCTCTTGCTGCATAAATTCCAAAAACAGCGGCTCAAACTGGCTTAATGACGTCATGGTTAATATCTACAACTAAAATGAAGCCAGAAGTATGCCCAACGCTAAGAAGAATTTCCAAATGCGATGGTGTAATTGAGAATTAGCCACCAGATTGTTGAATACCTGAGTGATGTAAAGAAGTGGGATTAAGAGCGCTGTCACTGATTCCATTTGAAATGGTTAATACGTAGTGAAATGACTGAACTTTTCGAAGGTTTCTCTCCAGCCAAGACTATTTCCAACAAACATTTTTATCAGTGTATCTATGAGTTATTAATTTTATAAATATGACTCAGTAGCACAGAAAATTTGGGTTTATAGATTGCATTTTTGAGTGATCTCAATCCCATTTTTATAGTTGTTTAGTGTGGTTTTTGTGATCTTGATCATGATACTTTTGCTTTCAGAGCGATAGGATTCCGCGCAAATGGTGAGTTAACTGAGTCGATGATATGCAGGATTTATATGAGCTAGAGCGTAAACTGGTCGAAAATGGCGCAGATATGAAAGGCTTAAAAGTGGTACCCGCGGTCGTTGATGAAGAAGGGCATGTTGTTTATCTGGGTAATAGTCCATCCATGATCAGAAACATCATTAGTTGTCGAAGACAATTAACGCAACGTACTAAAAAATAGTAAAAGGGTCTGACTAAATAGTCAGACCCTTTTCGTTTCGGTTGGTCTTTTTAAGAACTTTAGCGCTTGAACGTCACTTGTTCTGGTTGTTCAAGATGAATACGAGTTGTCGCAGGTTGTGTTTCTGCAATGACTTTACCGTGACGAACCGAGTAACGAACAGGTACTTGGCGACGTACTGCATCAAAGCCATTTTCAGCAGGAAGAATCAGTAGGCTACCTGGTTTGCCTTCTTCAATTCCGTACTTGTCTTGAATGTTCAATGTACGCGCTGAGTTGGTGCTGATGAGAACGAGTGAGTGATTAATTTGCTCGTAACCCATGACCTGACATACATGCAGGCCCATGTGTAGCACTTGCAGCATGTTTGCTGTACCAAGTGGATACCATGGGTCGAATACGTCATCGTGTCCAAAGCAAACGTTGATGTTTGCATTTAGCATCTCTTTCACTCGTGTTACGCCGCGACGTTTTGGGTAATCATCAAAGCGGCCTTGTAAGTGAATGTTCACCAATGGATTTGCCACGAAGTTGATACCGGACATGCGTAATAAACGGAACAGGCGAGATGCGTATGCACCGTTGTAGGAACCCATTGCCGTTGTGTGGCTTGCCGTGACTTTATTCCCCATATCAAACTTGTGCGCTAATGCTGCCAGTGTTTCAACGAAGCGAGATTGCTCGTCATCGATTTCGTCACAATGTACGTCGATCAGACGGTCGTATTTTTGCGCCAATTCGAACACGTAGTGCAGCGATTCAATGCCATATTCGCGTGTGAATTCAAAGTGGGGAATCGCGCCAATCACGTCCGCCCCCAATTTGACGGCTTCTTCTAGCAGCTCTTTGCCATTTGGGTAAGAGAGAATACCTTCCTGCGGGAAGGCGACGATTTGGATGTCTACCCATTCTTTCATCTCTTCACGTACTTCTAGCATCGCTTTGAGAGCGATAAGCGTTGGATCAGAAACATCGACGTGAGTACGAACGTGTTGTACGCCGTTTGCGATCTGCCATTTTAAGGTTTGTTTTGCGCGCGCTTTCACGTCTTCAATCGACAGCATTTCTTTGCGCTCAGCCCAACGTTCAATACCCTCAAACAATGTGCCAGAGATGTTCCAGCTTGGCTCGCCAGCGGTTTGCGTTGTATCTAGGTGAATGTGTGGCTCGCAGAAAGGCGCAACCGCCATACCGCCTTCAGCATCTATGGTGTCACCGTTGTGATTAAGCTCCACATCGTTGCTTTCAATGCGCTTGAATTGACCATCTTCAATCAAAATTTGCTGCAGACCTTCTTGTCCTTTTAGCGTTACGTTTTTGATCAGTAGTGTTGTCATGATGGTTCCTTACGCTGGCTGTGAAGCCAGTGCTTTTTTGTTGAGAATAGGATTAAGAATTAGGAAGCTAATTGCGCCGCCAAGTACAGCGTTAATCGGTACTACGCCAGGAAGGAAGTGTCCTGCACCAACGCCAATCGCTACAGCGATAATGCCAGCCCAGTTTACGCTTTGGAACTGGGTGGCTTCAAAGCTTGCGTAGCGTTTACGGTTCGTGAAGAAGTCAGCGATGATCACGCCGCCAATCGGTGGAATTGCCAACGATAAGAAGGTCAGCCAGCCTACAAAGTTATTGTAGAGCCAGAGAGCGCAAAGTGTGCCAACAAGACCGTTCGCCATCGAGATGTATTTACTTGGTAAGCCAGTGATGTTGGAAAATCCAAGACCTGATGCGTAGAGCGCGTTGTCGTTGGTCGTCCAAATGTTTAACCCAAGTACGATGATGGCAGGAATCAATAAACCTTGCGCAATCATCACTTCAGAGATGTCTGATTGACCAGTCACCGATGCACCTGCCGCGCCAAAGATAAACATTAACGAGTTACCGATGAAAAATGCCACCATGGTGATCATCACGGCGCTGCGTGGCTTTTTGCCAAAGCGTACGAAATCTGCCGTTAATGTGCCTGCACTGACAAAAGAGCCTACAACCATCGCGAGAGCCATTGAAAAGTCGAGTGGTTCGGTTGGTTGAACTTGTTGTAGTTCGCGAATACCGCCAACGCTATTTACTGCTTCTACGACAGAGTAACCGCCAAGTAGCGCAATGGCAGGAACGGCGATTGCTGACAGCACCATTAGTGCTGAGATTCCAAAGTAAACGGTCGCGGTCATGAGCAAACCGGAGACAAGGATCAAAGTATTGGTATCGATGCCCGTTGCTTTATGCACCGGAATCGCAAACATCGCGACACCAACTCCGAACCACCCAACTTGAGTACCGCCAAGAAGAGCAGAAGGAAGCCAAGAGCCTTTAGAACCAAAAGAGAAACGAGCAAGAAGGTGAGTAGAGAGACCAGTAGAAGCGCCGATGTAACCGAGGAAAGAAGTGTAAATACCGAGGATTAGGTTACCGATGAGAACAGCGAGGAAAAAATCATTAAAGGAGAGCCCAGTACCGAGAGAACCACCTGTCCACATACTTGCGGAGAAAAAAGTGAGTCCTAACATCACCATGGTTAGTGACGCCACGCCTTTTCTGGCCGTGTTGGGAACTGGTCCAAGACTGTAGTTATTGTCTCCAGCCATTATTACCTCCGCAAAGTAAAAGATTAAATTATAGCACCTGATTTTCAGGTAAACGGCGCGTATTATCGTGATGTAAATTCGATAGTCAATGATAAAATTGAAATTTAAACGTTTACTTGGTTTTGTTTGTATTTTTTATTGTTAAATAACAATAAGTTAAATGAGTTGTTCTAAAAATGAAAAATGTATTTTTACGTGTGTTTTTATGATTTCTTGACGAGTTTTCTGTGTGAAATGAATGCTTTTTACTACTATTTGTGCTTATGGATAAAATTTATCTATAACTCTAGATTGTTCAGTCGATTTCTATGAAAAGAAAACGATTTCATGATGAGTGTTTTGGTTTGGGCGTTATTTGTTCTTTTTTAGGTGTGTTTTCTTGGTTTTATTTGGGTTAGGTAGTTTGTTTTTGTTGAAATCGGTATTTATGATGGTTTATTGAAGGAATTTTTGAATTTTATAAACAGTAAACAGTCGGTTGAGGGCAAGAAAAGTACAATAGAGCTCTGTCAGAGGATAAAGGAGAGCAGTAGCCGCATAAAAAAATAGCCAACCGCAAAGAGTGCGATTGGCTTATATACATGTGAACAAAATCAAGTTCACTAACAACGTCAGTTGGCTAGGTGACCCTCGGCTTAAGAAGGGTCAATTTATATAATGCAGTTACTGTGCCAACTTTTATATGCCCGAAAATCGTGGTTTCTGTGACATACGTTGCTTAAACTTTGAATGTTTTTGCAATTTGCAAGTGCGTTATGCAATTTGTCTCTATTATGCTAATGATTGATTAATAAACAGTGGACTTTTTAGAGCATGACTAAACTCGCCGTTCCCAAAAAGGCGAAAAAACCAACCACATCTGTCACTGTCGTTAGAATAACCGAGCCTGCTAAGGCTGGATCCAATTTGAACTTATCCAGAATAATGGGTATCAACACGCCAAACAAAGCAGCGGTAATAATGTTGACGATAATGGCCAGAGCGATGGTTCCGCCTAAAACTGGCGATTGGAACCACAATCCGGCTAACCCGCCGATAATCAGTGCCCAAGCAATGCCGTTCAGAGCTCCAATACCCAGTTCATTTTTCAATAGCTTGAAACGGTTACCTGGAGTGATCTGATTAAGCGCCATCGCACGAACCATCAGAGTGAGCGTTTGGCTGCCCGCGATGCCACCCATCGATGCAACGATTGGCATGAGCACGGCCAAAGCCACCACTTGAGCAATCACATCTTCAAACAGTCCGATAGTGACAGAGGCTAAAATTGCAGTCAGCAAATTGATGCCCAACCACACGCCACGTTTTTGTGAGCTTTTTAGTACTGGCGCAAATAAGTCATCGCCTTCATCCATACCAGTACCGGCCATTAAGCGCGCTTCGTAGATTTCTCGTTGCGTACTTAATGCAAATTGCCAATCGACCTCACCAATGAGAGTTTGGTCAGCATCTGTTACGGGGAGCGCGGGTAGGGCGCTATGCTCTAACGCCTCTACCGCCTCTGGCAGTGTCATTTTGCTGTCCAACACGGTAACGGTTTCAATCTCAAGTGTTTTCAAACGCACGCCTGAATCACTTCTTAAGATCTCGTAATAGTTTACTGCGCCACGGAACTGTTTGTTTCGGTTAATCAGGTACACTTGCTGCGGCGTATCGTAGCTGTAGCGTTCCATCAACTGCTTTGCGGTTCCGACCGTAATATTGAACGGCAGCGTAATGATTTTACGCTCCGCCCAGCGACCTAGCTCATCGTCTTCATATTCATTCGCTTGGTCGTACAGTTCAAGCTCGTCTTTTTCAATTAAAGCGAGCGCTTCATTGATGATGGATTCTGGTAACGAGTCTGCCCATTCGATCAACGATAAGTTGTCGAGTTTAGCGAGGGTGAGTTTGAGTTCGACTTCAGACAACGCATTGATGATAGAGAAACGTACATCGGCACGCATCTCTGTCAAAACGTCGATATGAAGTTCTAACGGCAATGCTCTCCATAACCGAACACGGTCTTCGATAGGGAAAGCTTCGAGGATAAGCGCAACCGCGCCGGGTTCGAGACCCGCTTCGATAGATTCATTGAGCGTTGCGACTTGATCCGATTCTTCGGCTTGGCCAATTTGTTGGATTAGAGTGGAGAGATCTTGAAACTTGCTCACCGAGCCCCCGATAGTTAATTCGTTTTCATGGATAAAGTGGGCTGTTGATGACGCAGAATAACTGCTCAAGGTACTTGAAAGTGACAGAAAAACAATAGGCTATCCACTATTGATCTTGAGATATGGTTGCACTAATCGACGAATGTTTACTTTTGCACCGATTCGAGCGGCGAGCAAATACATGCCACCAATTTTTCGGTGCAAGAATATGGCATCGGCTGGTGGGGTATGCCAATAATCTTGCTCCATACTCAGAATTGTTCCAGCTTCTCGCAGTTTTTGCGCCAGTCCGCTGGCTTTAAAGTCATAAGCTTCATTAATTAGCATGGGTTCGCATGCCATTTTGACCAAATCTAAAATCGCCGTTCTCTGCTCTGGTTTGATGCTTTGGGCGAAAAAGCCTATTTGCTCTAAAGCATCGTTGAGCCCTTGTTCGTCATCGTTCACGACAGATGAAAAGGCTTGGCGATAACCGGAACTAAAACGTTCACTGTATTCGCGGGTTGCGCCAAAATCTAACAGCCCGATTTGTTTACTTTGTTCAAGATAGAGGTAGTTTGCGAAGTTTGGATCGGTTTGCACCATTTTGAATTCGAACAGTTCTTTAAACAGCAGTTCCAACAAATTGTGCATTACAAAGTCGCGAGTTTCTTGATCGTAGTTTGCGATTTTCTCTATGGGCGTCCCTTGAATGAACGACATAGCCAGAACGGATTGGGATGACATTTCCGGGTAGATTTTTGGTACCACAAAATGCGGATGGCCTTGTAGAGCCTCGTGATATCTACAGGCAAACTGAGCTTCTCGCTCATAATTGGCTTCGTCGTGCAGCTGTTTTTTCGCCTCTTCCAACAGTCCTTTATAGTCAACAGACTCAGGGATAAGGCCAACAATTTTCAAAAGCGTACCGACATTATCGACGTCGCTGTCGATGCTCTTTCTGATACCGGGATATTGCACTTTTACTGCCAAATTATCGCCAGCATCGCTGTAGGCTTGGTGAACTTGCCCTATGGATGCACTCGCAATAGGTTTGAAGTTGAAAGCAAGAAACGCGGATTTCCACTGTTCACCAAGTGCATTTACCATCACGCTGTTGAGCTGCTTTGATGGCATTGGATCGGCGTTTGAACGCAATCTGGCTAAAATCTCGGCCAACTCCGGTTCAAGAATATCTCCCGCATCCATCGACAGCATTTGACCAAGTTTCATGGCTGCGCCGCGTAAGTGCGCCAGTTGATCGGTCAGTCGTGCAATATTTTGAGGGGTGAGCAAAAGGTCTTTTGCTTTCGGTCGGTTGCCTTTGGCGATTTGCTTGGTGCCTTCAGCAATAACATTGCCCGCAACTCTTGTTGCGAGCGAGGCAAATTTGCTGAATCTAGAAATACGGTGTGTTGGTAGGTTTCTTTCCTTTCCCGACATAACTCTCTCCTATTGCTCATGGTTTGTTATACGGGAAATTGAAGCTTTTGGATACAAAGTTACGAGCACCGCTGGCAGGACCAGCGGTGATTTAGGAGATTGGATGAAAGTTGCTATTGAGAGCGTTAGCAAAAGTGAGAGGGTTAGCAACAGGAGCTCTTAGCTGAGTTTCTCCGAAGCGTACCAGCGGTTAGGATAGGCGCTGCTGTAATCGGGTTCTTCGATGCCTTCATACAAATCCGAACATGGTTCAAGAGGCCCCACGACGGTTCGATATGGCAGTACCCCCGCCCAAACCGGAATATCCATATCTTGAGCGTCGTCGTTGACACCAAAACGACTGATTTTTACCGATGCTTCCTCTAAAGAAATACGCAGAAGCATGGTGGCGCTGAGCTCTTTCTCGTTACTCAAACGGACATGTTCTGTTCTTCCCGGCGCGATTTGTTCGAGAAAGTGGTTTAGTAAACGATCTTTTTCCTGATTGTTTTCAACAGTTTCAAGCTGACCAAACACAACCGCACTGCGATAATGCGCGCTGTGGTGAAATGCGGAACGCGCCAATACCCAACCATCAAACAAGGTGAAGGTGAGACATGTCGGTTGGCCTTGTTTGAGGGAGCGTAACAGTCGGCTGTTATTTGCGCCGTGGATGTATACAAAATCATCGACGCGCCAAGCTAACATAGGGATAACCACTGGTCCTGACTCGTTGGTGATTGCAATATGGGCAATTAGGCTTTCATCAATAATCGTGTGCAGCTTTTCAACTTCAGTCACCGCTTTATGAGCGCCTTTTTTGATTTCTGTTCTTTTTGTATTCGATAGCATGGTGGTCTCCCTAACCAACTCACAGTAATGAGAAATAGTCATTTTCTTCCTAAGCGTGTCGTTGCAATGTAGCGTTTAACTGGTAGCTTAGAGAGAGCCACTTTAAAACTATGGATGGATCCAATTTGTCGTTAATCGATGTGGGTGATTTGTGCGTAAAAACAGGCAGCGGTACGCGCCAGCAGTCTGTATTTTTTGCAATAAGGGATAAGATTGTTCGAGGGCTTTGGCCCAAGAACGGCAAGCTACCGTCGACTCGTAAACTGGCACAAGAGTTGAACCTTAGCCGCAACACGGTTATTTCTGCCTACGAACAGTTAGTTGCTGAAGGGTACTTGGTCAGCCAGCGTGGTTCAGGCTTTTTTGTTGCTGTTGAGTTGCCAGAACAATACTTGCCTGAAAAGTTGCCAACTCAAGCTGCCAACCTTCCGCCAGCAACGTTGGATGTGAATGCCAGTTTCGCGCCCGGTGTACCCGATTTATCGCTTTTTCCAACCGCTTTGTGGCAAAAATATCTCAGTCGTCATTTATCCCGCACGTGTCTGCTAGGCAATCAAGACATTCAAGGTCTCAGGGAGCTTCGATGCGCTTTATCGGATTACTTAGCGTCGAGCCGTTCAGTTAACTGCACGCCTAGTCGAATCATCATCACGTCAGGCGCGCAGCAAGCGTTGTGTATCGCCACCATGGCAACATTAACGTCAGGAAGTAGAGTGCTAATGGAACAGCCAGGTTATGCGCAGATGCGCAAGTTGATCCTGTTTCAGCAATATCAATTTGAACCGTTATTCGTAAGACAAAAAGTGGGTTTTGATATTGATTCCGTCACGCAAAGTACTGCAGATGCACTCTATATCACGCCAAGTAACCAATATCCGATGGGGACGACTTTAAACACTGAGCAGCGAGCACAAATCATTGAGTGGGCATCGAACCAAGAGGCTTGGATTCTTGAAGATGACTACGACAGTGAATTCCAATTTGCACATCGTCCATACACCAGTTTGCAAGGGTTAGCCGCACAAATGGGCCGAGACGAGCGAGTGTTATACATCGGCTCTTTTAGTAAAGTCATGTTTAATGGTTTGAGGCTTGGCTATCTCGTTGTGCCTGAATCGCTGGTAGATAAATGTTTGATGGTGAAAGACGCACTTAGTGGTGACACACCAAGTCATATTCAAGCCGCGATGGCGGACTTTATCTCAGAAGGAAGCTTGCTGCGACATATTCGTAAAATGAGGCGAGTGTACAAGTCGAAACACGAACAAGTCTGTTTCTCTATTCAGCATTATTTTGGTGACAAAGTTCGAGTTATTAGCCAAGCGGCGGGGTTGCACGTTACGTTGAGCTGGCAACAAGGGATTGATGAAAACACGTGGACGCAACGAGCCAAAAAGGCGGGCATCGTGATGCGCCCAGTCAGTTTTTATGAGCATCCCGATTTTAAAGCTCGAGATTGGCAGGGCGTCGTGATCGGATATGGGAATGTTCTTCTTGACAACATTGACCCGTTGATTAAACGCCTCTTTGAGCTATTTGACGTCTGAAGTTATTCGATAATGCTCGAGTGTCGTTTTTGTCGCCATTGTTTCCACGGCAGAGAGAGCAGCGCAAAAATGCCAAGGGCGTAAAGCATAGACCAACCTAAACAGATGAACACACCTGTACATAACACTAAGGAAATCGCCGCGAGGGTTTTTCCTAGTCCGTGTAGCAATTTGTATGCAGCTAGCATTGCCAATAGATAAACCAAAACAAAAATACTGTTGGCCAGCTTAAGGAAAAACTCTAAATCGAGTTTGGATAACGACCCAATCACACAAGACGCAAGTAGCACCGCACCGACTAAAAACGTTGCTGATGAAGGTACGCCTCTACGCGAAATTTTAGCCAGTGGACTGTTTGGACGATGTTCGCGCGCTTGAGCCCAAACCATTCTTGATAGGCTTTGGGTATATAAGTTAACGCTGGCAAAGCACGCAGAAAATCCAATGATACTGATGAGCCACTTTGCGCTATCTCCCAATAAATGGGCGCTTAACCAAGGGATGGAAGCATTATCGAATTGTGCGCTGCCATAAGCACCAAACTTTAAGATGACAACAGAACAAGCCCAGTAAGTTGCACCAGCAACAAAACAGCCGACGATAATCGCGACCGGGAAGTCCCGTTGCGGATTCTTAAACTCTTCCCCCATGTGAGCAAAGGCTTCGATGCCAACAAAGCACCAGAACATCACGCCAAGTGCTGCGGTGATAGGCCAAATGGACTCTGTTGTGAGAGTCGGCATTGAAAGATCTGCGCTATTGATTTCGCCTTTAAACAAAAATGCACCAACCAAAGCAAAAACACTCAATGCGATGATGGTTTGCAAGCGCGCTGATGATTTGGTGCCCAATAGGTTGACCAAGATGAGCAGAAAAACCATCAATACTTGCGCAAATAAGTGGTTGTTGATTGACTCAGGAAGCAACTGTTGAAGGAAGCCAGCAGCAAGGGCAATCGCGGCAGGCACGCCAACGGGAATCACACTGACAAATAACCAAGCCACGCTGCTTTCCAATCTCGAGTTAAAAGCTTGACGCACAAAAAATGCCGTGCCGCCAGCATTCGGGTAGCGCTTACCAAGTTGGGCAAAAGTCAGCGCAATTGGACAAATCGCGATGAATAAAAGGACCCAAGCCCACAAAGAAAAATGGCCAGCGATTCCTGCCGCGATAGCGGGAATCATAAACAAGCCTGTTCCCATCAAGGTTGTGGACAACTGGGCGATACCGGAGATAAGAGAGATGTCTTTTTTTAGCTGTTCCATGCGTTTCTCGGAGGTTTTATTTAAGTGCGCGTTCCATGCTGCGCCTTAATTGGACTTTGGGTTGAAGATAGAATATCTGAACTCCAAAAAACAAAATGCGCGTGTTCACCGTCAATATGACGGTTGTTTTAAATAAATCCAACAAAATGTTGGTTTCTTATGCATTTAGAATCGGTATAGAATAAGAAAATTAAGGGAAGCTTGGTATATTTATGGACAAATTTGATCACAAGATCATTGATATCCTCCGGCATAACGCGCGGTTGTCGGTCACCGAGATTGCGGAGAAGGTCAATTTATCTCGCTCGGCCGTCACGGCTCGTATTCGCAAGTTAGAAAATGACAAAGTCATCTTAGGTTATCACGCTGAAATTGCGCCTCCTGAGGGGGATTCGATCTGTGCCTACTTCGCATTGAAATTCGACACATCCATATCATCTTACTACTGTGAATCCTATGCTGATGAGTTGTATAAAATTGATGGTGTGAAATGGTGCCATGCAATCAGCGGCGAAACTGACATGATGGTATTTGTGGAAGTCCCTAACATGAATCGGCTCAATGAAATTCGAGACCAAATTCAACGCTTTCCTGAACTGCGTCATTTGATGACGCATACGGTTCTGACCGAGTTTTTTAATACGACCGGAAACAAGTTCGTAAAGTGAAGCATCAAGTGGGTTGAGTATGTTAAACAACATCAATTTAAATCTGCTGAGGTCGTTGCATGTGCTGCTTGAGGAATGCCATGTAAGCCGCACTGCCGAGCGCTTGCACGTGACTCAATCTGCGGTCAGCCGCCAATTAGCCCAGCTTAGAGAGCTTTGTGGCGATCCGTTGCTTGTCCGTCAGGGGAACTTGCTCATACCCACACCTCGAGCGTTAGCGTTAAAAGCTAAACTTGATGATTTGCTGTCTGAGTTTGATCATCTGCTTGATGATAAACCGTTCGAACCGGCAGATTGGCAAGGTGAGTTAGTTGTCGCGTCTAGTGACTATGTTGCTCAGTACGTTCTTCCAGATATCGCTTCCCATTTAAGCCAGCTCGCGCCGCAACTGGATATGGCTTATCGCTTATGGCAACCAGATTTTCTCGATAAGTTGCATGAACTGGGTATCCACATCGCATCGTCCATGTACCCTTCAAAACCAGAAGGCGTTTCAAGCGTGAACATTGGTTCTGATACCTCGGTGTGTTTGATGAAAGCGTCACACCCGCTAGCGAGTTATAAAGAGCTGACGGTGGATGCGTTACTCAGTTATTCGCACATAAAAGTTACGGGTGGCGGCGATAAAGATTCAAGCACCGACACGGTTTTAAAAGAGATGGGGTTGGCGCGACATATCACATTTAAAGTCCCATTTTTCTCGGCGGCGGTTAATCGCCTAGTCTCAAGTGAACATTTGATGGTCGTTCCTGAGCATATCGCGGTGAACCTCGCTAAGCATTGGAGTTTGGCACATAAACCTCTGCCATTTGATACTCAAATCCATCAATACTGGCTGATGTGGCATCCAAAGTACGATAACGATCCTGCGCATCGTTGGATACGGGAAACGATGCAAAGCGTTATGCAGCAATCAGAATACTCAATTCACTAGACTATGAGTTTCAATCATGACTTTCATGATTAACTTTGATTTCAGTTTATATCACCTCTATTGATAAATTAACGTCAAAGAGGGGAGATTTTTATGACACTAACAGTTTGGTTATCACTTTTTACAGTCTGTTTATTAGGGGCTATGTCGCCAGGGCCTAGCTTAGCGATCGTTGCTAAACATGCTTTGGCTGGTGGACGAATGAATGGTTTGGCAACGGCATGGGCGCATGCTTTTGGGATCGGGATTTATGCGTTTATCACGTTGATCGGTCTTGCGGTTGTGCTGCAGCAGAGCCCAATGCTGTTCAAAACCATCAGTTTAGCGGGCGCAGCTTATTTGGCTTACTTAGGTTTTAACGCGCTGCGATCCAAAGGTGGAGTGGCCGCCAAGTTGGAATCTGGTGAGGAAACGACCGTACTTCAATCTGCTAGAGAAGGTTTCCTTATCTCTATTCTAAGTCCTAAAATCGCACTGTTCTTTATTGCTTTGTTTAGCCAGTTTGTCGCGCTTGGAAATGATCTGAGTAACCAAATGATCATTGTTGCGACACCTTTTGTTGTCGATGGCTTGTGGTACACCTTTATTACGTTGGTGTTATCAAGCTCCAGAGTGGTCGATAAAATTCGCTCCAAAGCGGTTCTCATTGACCGGTTATCTGGTGTTGTACTTATGCTCTTAGCACTAAGAGTGGTGGTTACGGTTTAAGACTTTCAAGACGCTCGATATAACAAACCCAAAGGCAGCCAATGAGCTGCCTTTTTGTTATCTCAAGTGTTGTTTATGAGACATTTACTTATAGTAAATGTGGCTTATAATTAAAAATTATTTTTATCAATAAATGTTACTTTGGTTCATTTTAAAGTAAACAAAACGTCAATTGCAGTTATGACTTGGAAGTCATAAGTTATAATCAAAGCAAGAGCTCACTTAACACTTATTGCGAATCAGTCGCTTATTAAGGTGAGAAAACTTGTTTAAGTAAACGGATTTTCCTCTTACTTATCCCTACTTGGGATAGAGATTTTACAACTGTTGAAGAAAGTGAGAGAAAAGTGCAAAAAGTAACTAGCTTGATTCCGATCGTTGTTTTACTTGGCCTATTTAGTGCTGGGTGGATATTTTTAACTGGAAAGAGTGTATTTGAGTTCTTCACTCTTCTTGTATTTATATTAGCTGGTATAGGGCTTCTAGCTATGGTTTTGCTTAGAGTGGATCCTAAGCACTTCAATTTTGTTCTAGATAAAGTGAGCGAGATTAAAAATGAAGGTAGAGACGCTTTTTTAGAAGGACGCTCTAAAGAGTCCAACCCGTACGCTGGAGTCGATGGAGAGCTTTGGGATACTGGCTATGATGAGATGAGTAGACGTGCCTCTGGCGAGAAAAAATCTATTTAACTGTGTACTGGGAAAATACGCCTGCAAAATAAAAAAACACCCAGCTTGTGGGGCAAGTCTGGGTGTAAGCAAGAAGTTTCTCAGGAACATTAGGGGGAAGAGAAACACAGTAATTTCGTTATCGGCGAACCTCTTCAAATTCACCTTCGATGGCATCGGCTTTACCAGTATTAAACTCATACTCGTCATGCATTTCCTTTTGCATTTTCCGTACGCGTTTTTCAATTCGTTTGCCTGTGATCAGGGCTGCGATGGTCAATGGAATCGCCATGATTAGGCTAAATACTAATGCGAAAAAGCCAGTAATCAATGCCAGTGCAGTAACAATAATTCGATTCATAATCATGACCTCTTTTCAATCTATGTGTTCAGATTAACGCTGCGAACATGAACAAAACATGAATGGTTCTGTTTGCTTTGTCCGGAGATTGTCAAATGATACGAACGAAAAAGCGCCTGAGGGTCATCAGGCGCATAAACGGGGAATCAATATTAGTACTGCGCAAAGCGCTTATTATCAGAACAAATGTTGGGTTATTGCTCGTTACCCATTGTGGTTAACGTTGTGGAGCAAAGTTCACCTATCGAGGGAATGTTTGGTAACGAACGCCCATCATTTGTTCCATACAGTGCACAACTTGGCAGCTGTATCCGAATTCGTTGTCGTACCAAATGTACAGTACGCAACGCTTGTCTTGTGCGATAGTCGCTTGACCATCTACAACGCCAGCATGGCGAGAGCCCACTAAGTCTGTTGAAACGATTTCAGTTGAATCTGTGTAATCAATCTGCGCTGAAAGCTCAGAGTTGAGTGCCATTTCGCGTAGGTAATCGTTCAGAGAGTCGCGATCAACATCTGTGCTTAGGTTAAGGTTTGCAACCGCCATTGATACGTTTGGCGTAGGTACACGAATTGCGTTCCCTGTTAGTTTACCAGCTAGCTCTGGCAGTGCTTTTGCTACTGCTTTAGCTGCGCCAGTTGAAGTTAGAACCATATTCAAAGATGCACTGCGACCGCGACGGTCACCTGAGTGGAAGTTATCGATCAGGTTTTGGTCATTCGTGTAAGAGTGAACGGTTTCAATATGGCCCGAAAGTACGCCGTATTTGTCGTTCAATGCTTTTAGAACTGGTGTGATTGCGTTGGTGGTACAGCTCGCTGCAGAGATGATGGTGTCATCTTCTTGAATCACAGATTCGTTAACGCCGAATACAACGTTCTTGATGTCGCCTTTGCCCGGAGCCGTTAGCAGTACTTTCTCTGCGCCTTTACACGCTAAATGTTGGCTCAGACCTTCAGAATCACGCCACACTCCTGTGTTATCAACAACAAGTGCATTGTTGATGCCGTACACAGAGTAATCTACATCACTAGGATTGTTTGCGTAGATGATTTGAATGTAGTTGCCGTTAACGATAAGCGCTTTGCGCTCTTCATCAATCACGATGCTGCCGTTAAATTGACCGTGTACAGAATCACGACGAAGTAGGCTAGCTCGTTTTTCTAAATCACCTTTCTTACCGCCACGAACAACAATTGCGCGCAGTCGAAGTGGGTAACCTGGGCCACTCTTTTCAATAAGAAGACGAGTCAGTAGGCGACCAATACGACCGAAACCGTAAAGCACAACATCGCGAGCGGCTAGAGAAGAGTCGGCATCACGCGCGCCTTGAAGTGCAGTTTGTAGGAAATCGTTTAGTGCTGCTGTATCTTCATGCTCATTCCAATACTTAGTTGCCAGTTGACCAACATCAACGCGGCATGAAGAAATGCTCATTTCGCACAATGCTTGGATGATCGGCATTGTGTGCTCTAAAGAAAGAGGGCTTCCAGTGTATCGTCTTGCTACGCGGTGAGTTTTGAGAATGTCGATAGTTGTGGCGTTGATAAGCGTCTTACCAAACAGAACCACTTCGATTCCTTTTTGACGATATAGCTTACCAATAAGAGGGGAGATAGATTCAGCAATCGTTTGGCTCGTTTGCCAGTCTTGGAGATATTTCTCTGGACTCATTGTTGTATTGGACCTTTCACGTTTTGAGGGCTAACCATACTCACTACTGTTACCTCAACGGTAGAGTGTGGAGTTTGGTGGGTTATGTAATCGGGTTGTAATAATTATGTGTGCGGATTCTAAGGTGAGAGTTCTTATTCTGCTAGGAAAATTAATACCAGTTAAAACTGCTAAGTAGGGCATTATTTCTGGTTGATTAATGTGACTAAAGCGGGGTGTTTGTACTATTGACTTTTAATAACTTGCTAACTTTTTTTGTGACGATAACGAATAGCTTCAAAATCTAAATGTAAATACCCTCGATTTTTTTCTAAATTAGTGTGATCTCACTCGATAAGACAACGGGTGTGGTAAACATTCAAATGATAAATGTCTGTTTTACATTTTGCTGCTTAGGTATGACTTGGATTTGAGCGTTTAGCTCATTTTTGATGATCAAAAAACTTGCTTAGAATCACACTTTAAAACAAGCTCCTGACCCCGTCGTAACCCTATATCCCTAGTATTACTAGGTGAAATAAGAGTGTTTTTAAACTCATTAATATCCATTATTAATGTGTGAAACTAGTCTAGTATTAAATTAGTAGGCGTTCGTAACACATGGAAAGATGGATGCTGAGATTATCAATCAAAACACGTTTAGCGTTGTTAGCGTTATTACCCGCAGTGGTGATCGTTGCTTTTGCGATCCACCAGTTTTATGCCAATTCGGTGCGAGTCGATCATCTCAATCAAACCGTAAGCAACATACAGGGATTCCAGCTAATATCTCAGGCTTCGCACTTTATCTACAGCATGGAAAAAGACAGACGCCAATACGGTCAGGAAACGCCTTTAAGTATCGAAGTGGATGTCCAAAACAATGTGGTGCTCTCCATGCATCATAAATTTTCCACTAATCCACACACTTCCGAGTACGCCGATGATTTAAAAGAGGCGATGCTTGGTATGGTGTCTGGGGATCTTACCAACACAGATGAAGTGGGTGATTGGGCGTTTCAGTTGTTGCAAGAAATGTCGCTTTCCTTGCTACAAAACTATCAGCTGTATGGAAATAGCGATGGGCACGCCATGCAGAACTTTATTGCTTACCTTGCTCAATTATCTTATTGGACGCAAAAAGAGGCTTGGCTGACCTACCGTTTAGTGATGGATCCAGATGCGAAGCTGAACCAAAGCGTTTTTTTTCAAACCATTGATCGTCAGCAGCAAAATCTAGATGCATTTTTGCATTTGGGGGCATCTTATGCGCATGTCGATAAACTGCTTGGCCTTTTCAGCTCCCCCCGCTATCAACGTAATTTGGAATCAAGAGCGAGGCTGATGAATGGCGACATGCCACGCAGCGATTATGCGGCTTACCTTGACGAACTCGATTTTCGGGTTCAGCGATTGCAAATGATGATTGAAGGATTTACTCGTCAAGCTGAGCAATCCCTACTTACTCAAGTCAATGAGCAAAAACGAAATGTATTGCTCATTACCTGTGGTGTTGCGGTAGTTCTTCTCTTGCTTGGCTGGTTGGGGTTTGCCACTTGGTATCGTGTTAACAGTAAGATTGGCGCAATCATTCATGCTCTTAATGCCCTTGTTAATGAGGAAGAAAAAGAGAAAAAAGTCGCAGTCGATGGTAGTGACGAGTTCACTCTCTTTGCGCAGCAAGTCAATCGTGTGGTGGAAGAAAAGCAAAGGCAAACTCACGAAATACTGCACGCCAAAGAGTCGGCAGTGGCAGCCAATAGAGCAAAATCTGTATTTCTTGCCAATATGTCCCATGAGATCCGAACGCCGTTGAATGGCATCATGGGGATGACTGAAATTTTGTCGCAAAGTGAGCTATCACCTCATCAACAAGAAGTCGTGGATGACATCGATACCTCTTCCCACACTTTGCTTGCATTGCTAAACGATATTCTAGATTTGTCTAAGATCGAGTCGGGGCGCCTCGAATTGTCGTTGGTTGAAGCTGACATTCGCGAAGTCGTTTATCAATCGGTGATTTTGTTTCAATCTAAAGCTACGTCTAAAAAGCTTGAGCTCGATATTTCATTGGATGAAAACATTCCGGCTCGCGTGATGGTCGATGATCATCGCATCAAACAGATCATTACTAATCTGGTTTCCAATGCCGTTAAGTTTACTGAACAAGGCTATATCTCAGTCGACGTGAGCTACGAAGAAGCGTTAGAGCAAGGGCGAGGTTCGCTCACATTCCTTATCAAGGATTCGGGCATCGGCATTGAAAGGGACAAACTGGCGACCATTTTTGAGCCGTTTACTCAAGAAGACGAAGGTGTTTCGAGACAGTTTGGCGGGACAGGGCTAGGGCTTGCGATTTGTCGCCAATTAGTGTCAATGATGGGAGGCAAGCTAGTGGCAACCTCGACCAAGGGGGTGGGCACATGCTTTGGTTTTTCAATAGAAGTAGAGGCGTTACCTCTCTTTGGTTGGCATTCCGATGTGGTCAAAAGAGGGCTCTTTATATGTGATAACTATGCTTATGCAGAACAAATTGTCCAAGAATGTCGTTTGGCTCAAATTGAGCTGGTAGGCGTTAACTCACTTTCGGAAGCAAAAGCGCTAGATGAAGATTTCGATGTCATTTTCTTATGTAATGACGGTCAGATGGATATCGATAGCTGTCTGAGTGAACTGGCTGAAGTTTATGATGTTCGTCGATTAGTAGTGTGCCAGCACCATTTGACGAGCTCTTACACGAACGCGGAAAACGTGCATGCCGTGTTGACTCAACCATTCTTGGGTAATCGATTCAAACATGCCATCGAAGAGCTAGCTAAGCTCGAGAAGAATACATTGCGTGACAATGTCACAAATATTGCATCTCGCGCTGAATCTAAAATATCTCGAACTCATCGAAGAATACTGATTGCTGAAGACAATCTAATGAACCAAAAAATCGCGAGCTTTTTCTTAGATAAAGCAGGGTACGACTACTTAATTACGAGTAACGGGCAAGAAGCGCTGGATGCCATCACCAAAGGTGAGCAGTTTGACGCCATTTTGATGGATTGTATGATGCCGGTGATGGATGGCCTAACCGCGACAAAAGAGATTCGCCGTTGGGAAAAGAAAGTGGGCTGCAAGAAAACAACCATCATTGCTTTGACCGCGAGTGTGTTGGAAGAGGACATTCACAATTGTTTTGCTGCGGGTATGGATGCGTATTTGCCAAAGCCGTATAAATCTAACCAGTTATTTGAGTTGTTTAATGAACTAAAGCTTGCTTAAATCGCACTGATAAGCCGAATTCATTACGGCTTTTTAGAACGAATATAAAGGAAGTGACATGTTTAAACTCGCTGTTATCGGGACTAACTGGATTTCGCAACAATTTGTTGAAGCGGCAATCCAAACCAAGCAGTTTTGCCTTAAAGCTGTGTATTCGAGAGATATAGAAAAAGCGCGTTTGTTTGGCACGCCTTATGATGCAGATACTTATTACGACAGCCTAGAAGCATTAGGTCAGGATGCAGACATTGATGCGGTTTACATCGCCAGTCCAAATTCGCTTCATGCTCCTCAAGCTATTCAAATGTTAAAAGCGGGCAAACACGTCATTTGTGAAAAGCCAATGGCTTCGAACTACGCATTGGCACAACAGATGTTTGCCTGTGCTGAGGAAAACAACGTTGTGTTGTTTGAAGCGTTTATGTCGCCTTACACACCAAACTTCCAAGTATTGAAAGAAAGCTTACCGTCTATCGCTCCGTTACGACATGCGACGATCAGCTATTGCCAGTATTCATCGAGATACCAAAAATACCTAAATGGAGAAAATCCAAACACATTCAATCCTGCGTTTTCCAATGGCTCCATCATGGACATCGGTTATTACTGCGTGGGTTCTGCGATTGAGTTGTTTGGTGAGCCGAACTCTGTTCAAGCCAGTGCGCATGTGCTTCCATCAGGCGTTGACGGATGCGGCAGCGTAACGCTGGCGTATGATGGCTTTAACGTAAATCTTCTGCACTCGAAAGTCAGTGATTCTCTTATCCCAAGCGAGTTTCAAGGTGAGCAAGGCAGTGTGTTGGTCGATATGATCGCCACAGGCCGTGGTGTAGAGCGTATTCTTCGTGGTGAAGAAAAAGAGACCCTAACTTTGCCTCAAACCGAGAATCATATGTTCTACGAAGCAGAAGCATTTGCGAAGCAGTTAAAGCTTGGTGTGATTGATGAACAAATGAAACAACGTTCGTTGACCGTTGCAAAAGTACTGACTGAAGTACGCAAACAGACTGGCGTAGTATTCCCTGTAGACCAGTAAACTTGTGCATGGTATAGCCAAAAGTTGATAGTAAGAAGCCCTCAGTTGAGGGCTTCTTTGTTAATACTAAAACTTAGGCTGTAGCTTGCTTTATCGCAAGTTTGTGTATGGTTTTACGGTAAGTAAGGTAAGCAGAAATACCCGCCATAATATTACCCACACATGCACCAAACAGCAGACCTCTGATACCGCCCAGTTGCGCACCCAGCCATAGGCAAGGTAGGAAGAAAACAAACAAGCGTAATGCCGAAATGGTTAATGCTGTGTACGATTTCCCTAGCGCATTGCAAATCGACACCATCAGCATACAAACGCCAAGAGAGCCCAAACTTATTGGCACAATCATTAGATGCATGTGGAGTACTTGTTCTACTTGGGTATCACTTGTCATTAACAACGCGAGCGGGTTTGCAAGCAAGAAGGTAATCGCCGCAATCAAAAGCTGGAAGCCAAGAATGAACTTAACCGCTATTCCAACCAGAGATTGAATGTCTCGATAGTTCTTTGCGCCTAACAAACGCCCCACCATTGGCGGCATCGACATGGTCAGTGCCAATACAGACACAATGGCAAAAAACTCGTAACGTGAGCCTAGCGCCCAAGCAGCGACTGCGGCAGTTCCAAAGCTGGCAAGCAACTTGGTCGCTAACATTGAAGAGAGCGGCGGTAGCAATTGACTGACCATGGCAGGCCCCATGATGTTACCTATCGAAGTGACGCTTTTCATCACATTCAGATCTTGCCATTGCGTTGTAGCCCATTGGTTGCGCTTCACTCTTGGCGCAACGACAAGGATACCAAACCCAAATGCAACTAAGGTTGCCAACGCTGCACCATTAATGCCGAGATCGAGCGTGAAAATGAACAGCGGGTCTAATACCAAGTTCACACCACTTGTCACCATCATCATAGTGCCCGGAAGCATAGTGTTGCCATTGGCACGACAAATACTGTAGTAAAAATAAAGGACTGCACCAACCCATGAGCTCAGCAGCCACCAAGGCCAGTAACTATCTATGATAGGCATAACAGTTTCTGGCGCGCTGAGCAGAGATAAAATCGGGTAACGCAGCAGCCAAATTAAGAGGCCGAATACCGCAACACCGATTGAACCTATCATTAAGACCAATCCGCCAAGTTGTTTGGCATAGCGAGCATCATTCGCGCCCAAGGCTTTAGAGATCACAGCGGTAGTCGCGATGCCTAAGCCTACTTGAATGCCGATAATGACCATTTGAAGCGGTAGGGTGAAACCTTGAGCGGCAAGCGGTAAAACGCCAAGCTGACCGATAAATGCACTGTCGACAAGTTGAAAACTCATTAAAGACAACACACCAAACAGCATTGGCCATGTCATCGTAAACAGTTGTTTTGCTAACGTAGGTTGTGCGTTAGTAGAAGTTGAAGGCATAGAAATTAGAGTGTGTTGGGATTCGAGAATGGTTTTATTGTACACACTGGACTACAAAGTGACAAAAAGAAACCTCGAGTAAGGAATGCTCACTCGGGGTTTGAAACTTGAACTAATCGGGCTTATTTTTTGCCGCTAGTTTGCTTGTCTTCTTCAGTCAGTTCGCGAATGCGACGGCTGATGTCACGACGTGCTTTAGAAATCTCTGCACTTTTGATGATGTGATCATCAACGCGGTCTTCGTAGTCAGCTTTCATGTTTTTGATGATAGCGACGATTTCATCGTGAGACATTTCTGGTTTGATGTAGTCTAGTAGGTTTTCTAGAAGGTCTACACGTTTACGGTTATCACGAACTTTCTTTTCGTTATCAAGTAGCTCACGTTTTAGTTTGTTTTTACGACGAGCTTGGTTAACGATTTCAAATACGCTACTCATGGTTCCCTTTCCTAATTTGTGAATATCTACCTCGATTAAAGCACAACATCCCGTGGCATAACAGTCTTTAGATCAATCACAATGCAGAGTTGACCAAATCTCAACCAATTCTCATATCTCGCTGACAAACTGCCCTTTGGTCGGGTCACTAGAGGGGAGCGAAGATGAAAAAATTTGCACCATGAACGGGTTATTGAGGGGATACGGATGCGTCTTTCTGCGACGGTTATTGCCGATAAGTGGATAGCATTTTGCATTTATGAACAAATCGATACGTTGTCATGGCGAGACCTTCGCTATATCATCAGCGTCATTAAATGAAAAATGATGAAACTTGATATGGACTCTGGTAACACTGCGGAGCAAGCCGACAGTCAAGAGAATGAGAAAGTCACCAGCTCTTTGGCTGAAAAGTTAAAAGCGGCGTACATTGAAGAGAGAAGCCAACTTGAAATCACGGAAGTCGAACTGAATCGTTCGAAAATCATGATGATTGATGAAGACGGCAATATGAGAAAAGTGCCGATTCTCTCGGAGCATTGAGACCGACCCCGATTCGCGATGGGTGCTAGGTCTTTGCGCTATGCTTTAGCCTGGCACCTATACCTAAACAGCTTCAAGTCGTGCAGCGTTTTGAATCGACGGTGCAAAGTAGACATAAAAGACTTAGATGCGGTTTAGGTATAAATTCAAATGCAAAAATAATAAGGAAATGCATTATGAAAGTTGAGCTAACGGCAATTGAAGCACGAGTAATTGGTTGCTTGATTGAAAAAGAAGTGACCACCCCCGACCAATATCCCCTCAGTTTGAACGCGTTGACCAACGCATGTAACCAAAAAAGCAACCGTGAGCCTGTGATGGCATTGTCAGAATCTGACGTCCTTGATGCTGTTGATGCGTTGATTGAGCGTCGACTTGTCAGCGATGAGAGCGCTTTCAATAGCCGTGTTAGCAAGTACCAACATCGTTTTTGCAACACCGAGTTTGGCGATCTTAAATTGTCGGAGCAAGAGAAGGGCATCATCTGTTGCATGTTGCTGCGTGGAGCGCAAACGCCAGGCGAGATCCGCACTCGAACCAACCGCCTTGCCACTTTCCACGATGTAAAAGAAGTAGAAGCTGTACTTGAGCATCTTGCTAGCGAAGAGAAAGGCCCGCTTGTGGTGAAGTTACCTCGTGAAGCTGGTAAACGTGAATCTCGTTACATGCACTTGTTCTGTGGTGAAATCGATGTGTCAGCAATGGCTGCGGCAGTTCCGGCTACTTCATCAAGCTCAGAGCGTGTCGCTCAGTTAGAGCAAGAAGTTGCCGAGTTAAGAGAAGAACTCGATGCATTGAAAGCGCAGGTAGAATCTCTACTTTCATGAGTGAAAGCGTTGAGCAGCACTGGAGCGTTTATCTGATCCGCAATAACCGTAATGCACTGTATTGCGGTGTTACCAATGACATCGAAAGGCGATTTAAACAGCACCAACTTGGCAAAGGCGCAAAAGCGCTCAAGGGTAAAGGGCCTCTTGTTTTAGAGTGGTCGACTAGCTTCGACTCAAAAGTAACAGCAATGCGCGCTGAGTATTTCATCAAACAACTAACCAAGAGCAAGAAAGAGCAGTTGGTTGAACTCAAAGCTTTGATTGCCGTGGATGACAATCAGCAAGTGATGTTTGAGTCTTGCTCTCAAAGTTAACGGTTCATCGTGACCGTTTGAGTGCCTGTTTTTCGGATTCTTAAACTTCAATTGTCTTTTATAAGCCGCCAACATTGGCGGTTTATTTGTATTTATTGATACAGCCGACTAATACGGCCGAGCCCGATACATCCGAGCTTCTTGAGATAAAAGCAGAATACCATATGGACTTTGGGTATATCATGTATGGCTATTCTGACGCATAATGGCCCGATGTTCTGTTCCAAGTAGACAAATTTACTATTGAAACAAACACTCAGTGGAAGGTAGATTACAAGAGTAAAGGATGACTCGGCTAGGTCACAAACAGAGCTGAAGTAGGCTCAATAAAAAAGCTAAAAGAGCAATAAATGAATAAAGCGTTAGTATTGTCCCTGATTTCAATTGCCGGCATGTCTCCGGCTTCACAAGCCTCTCAGGTTCTTAACGGCTACTGGGCGTATCAAGAATTCTTAAATGAATTCCCAGAACAGAAACACTTAACGGATGCTCTGGCTGCGGCCGTGAGAGACGATCCTGTACCTATTGCCCCTGAAAAAAGACACCCATTAAAAATCTCCGTTGTTTATCCAGGGCAGCAGATTTCTGATTACTGGATAAGAAACATCGACGCGTTTGAGAAGCGCTTAGATAAACTCAATATTGATTACCAAATCAATCAAGTGTTTACGCGACCTAACGCCGATATCAAACAACAAAGCCTTTCTTTGATGGAAGCACTGAAAAGCAATTCCGACTACTTAATTTTTACACTCGATACGACCCGACATCGTAAGTTTGTCGAACACGTTTTAGATTCCACCAAAACCAAACTTATCCTGCAAAATATCACGACGCCAGTCCGTGAATGGGAAACTCGACAGCCTTTTATGTACGTCGGTTTCGATCACGCTGAAGGCAGTCGCGAACTCGCTGTGGAGTTTGGCAAGCAGTTCCCGAAAAATACCCATTACAGCGTTTTGTACTTCTCTGAAGGCTACATTAGCGATATCCGTGGTAACACATTCATTCACCAAGTGAACCAAGACAGTCAGTTTGAACTACAATCTGCTTACTATACAAAAGCGACAAAACAGTCCGGGTATGAAGCTGCAAAAGCCAGCTTGAAAAAATACCCAGATGTGGAGTTCATTTATGCTTGTTCTACCGACGTTGCGTTAGGTGCCGTCGAAGCACTGTCTGAACTTGGCCGTGAAGACGTAATGATTAATGGCTGGGGCGGTGGTTCTGCTGAGCTAGACGCTATCTTAAAAGGGGAGTTAGATATCACCGTCATGCGTATGAATGATGATACTGGCATTGCGATGGCAGAGGCGATCAAATGGGATTTGGAAGGTAAGCCTGTACCAACGGTGTACTCTGGGGACTTCGAAGTTGTGACCAAATCAGATTCCCCTGAGCGAATTGAAGCTCTCAGAAAACGTGCATTTAGATACTCAGATAATTGATGACAATTACATCAAAGCTAAAAAAGCGTCGCTCGCTGTCGACGCTTATAACTAAAATTATTATTCTCGTTCTTGCTCCGATCATTTTAGGCATTTTCGTTCAGAGTTATTACTTCTCCAAACAGATCATTTGGCAGGAGGTCGACCGAACCAAGCAGCAAACGTCTGCGTTGATTCTGAATATTTTTGAAAGTCATTTTGCAGCGATTCAGATCCATCACGACAGCAATTCGAAAAGTGATGTGATTTTGGATTTTTACTCGGAGCGAAATGAAGAAGCCTTAAATTACTTCTTTCTCAGCATTGATCAGAGTGATCCTTCGCACACGCCTGAATTTCGTTTTCTCACCGACCATCAAGGTATTATTTGGGACGATGGGAACGCGCATTTTTATGGCATCAACGACTCAATGCTGGACGGCCTGACTAGCAAAGTCACGTTCAGTAATAATTGGTATTACGTCACGTCAATCACGTCAATGGGTGCTCGTCACTTGTTGCTACGCCGCGTTCCTGTGTTAGAGCCGAAAACGGGCGAAGTGATGGGGTATTCGTACAATGCGGTCGTCTTGGATAATAACTTCGCCTTGATGGAGAAGTTAAAAAACGAAGGCAACGTCGACAATGTTGTGCTGGTGGCGAACGACATTCCTGTGGCGAGTTCACTAGCGGGGGATGAGTCATACAAAATCTTCGATGTGTTGAAACGCAAAGAGACCCAGAAGAAGTTAGATCAGTTATTGATCATCCAAACGCCGATTGAAGTGAACGCGGCCATCACCAACTTGAAGTTACTTACTGTGCAAGACAACCAGAGTGTTGTTACGCTGCAAATTCAACACTTTTTGGCGATGTTAGCGTCTGTTATTGGCATGATCATGATTGCGCTGATGACCAAAGAGTGGATTGAAAACCGAGTTGTGGAAGAGCTGGGGTCGCTCATGTCTTACACGCGTTCTGCTCGCGAAGAAAAAGGCTTTGAGCGTTTTGGTGGGTCGGATATTGAAGAGTTTGACCACATTGGTTCGACGCTGGAAAGCACGTTTGAAGAATTAGAAGCTCAGAAGCGATCGTTTAGAGACCTGTTTAACTTCGCGTTATCGCCAATCATGGTGTGGTCAGAAGCGGGCGTGCTGATCCAAATCAACCCCGCAGCTCGCAAAGAACTGGTTATCGAAAATGACATCGAAACCATGCATCCTGTATTTAAAGGATTCAAAGACAAACTGGTGCCACATTTAAGAATGGCAGCGCAGGGCGCGACACTGACGGGAGTGAACGTGCCTATTGGTGATAAAGTCTTTCGTTGGAACTTATCGCCAATTCGTGTCGATGGTGATATCAGCGGCATCATTGTTCAAGGGCAAGATATTACAACGCTGATCGAAGCTGAAAAGCAAAGTAACTTAGCACGCAGAGAAGCCGAAAAATCCGCGCAAGCGCGAGCTGACTTCTTGGCTAAAATGAGCCATGAAATTCGCACACCAATTAATGGTATTTTGGGTGTTGCGCAGCTACTCAAAGATTCCGTGGAAGCGGAAGAGCAGAAGAATCAAATCGATGTTCTTCGCCACAGTGGTGAGCACTTACTTGCTGTATTGAATGATATTTTGGACTTCTCAAAGATTGAACAAGGCAAATTCAATATCCAAAAACATCCTTTCTCCTTCGCTGATACCATGCGAACGCTAGAAAACATCTATCGCCCTATTTGCGAAAACAAAGGGGTTGAACTTGTCATTGAAAACCGGCTTGATGGCAATGTAGAGATTTTCACCGACCAAGTTCGTCTGAATCAAATTCTGTTTAATTTAGTCAGTAACGCGGTGAAGTTCACGCCATCGGGCTGCGTGCGTTTACATGCCGAGTTAGAGCAGTTTTATGGCGCAGACAATAGTGTGCTAGTGGTTGAAATCAGCGATACGGGTATCGGTATTGAGTCCGACAAGTTGGATGAAATGTTCGAACCTTTTGTTCAAGAAGAAGCGACCACAACTCGCGAATACGGTGGCAGTGGCCTTGGTTTGACCATCGTGAAAAACTTGGTCGATATGCTCGACGGGGATGTACAAGTTCGCAGTCAAAAAGGGCAAGGAACCACATTTGTTGTTACGCTGCCAGTAAAAGATCGTGAGCGAGTTCTGGCTCCGTTGGATTCGAGCCAACGCGTAAAACCTGCAGAGTTGTTTGATGAAAGTCTGAAAGTGTTGCTGGTGGAAGATAACCATACTAACGCCTTTATTCTTAAAGCGTTTTGTACCAAATACAAGATGCAGGTTGATTGGGCGAAGGATGGGCTAGAAGCCATGGAGTTCTTAAAAGATCACTCTTATGATTTGATTTTGATGGATAACCAACTTCCGCATCTTGGTGGCATCGAAACCACGAAAGAGATTCGTCAAAACTTGAAATTGGGGACGCCAATTTACGCCTGCACCGCCGACACTGCGCAAGAAACCAGTGATGCATTTATGGAAGCAGGCGCGAACTATGTTTTGCTGAAACCCATTAAAGAAAATGCACTCCACGAGGCTTTTGTTGACTTCAAGCAGCGCTTCTTGATTGAACGGACATAGTTTGCTGCCACATTTACGATAGTTTCTTTGTTTACCTAGCCCAACTTAGCTTTTCTGAGTTGGGCTTTTTCTTTCCTGCAATCTGAAGATCTTAATTCTTCACAACCTTTTAAATGCGCAAAAGTTCATTGTGATTTAAATCACAAAAATATTTACTTAGCGTGCTAACTAAATTATATTACTTAGCACGCTAAGTAATTGGGTGCATCTTATGATTCAAGACATCAACATTTTGAGAGATCTGTCCCTTGCCGAAAAACTGTCTCGTGTCGCTCGTTTATGGAAGATGGTTGCCGACCGTGAGCTCGAACCGCTAAACCTAACTTACCCGCGCTGGACGGCGCTTTGGAAGCTGTATCGAATGGGCGACAACATCAGTCAAAAGCAACTTGCTGAAGCGCTTGAGATTGAGCTTGCCTCGTTGATGCGCACGCTAAAACTGCTCGAAGAGCAATCGCTCGTTACGCGACGTTGTTGTGAGCATGACAAGCGAGCTCGAATTGTCAGCTTAACGGACGAAGGCAAAGAGCTGTTGATACAAATGGAAGAACGCATCTTGCAGGTCCGTCGAAAACTGCTCTCAGAAATCAATGATCAAGAGCTAAAGAAATTGGGCTTGATCCTAGAGCAAATTGCTCACAATGCGCTCGATTCACTTGGCGAATAAAGTCAGAAATCCTAATAAAAAAAGAGAAGTAAACGCCTATGACTCCAGACCAAAAGTTCGCGCGTTGGATCAAATATTCTTGCGTCGCGTTTGTCCTTGTCTTTGCCTATTTTCTTGTTGCTGATTTAGCAATGCCGTTAACTCCTCAGGCGATGGCTACCCGAGTGGTAACCAAGGTCGCCTCCCGTGTTAATGGGCAAATCACCCATCTTTATGTGGCAAATAACCAAGAAATTCAAAAAGGAGACTTGTTGTTCCAAATCGATCCGCAGCCATACAAGTTAGCGGTAGAAAAAGCGCAATTAAACTTACAACAAGTGATCCAAAACAATGAGCAGTTGGATGCCTCTATCACGGCAGCCAAAGCGGATGTGGAAGCGAGTAAAATCGTCGCTGAGCAAAAAATCCGTGAAGCCAATCGACTGAATACATTGTTCAGCCGAAATGGTACGTCTCAACAACAACGTGATGATGCGCAGAGTAGTGCAACAGCGGCAAAAGCGAATTTGCTAGCAGCAAAAGCTCGCCTGAAAGAGCTAGAAGTAAGCCGCGGCGAGCTCGGCGAAGCTAACGTCAACGTGCGTGTTGCCCAAAACCAGCTAAAACAAGCGGAGCTTAACCTTTCTTACACTCAAGTAAGTGCCGAGCACGATGGTGTTATCACGAACTTGCAGTTAGAGACAGGTGCTTACGCCGCTGCGGGGACGCCACTTATCGCACTGGTTTCGGATCAAGTTGATATTATTGCGGACTTTCGCGAGAAAAGTTTGCGTCATTTTAACCGAGATAGTCGAGCACTGGTGGCCTTTGATAGTTTGCCAGGAGAGGTTTTTGAAGCCCGCATTACCAGTTTGGATGCCGGGGTAAGCTCGGGGCAATTTGATGCAGACGGCCGCCTCGCGACACCAACAGATTCCAACCGCTGGGTGAGGGATGCTCAGCGTTTGAGATTGCATTTGTCTATCAACGAACAGCTACAAGCTTTCCCGGCGGGTGCTCGTGCGACGGTACAACTATTGCCTGATAGCACGATTTCAGGTTGGCTGGCTCGTCTGCAAATTCGTTTTTTGAGTACTTTGCATTACATCTATTAATTGGGAGGTGGTATGAAATTATGGGACCACCCCATGTCTGAGAACGATTTCAGACAATGCCTACGCATTGCAACTGGCGCAACCATCGGTTTTACACTGTGTAAGCTGCTTGGCTGGAACTACGGTGTGTTTTTCACCGTAACCCCCATGCTTTTGCTCGGTATGGTACCAGTAGTGAACTTGCATGCATCAAGACAGTTAATCTTCTCCGCTGTTGTTTGTGGGCTAGAGGTTGGCATTTTGGGGGGCTTGTTTGGTAGTCATCCGGTGTTGATGACCTTGATTGCATTCTGCTTGTTTCTTTACAAGTTTGCTTGTATGTCAAAAGGGAGTTTGTTTCTATTTGGCGCGAACAGTGTGCTTAGTTTGAGTATCATGCTGCACTTTGCTAGTTACCCGACAACGGATCTGAATGATCTTATTTTTAGTAACTTACAGGCGAACGTTTTGTCCATCATTGTGGCGTATTTAGTGACGTTTTTGATTCCAGATGCGGAACCTCGTCAACCGCCGCCAAAGCCTTCACAAGCCAAACAAAGCCATCGGATGCGACATGAGGCTCTTATGGGGGCGAGTATTGCAACCATGTCCTTTTTGGTGTTTCAGATCTTTGATTTGAACGATTCCATGTCAGCGCAGGCGACAACCTTGTTGCTCCTGTTTCCAATGCACTGGAATGGCGCCTTAGGTTACGCTCGTAAACGGGCGATGGGCACATTGCTAGGCGTGACCTTTGGTATCGTCGGGCAGCTAATTTTGTATGATTGGTCAGATACTTTGCTGTTTATTGTGCCGTTACTTTGGATTGGCGCGATGATCTTCAGTTACATGCATGTGAAAGAATCCAGTGGTTCAGGTGCAGGCTTTGGCGGCCTCACTACTTTAGGGATCTTATTCGGACAGTATCTCACGCCCGATGGTGACCTGATTTTTAGTGCTTTGTATCGAGTCAGCAGCATACTGTTTGCCATCGTGGTCACTTTGCTTGTTACTTATGCCGTGCATCGGTTACTCAACAGCTTTGCCGCAACGCGCTTTAGCCAAC
Organism: Vibrio sp. S457-15; assembly: GCF_000960545.1. Taxonomy (NCBI): domain Bacteria; kingdom Pseudomonadati; phylum Pseudomonadota; class Gammaproteobacteria; order Vibrionales; family Vibrionaceae; genus Vibrio; species Vibrio sp. S457-15. Next base: position 157,805 of record NZ_JYOQ01000174.1, on the reverse strand, counting down.
CATTGCCTTGACGCGCCTCAGTTCACTAAATCATACGTTGCTGGTCAGAAAGGACTGTTCCAGCAAATTGGTTTTCAAATCTTCAGTCATAGTAATGGGTTGCTCGAATCGAATGCCTATAACCCAGCCTTTGGGTTGCTTCTTTATATTGGCGATCAAGCAAGGATTTTCCTCTCCTATATGAATGCTAAGAGGTGATACCACCGAAACTCGGTCTCCAACCTTAAACTCAGGTTCAATAAAGGTCTGAACACCGACGCCTGCCAGTGAAAAATCAACCAAACTGCCGTCATAAATATTGCCGCTGTGATCGATGGTACAGTCCATTTGCAGCTTGTAACGCTCGTGCTCTCTAACAGGCTTAGTTGCAAACGTACCGGGTATGCGAATAAAGAGCAGAGGGGAAGGGCGAACGGCTGTCATTAGTACACTGGATTTAAAAGCCAACACGTGACCAAGTTCAGTGTCGGAAACGCCGCGTACAATCACATCGGCGTTATGCAGTTTTCTCATCACTTGATCTTCGAGCAATCGCATCGGAATATCGAGGATCAAATAAGAATTTTCTTTTATTCCTAAATAAACGGTTGAGTAGCTGAATTTATCTTTTGGTCCAAATTCGAAGTTAATCGAGAGTTTCATCCCTGGTTTGAGGAATTTATGCAGTACATCTTTCGTATGAGTTGCTGGCATAAGATCTGAGGTTCCAATTTCTGATTGAAAAGAGGCTACCAAAACGCCGTTTTACTCATCAAGTGTGGTTTATAAAAGTTTTTGTCAATTAATCGCTATCTGTGAAGTGGTGGGCGATAAGTTTGAGTAAGTTCATGCTTCATAAAGATTTGGCTGGCGACTACGCTACCGCAAGTGACTAGAATTAACGCGATCCAAGTTAGCGAATCCGGTTGTTCGCCAAAGATTGGAACGGCAAGCAACGTTGCGACAACGGGAGTGAGAGACCCAAATGCGGCGCTGGCTTCAGCGCCAATGATTTTTATGGCATAGATAAACGTAAACGATGCGATAAGCCCTGCGCCGACACCTTGTAGCATTGCATGGCTAAACAGCTCCTCCCAAGGCCAACTCGAGATAGGCGTTACCGCTAAATAACTGTCTATCCAACCGAACCCGACTGCGATGATAAGCATAAGTAACGAGACAATGGCGACAAAACCCGCGCATACATAAGCGTTGAGGTTGGCTACGCGTGCACTGATAGTAAAAACCGCCCACATCAAGCTGCCAACTAAAAACATCGCGTGCCCTTGAAGTTGAGACCAGTTGTATTCCTCCCCGATATTAGATAGCAGAAACACAAAAATACCCAGCAGTACGGTGGAAAGACCAATAATGCGGTGATGACTCAGCGATTGTTGATAGAACAAGACTGCAATGGCAGAAACAAACAAAGGTAACGTGCCAGGTATTAAGGCGCTACCATGCGCGACGGGAGCGAAATGCATGGCAGTGCCCGCTACAAGTAAATAAGGTAAACCGCTACCCAAGACAATACCAGTAAGGTATTTGTTGGGAACGGCTTTTAGGGCGGCTTTATGTTTCATTACAAAAGGCAACAAGATTAGGCTAGGAACGAGAAAGCGCACCAAAGCAATATCAGCAGGTTGTAGTGCCGAAATTGCCCCACCTTTGAGCGAAATGAAAAAACCAGACCAAAGCAGTACGGTCACTAAAATTGCAGCGTATCCCAAAATCATCGTTGTCGCGTCCATGTGTAAAGTTCGCTGTAATTATTGAACGAAACTGACGCATCATGTTGGCAAGATGTGACGTACTTTGTTTCAGTATTGGTGTTAAACTGCGTTTAATTAATTAAATTTAGTGATTTTTGGCAAAGGGAGTTGGCATGGACAAAATTGATAGGCAGTTACTTCATCTCATACAGAAAGACGCCACATTAACGACAGCGGAGCTCGCTGACCAAGTAGGGCTCTCTGCTTCACCATGTGCGAGGCGCTTAAAACGTCTTGAACAAGAAGGGGTTATTAGCGGATATCGAGCAATGATCTCACGTGGCGCAGTAGGTATTGCGATGACGGTGTTCGTTGAAGTGAGTTTGAATAACCACCAAGCGTCGTCAATCGATGAGTTTGAAACCGCAATCGTCGATATGGATGAGGTGATTTCTTGTCACGTCGTATCTGGCGCTTACGATTATTTATTGGAAGTGGTCAGTAAAGATCTTCCCGGATACGAAAGCTTCACGAGAAAGCTGCAAAGGTTAGAAAACGTCAAAGACATCCACACACACCTTGCTATTCGGCAGGTAAAAGGAAATGGCTGTTTACCCATTTAATTTGATCATTGTACTGTAGTGAGCAAGAGGGGAGATAAATGAAGTGGCTCGATAGATTGAAGATTGCCAACTACCACCGCAAGCGTTACAAACAATTTGGTAATGATAAAGCGCGTACGCTGGGTTGGCAGGACGAATATAGCCAAATCAGCCGATTTGAAGCGCTGACTCGTAGCCTTTGTTTAGAGGCAGTTAGTATTCTCGATATTGGCTGTGGCTTTGGTGATCTGCTTGAATATATTGAGAGCCAGAATCAATATCCAGCGCGCTATGTCGGCATTGATCAGCAGAAGCAGTTCATCACAAAGGCCAGAAAGAGAGCCTTTAAAACGCCTGTTAATTTCATTTGTGGCGACTTTTCTAAGCTTGTTCTTCCTCAAAGTGATTATGTGTTTGCGTCAGGTTCATTAAACTACAAATCGAGCAATGCCAATCATACGATTGAAATGATTGAGAAGATGTATCGAGCGGCTCGAATAGGCTGTGTGTTTAACTTACTCGATGAAGAAAAGCTGCCGAGTATGAGAATGCTAGAATCGCATAACAAAGTGGGGGTGTTGCGCTATTGCCGATGGCTATGCCCAGATGCGCAATTAATCGAGGGGTACTCAGACCACGACTTCACGATTGTCATGATCAAAAAAGCGGAGCCAGTTTCCTAACTCCGCTTCATAAACTTTTAAGCCTTATTGGTGTTTGTACTGTGAGATCTTACAGTCACCAGTTTGTCTATCAACCTTAAATGAGAACGCGGCTGAATGGTATTCCCTTCCATCACTCCAAATTGTTTCTCCGAAGATTTTACATAGGTCCAAATCGCTAATTGAACCGAACTCTTTTACGTGCCTAACTACTGACAAAAACTTGGCTTTGGTAGCATTAGGACAATCCCTGTTACTTAATCGATTGATAACCATTTTTGTAGCATCATCTCCAGCCAAATGTGACTTTTTATTAAATTTTGTTAATGGGTAAATTAACCAAAAAACGCGCGTAAGTAAAGCATTATTGTGACGTATGTCTCTATAAAATGGCTGGTTTGGTTATTGGTTAATCAATTTTATTAAGGGGAACAGTCCCATTTTGTAACAGTTTAATGGCGAGAGCCTTGGGCGTATTTTAATGCACTCGCTTCTTTGTCATAAAGGTGGGCCAATCCCAGAAATTGCGAGGAGAGGGTCGTATAGTCTTTAGCCAGTTGTTGAGCGTTTTCTCGATACCATTCTGCACTGATTTGGTTCGCTGTTTCATTAGTATGTCTGCAACTTTGAGCGAGCTTTTCCCAGCCATTGGCTGCCCACTGCGACTCGGTACTAAGCTTGATAAGCTCATTTGCTTTTTGCGTTAACTCTTCTTTGTACTGAACCGAGGCTTTTAGCTGATTTTGGAACAGGTTTTGATTGTACTTAGCGCGCCATAACAAACTGAGTTCATCTGTGGAAAAAGTTTGCGAAAGCAGTTGGCGCTGCTTGTGTTCACTTAACAAGGTGTTGAACACCTTAACATGCTGATTGTAGTTGGACTCTAAACGGTTGAATTGGGTAAGATTGTCATTCCAAGAAGATGGATTACATTGAACATTGGCGAACCCTAGCAAAGGGAACAAGATAAGTATCAGCATCCAATAGTGTTTGTTGATCATGATTGCTCACGTAAGTTAACCGTCTCTAAACAGTATAGATGGCGAGATAAGCACAAAGAATAAAAAGGAAAAGAACATGAAAAAAGTTCTCATCGCAGTGTTGATTCTTCTGCTGCTGGGTGGCGCGGGTGCTGGTTACTATTTCTTTTTTATGCAAAAAGACGAACCTGAAAAGCCTGTTGCGGCTAAAACGGAAAAGGCGCCTTTAGATACAGGGGATGCCTCCAAACCCATCATGGATTTAGAAGCGCCAGCTCCTGAAATCACGGAATATTACGTTATCGAGCGTCGCGTTAACGTTTACAACAAGCCTGATGATAAGTCTCTGATAGTTGATGCGCTTTACAAAGGCGAAAAAGTGTCTGTGCTGGAAAAGGTCGAGGGTTGGTTTCGTCTATCTGACTACATCGTTTACGAAGATGGTGGAGAAGAGACTGCGGAATGGGTCAACTCGAAAGGTCTCTCTGACGCTGAGCCTGTCATCAAAGAGCAAGAGCGATTAGAGATCTTGGATGGCTACCTACAAAAGTCAGACGATTTGAAGGAGCATTTAGATATGTTCCGAAACAAAACCCAGCAATTGCTGAAAGATGAAACGTGTGATCCTAGTGATTTTGAAGAGCTCGGAGGTTGGGTTCGTTCTGTGACGTTCAAAAAGCGCAATGTTTACTTCATCTATTGCGGCGGTTTGGAGCAAGAGAACAAGATCTACTTAGATGTCGATAAGGGTGAGCTTTTTTATCGGTAACTTACGACCGATTACATTGGTTCTCTAAAGACGTTTTGATAAAAGCAATGACGATACAAACCTGAAATCAGAGATTTATAACTTTTTAGTTGTGAACCATAATCAATAGGAATACTATCATTGAGCCAAGTGACCTAACTTGGCTCTTTGTGTTTTTAGTGAGTTCCTATGCCTTGGATTTACCTTAGAAAATTGATTTTGCTGCTATTTGCAATGGTATTGCTACCAGTGCATGTATCTGCTGCGCAAATCGATCACAAGGCTCACGTACCGCACTTTTCTAAGCTACAACCTTTTGTAGCTGCTAGTGTATCGCCAAACTCTTCCGTCGATTTCTCTGAAGTTTCAGAAGAAAGTTCTCAATCTCCAGTATCTGAAGGTCATGCAAGTCTCGATTCCGTTGCTTTGTTTAACTCTCAACGCTGGACGTCTTACTTACGAGAAGGGCTTGATGACGAGCACGTAGATTTTGTCGGCGATCTCACGACTCCGTTTTACGCTGATGCGGGTTACGCATACAGCTTGATGGACATTAACTGGCGTCACAACCAGTCCACATTTTATCATTTCACAAGCGATCATCGCATTTCTGGTTGGAAAGAGACCAATGCCATGTACGTCGCACTCAATAGTCAGTTCTCTGCCTAAACACCATCTATTTGCACCATTGTGCACTCTTAACACGACGATTGTATTCGACAGGACGTGAGCGTTCTGAGCATTTCATACCCTGAATTTATTCTGGGAGCATCTGTCGTGTGTTAAGCCTTGTTATTAAAAGCTTCACTTCATCGTGAAGGGATGATGTTTACATGAAAAAAACACCAAAGCAGCAAAAGAACAGAAAGCTGATGAATCACTACTCAGCTTGGAAATATGTCGTATTAATCACGACGGTCATTATCTTAACCTTAAGTGCGATCCCAACTTGGTTTGGCGAACAGCCTTCTATCCAGTTGACGTTTGCGGATCAAAACAACAGTGAAATGTCGGTTGTTCATCTGAATCAACTGCTAAAAACCAACCATATTTCAGCCGACAAAATCATTGAAAAAGACGGCAAAACAACCATTGTATTCGATGGTGAAGATGCGCAAAGTAAAGCTCGTGCGTTGTTAAACAAAGAGCTAAATAAAGACGACAGCATCACTTTCTCATACGTATCGGTTGCGCCAGAATGGTTGAATGAGATGGGCTTTAGCCCAATTAAACTCGGTCTTGACCTTCGTGGTGGCGTTCAGTTCTTGTTGAATGTTGATGTGCATAAAGCGTTTGAAGAGCAACGTGATGCGTTGATTGATGAAATCAAAGCGAATTTACGTGATCAACGTGTTCGTGGTGTGCAAGTTCGAGCAGAAAGCGGCAACCGAATTACGGTAAACAGTGACAGCGAGCAAGCATTGTCGGAAGTGAACAAGTTCTTGCGTCAAAATTACCCTGGCTGGATTTCAAAAAGTTCATCTCGTGGCTTTGTGCTTGAACCGAGTGAACAAAATATCCAAGAATTTCAATCGTCGACTCTTCAACAAAACTTGAAGATCATGCGTGGTCGTATTGAAGAACTTGGTATCACAGAAGCACTAGTGCAACGCCAAGGTAAAGAGAGCATTCGAATTGAACTCCCTGGTGTACAAGATCCTGCTCAAGCGAAAAACGTTATTGGTGCAACAGCAAGCTTGGCGTTTTATGAAGTGAAAGATGCGAGCCAAGCACACAGCAGCCAAGATCTTGTTCTTCAAGACAATGACGGTCGTACTGTGATTTTGGCAAAACGACCAGTCCTAACGGGTGAGCACATCGTAAACGCTCGAGCTGGTGTCGACAAAATGGGTATGTCAGAAGTAAATATTTCTCTTGACCACGCCGGTGGTAAGAAAATGAGCGACTTCTCAGCAACTCACATCGGCAAGCCAATGGCGACCGTTTACCGAGAGTACAAGACAAACGATCGCGGTGTAACCGAGCGTAGTGAGCGCGTTATCAGCGTCGCGACTATTCAATCTCAACTTGGTAGCCAGTTCCGTATTACCGGAGCAGGTAGCATGGACGATGCGCAGCAGTTAGCGCTATTACTTCGTGCGGGTTCACTAACCGCGCCAGTTACTATTGTGGAAGAGCGTACTATCGGCGCTTCTCTGGGTGCGGAGAACATTGAAAACGGTTTTGCAGCACTGGCTTTAGGTATGGGTTTAACACTGACCTTTATGGCACTTTGGTACCGCCGCTTAGGTTGGGTAGCAAACGTGGCGCTTTGTGCCAACATGCTTTGTTTGCTTGGCCTAATTGCTTTGTTACCAGGTGCGGTGCTAACGCTTCCTGGCATTGCAGGTTTAGTGTTAACCGTCGGTATGGCAGTGGACACCAACGTTATTATTTTCGAACGTATTAAGGACAAAATGCGTGAAGGTCGCAGCTTCGCTCAAGCGATTGATCTAGGCTTTGACAGCGCGTTCTCGACCATCCTTGATGCCAACATTACTACTATGATCACCGCCGTGATTTTGTACGCCATCGGTAACGGCCCAATCCAAGGCTTTGCCTTAACACTCGGATTAGGTTTGTTAACCAGTATGTTTACAGGCGTATTTGCCTCTCGAGCAATGATCAATTTAATTTGGGGCCGCGATGCCCGTCGTGATGTGAGGGTTTAATCATGGTCGAAATGCTAAAACAAAATATTCGTAAAATTCGCTACTTTACTACGCTAGTTTCCATCATTTTGACGGTGATCGCGTTAGTCGCTCTAGGCTTTAAAGGGTTGAACCTCGGCTTGGATTTCACTGGTGGTATGGTGACAGAAGTAAAGGTAGATAAGCAGCTAACTAACCATGATCTGCTTGATGTACTGCAACCAAAACTTGGTGAGTCAACGTCAGTAACTCGTTCTGGTGAAGATGGCCGTTGGGTGATCCGTTACTCTGCGCCGGAAGAAGGGCAGACATTACCAAGCGTGGCAGATGTACTTAAGCCAATCTCTCACCAAGTTGATGTTGTCAGCAACAGTATTGTTGGCGCTCAAGTTGGCCAAGACTTGTTTGAACAAGGTGGCTTAGCACTGTTGATTTGTGTGTTGAGTATTCTCGGTTACTTGTGTTTCCGTTTTGAGTGGCGTTTGGCAAGCGGTTCACTGTTTGCTTTGGCCCATGATGTGATCTTAGTGCTTGGCTTCTTTGCAATTACTCAAATGGAGTTCAACTTAACCGTTTTTGCTGCTGTGCTGGCGATTTTAGGTTACTCATTGAATGACTCGATCATCATTGCAGATCGAATCCGTGAGCTGTTGATTGCGAAGCAGAGTTGGAAAACAGAAGACATCAATGACCAAGCTGTTATCGCGACGTTTTCACGCACCATGGTGACATCTGGTACAACACTGATCACCGTTGGAGCATTGTGGATTATGGGAGGAGCGCCTTTGGCTGGTTTCTCAACCGCGATGTTTATTGGTGTTCTGTCTGGTACATGGTCATCGATTTCGATTGGTACCGTGCTGCCAGAGTGGTTGAAACTGGAGCCGAAACATTATCTGCCTGTTGAGATCGACGCTGCGCCATAGCATCGTTTTTTTAAGGTAAAAGTGCTTGCGCCACTCATTTTGAGTGGCGCTTTTTTTGAGCTTATTTCACGCGCATCAGACGATGTTTTACCCGTCCCAAATCGAACTCTAAGATCTGTGAGCGCTTCATTGCTTCGACTTTATTCAACATCGACTCTTGGTAGCCTTTTTTCTTCATCCACTGAAGAGGTTCAGAGAAAGCATCTTCATTAACGACATAAGACTCGCCTTTATGCTCTCCTGCATAGACGTTCACAATCCAAACTCGGGCTTGAAAATCTAGTACTTCACTCATCACTTGCGTGAACTTTTGAAAGAGGTTTTTCATTGCTTTTAGTTCCGCTCTAACTCACAAACAGCCAAATACCAACGCCCATCATCAACGTGCTTGCGAAACGGTTCATCAAACGTACATTTTTTGATTGGCCTAAAACACGTTTAAGCCCTTTACCGCCTGTCGCATACAGTGACATACAGATGAACTCGAACAGCAGAATGATCGAGACTAAAACCATGAGCTGTGGCGCTAGGGCTTTGCTCTGGTCGATGAATGGAGGCAAAAGTGAGATCATAAATGCCCAACCTTTAGGGTTCGCGATGGCGGTAACGAAGCCCTGCAGAACCAAATTCCAGTTACCTTTAGGTGGTGAAGTTGAGTTCTCCAAATTGATCGCGAGTTTGCCTCGAGATCGCCACATTTCGATACCTAAATAGAGCAAATACGCACCGCCGGCAAATTTGAGGACGGTAAATAGCCACGGATAATTGAGCATAACTGCGGCGATGCCGAGTACCGCAGAGACGGAAACCAGAGCGACTCCGGCTAACTCTCCAATCATCATCCACAGTGTCCGGCGATAGCCGACACTCATTCCCAATGTGAGTGCCAACGTCATGCACATTCCTGGAGTAATCGAGACGAAAAAGAAAGTGGGGATGAACATACTGAGCAATGCAAGATTCATATCTGTTGATGACTTAGTGATTAAAGAGAAGCCACAAAGATAGTGCAAAGCGGGAGAGGATGCTACTACAAAGCGAACGGTTGATTTTTGTGTTAGTTAGCTGATGTTATTCGGATATTTAAAATTAAAATGAAATTATATTTTAATCTCTGCGTCATAATAGTGCGTATTGCACCAGTATGAGACAAACTCTTATATCGATCTTCGATTAAATATATTTAATTGTTTATATTTTTTCGTTGTTTATTTTCATTGTTCTAAATAGCCATGTTGATAACTAAATTATCATTAAATGCAGTAATTAAATGATATGTTTGATAATTGTCTTTACTGATATTTGAATTATTATTCTAATCTTGTTTTTGCCATAATCATTTAGACTTAAAATTCAGATCTTAAATCATGACATAATGTAACGTCTGCCGTTCTGTATGTAATCATATGATATATAAGGATTATTTTGCTGTATTGGTAGGCTGGTGTTTCAGGTAAGTACTATTAAAAACAATGAGTTATGAAGAGTTAACTATTTTATAACATTTCATGTGTAATGAGATCTAAATCAATCTTATGCAAATGGATTAGTTTTTTATTTGAAATGTAATATTTCTAGGTTAACTTAAAATAAAAGACAGCACAGGATTGGTTGTCAAAAGAATAAATAAACACGTCAGTTGGTGAACTATTTCATCAGTGTATTAAGTTTGCTTTTTAAATGCCGTTAAGAATGGAGTCTTCAATGAAGAAAGTCGCTTTGATCACTGGATCAAAAGGCGGAATTGGTTCTGCTATTTCCTCTCAATTAGTCAATGACGGTTACCGTGTAATCGCTACTTATTTCACAGGTAACTACGAATGTGCGCTGGAGTGGTTCAACAGTAAAGGGTTTACCAAAGATCAGGTTCGCCTTTTTGAGTTGGACGTAACAAACACCGCTGAGTGTGCGGAGAAGTTAGCGCAATTGCTTGAGGAAGAAGGAACCATTGATGTTGTTGTCAACAACGCAGGTATCACACGCGATGGCGTGTTTAAAAAGATGACTGCGCAAGCTTGGAATGATGTCATCAATACCAACCTCAATAGTCTATTCAACGTTACGCAACCCCTATTCGCAGCAATGTGCGAAAAAGGTGGTGGTCGTGTCATCAATATCTCTTCAGTCAATGGTCTAAAAGGGCAGTTTGGTCAAGCAAACTACTCGGCGGCGAAAGCTGGGATGATCGGTTTCTCTAAAGCCTTGGCATACGAAGGCGCTCGCTCGGGTGTGACGGTCAATGTTATCGCTCCGGGGTACACCGGTACGCCAATGGTTGAGCAAATGAAGCCAGAAATGTTGGAATCCATCACCAACCAAATCCCAATGAAACGCCTTGCGACACCAGAAGAAATTGCAGCATCAGTGAGCTTCTTGGTCAGCGATGCGGGCGCTTATATCACCGGTGAGACTTTGTCGGTGAACGGCGGCTTATACATGCACTAAGGAGATAAGATGATGGAAAAAGTATTTATCGTAGCGGCGAAGCGTACCCCAATTGGCGCTTTTGGTGGAAGCCTGAAAAATACCTCAGCTGGCGATCTGGCAGCAGTAGCGATTAAGGGCGCGTTAGAAGCAGCAAAGTTGGCTGGCGACAAGGTTGACGAAGTGATTGTCGGTAACGTTGTTGGTGCAGGTCAAGGCATGGGTGTTGGCCGCCAAGCGGCATTGTTTGCTGGGATTCCTGAATCTGTTCCTGCATACGGCGTAAACATGGTTTGCGGTAGCGGTATGAAAGCGGTCATGGACGCAGTTTCTCATATCCGTAGTGGCGATGCAGAGATCGTTGTTGCGGCGGGTGTTGAGGTCATGTCTCAGATTCCGTTTGCCGCACCAAGCAGCATTCGTGATGGCAACAAAATGGGCAATCTGGAGCTGAAAGATCTGCTCGTAGCGGACGGTTTAACCGACGTTTACAACCAATATCACATGGGTGTGACGGCTGAAAACGTAGCAAAAGAAATCGGCCTAACTCGTCAACAGCAAGACGAATATGCGTTGTCGAGCCAACAGAAAGCGGTTGCCGCTATTGAAGCAGGTAAATTCAAAGACGAAATTGTGCCAGTGGAAGTGCAACAGCGTCGAGAAACCGTACTGTTCGATACCGATGAATACCCAAAAGCGAACGCAACAATGGAAGCTTTAAGCAAGCTGCGTCCTGCTTTTGACCGCGAAGGCACAGTGACTGCGGGTAATGCGTCGGGCATTAACGATGGTGCGAGTGCGATTATCGTTGCGTCTGAAAGCGCAGTTAAAGCGCACGGATTAACGCCGCTTGCCGAGATCGTAAGCTACGCGCAATCGGGTCTTGATCCGAAGATCATGGGCTTAGGTCCAGTTGAGTCGGTCAATAAAGCACTCGCAAAAGCGGAACTCACAGTAAACGACATCGACGTTTACGAGTTAAACGAAGCATTTGCAGCGCAAGCACTTGGCGTGATTCATCAGTTGGCGGAAACCAACCAAGTTCCAGTTAATGCGATTCAAGATAAAGCGAACTTTAACGGCGGTGCTATCGCGCTAGGTCACCCGCTTGGTGCATCGGGCAATCGAATTTTAGTGACGCTTGTTCACGAGCTTCATAAACAAAATGGTCAATATGGTGTTGCTTCACTTTGTGTGGGCGGCGGCATGGGCACGGCTGTGGTTGTAAAGGCAGTTAAGTAATTATTTAAACGGACATTTTTAATTCTTTCTCTAGGAGATAAACCATGTACACTGATTTTTTCAAAACATTTAGCGATCAAACTGAAAAAAATCTAGAACCTTACTTGAAGTTCAACAAGCTAGTGACAAAAAACGTAGAAGTGTTGACTGAGCTTCAACTGAACGCAATTCGCACTTACAGCGAAGTGGGTCTAAACCAGATGAAAGCAGCGTCAGAAATCAAAGACGTGACATCACTAACTGCTTTCAACAGCCAACAGTTAAGTGTGCTTACTAAGCTTTCTCAGCAAATGATGGATGACAGCAACAAGCTTCAAGCCATTGCAAAAGAGTTCAAAGAAGACGTTGAGAAAATGACTTCGGAAAATCTAAAGACTGTTACTCCTGCGTAATTTGTCCGATTCTCGCCGCCCTTAGATTTGGGCGGCGTTGTTTTTTCCGAATATAGGAGTAAGACTATGTTTCAACACTTCTTTTCGGACTATCTTGTGAAGCTTCAGGAAACCAATCATCAGTGGTGGCATGATTTCGAAGTGAACAAGGCAGTCGTGAACTCTCCTTTAAACAAGGCTATGCAAGAAGTGAACTTTGAGGATACTGCCAAACTGTTCGAACAAGCTGCGAATCAGCCTGCTGCGATTTTAAAGCTGCAAGCACAGTGGTGGGAACAGCAACTGCAAATTTGGCAGAATGTTGCATTGGCGGGGAATCAAGCACAAATCATTGAAACTGAAAAAGGGGATAAGCGTTTCTCAAACGAAGCGTGGCAAAATGAAGCCATGTATAGTTTCATCAAACAATCCTACCTTTTATTCAGTAAGACCTATCTTGATACCATCGAGTCTTTGGAAGGCTTAGACGAAAAGACGAAAGAACGCATTATTTTCTTCTCTCGCCAAGCCATTAACGCCCTTTCTCCTTCCAACTTCATCGCAACTAACCCAGAGCTTTTAAAGCTGACACTTGAGCAAAACGGTCAAAATCTACTGGCTGGCTTAGAGCAGTTGAAAGAAGACGTTGAGTCGAGCGCAGACATTTTAAAAGTGCGTATGACGAACAACAACGCTTTCCGAGTGGGGGATGACGTTGCGACAACCGCTGGTGATGTGGTCTTTCAGAATGAGTTGTTTGAGCTTATTCAATATCGTCCGTTAACCGAAAAAGTCAACGCGACACCACTGCTTATCGTTCCGCCTTTCATCAACAAATACTACATTCTTGACCTCACTGCGAAGAACTCGATGGTTCGCTGGTTGCTTGAACAAGGCCACAGTGTGTTCATGATTTCTTGGCGTAATCCAGGTAAAGCGCAAGCGCATGTTGAATTTGGTGATTACGTTACTGAAGGCGTTGTGAAAGCGGTTTCTGCGATTGAAGAAATCACAGGGCAAGAGCAAATCAACGCGGCAGGTTACTGCATTGGTGGTACGGTTTTAGCGAGCACTGTTGCGTACTATGCAGCAAAACGTATGAAGAAGCGCATCAAATCGGCGACGTTCTTCACAACGCTTTTGGATTTCTCTCAACCGGGCGAAGTCGGCGCGTACATTAACGACACAATCATTAGCGCTATCGAGACGCAGAACAACGCAAAAGGTTACATGGATGGTCGTTCACTGAGCGTAACATTCAGCTTGTTGCGTGAAAACAGCTTGTACTGGAACTACTACGTCGACAATTACTTGAAAGGTAACAGTCCGGTTGATTTCGACTTGTTGTACTGGAACAGCGATAGCACCAACGTTAGTGCCGCGTCTCATAACTTCTTGCTTCGCGAGCTCTATCTAGAGAACAAACTCGTGCAAGACAAAGGCGTTAAAATTGGCGGAGTGTGGATTGATCTCAACAAGATCAAAATTCCTAGCTATTTTGTGTCGACGAAAGAAGATCACATCGCGCTTTGGCAAGGCACATACCGAGGTGCATTGCACACTGGCGGCAATAAGACCTTTGTATTAGGCGAATCGGGCCATATTGCTGGTATTGTTAACCATCCTGCTAAAAACAAATATGGCTACTGGTTAAATGACACTCTTGATGACTCAGCTGATGAGTGGTTGAGCAATGCAGAACACAAAGAAGGTTCTTGGTGGACGCATTGGAACGAATGGTTATTGCAATACAACCCGCAAGAGCAGGTTGAACCATTCGCTGTGGGCTCAGAAAATTACCCAGTGATTGATGAAGCGCCAGGACAATACGTTAAGCAAGTTCTGCCAGTGAAAGAGTCTTAAAACTCCCTATAGCAATAATCTTTAGCGGCCTACATGGTCGCTTTTTTTATGGTTGGATAAGCGATCATTACGCTATCAAAAAAAGCGCCGAGCATTTGCTCGGCGCTAAGTGTCAACAAAATAGGCAATAAAAAGTTGACGGGGTAGAGATGAACTAACCTTGCGGTTAAACCTCTTTATCCTTACCTAGTGAGAGTAGCCATAAAGAGACTGCTGCTACTCCTACAAAGCCGGAAAGAATAATCACTGGCATTGCGCTGTATCCAAGGATATGCCAAATCACAGATTCTAAAGTACTCATGGTTTGTCTCCTTATTGCCAGCCTTCAACGCCACTCATGTCAGGCAGCTTGTGAGCAATACCTTTGTGACAATCTACACAGGTCTTGTCGCCAGAAGCTAACGCTGTTGAGTGTTGAGCCGCAGCACGCGAGCCCTGCTGTGAGTAGTCCATGTAATCAAACTCGTGACAGTTACGACACTCTAGAGAGTCATTCTTCTTCATACGAGCCCATTCGCGCTCGGCTAGATGGCCACGACGAGCTTGGAACTTCTCTGGTGTATCAATGGTACCAAGAACGTAGTGCGCAAACAGTTCTTTTGACGCTTGAACTTTACGTACGATCTTATCTGTCCATTCATGTGGTACGTGACAGTCAGAACAGATTGCACGAACGCCTGAACGGTTAGAGTAGTGGATCGTCTCTTGGATTTCTTTCACGATAGGTGCGTGACACCCAGAACAGAATTCTTCCGTGTTCGTTGCTTCCATACCCGTGTTGAATGCGCCCCAAAACAGAAGACCACCGGCAAAGCCTAAGAATAAAACCACACCAGCGGCAGCTTTACTTGGGTTCTTCAGTCTCTTCCAAAACGCTTTAAGTATTTTCATAAATGACCTCTTAGTACTTGCGTTTCAACTACTGAAGTGAATCAACTGACTGGAATTCATTTTCCACTAGCGGTTTCGCATTGGTTTGTGGAACGTGACATTGCAGACAGAAGTAACGACGAGGAGAGACATCAGCAAGTACTGCATCTTGGCGGTTTACATAGTGCGTTACACTGATTTTTGTTGCGCCAGACTCTTTCGCGTTTTTCCAGCTATGACATGCAAGACACTTGTTTGCGTTCAGTGACACTTCGTAGCTACGAATGCTATGTGGAATCAACGGTGGCTGATAAACAAAGCTGTCTTCAACGATTTGGTCTTTCGGAAAATCTTTAAATTCGTCTGCAGGGCGAGTGTCTTCCAGTTGAGTCATTCCACGTAGCGACTCAAGGCCACCTGTGCCTCCTGGATTGTCCAACTCTGCTTGCGCAATGCCTGTTACTAATGCACCTACAGATAAAAGTGCGACAAGTAATTTTTTCATCATTTCATCTCCGCCTATATGGCTTAAATTCTTTATGAGGCCGCCGCTATGACGGCCTTTACGTTCGTGATTTGACGGTTAAGCAACCTTAGTGATTTTGACTGGACACTTCTTAAAGTCTGTCTGTTTAGACAGAGGGTCAGTCGCATCAAGGATTAGCTTGTTGATCAAAATACGAGCATCAAAGAACGGTACGAATACCAAGCCTTTTGGCGGACGGTTACGACCGCGAGTTTCAACACGAACGCGTACTTCGCCACGTTTGTTCGCGATAACCACTTCTTCACCGCGACGTACGTTGCGCGCTTTCGCATCTTCTGGATGCATGTAACACACCGCATCCGGTACTGCTTTGTACAGCTCAGGTACACGACGAGTCATGGTACCAGTGTGCCAGTGCTCAAGAACACGGCCTGTACATAGCCATAGGTCGAATTCTGAATCTGGCACTTCTGGTGGCGCTTCGTACGGTGCAGAGATGATCTTCGCTTTACCGTCGGCATTGCCGTAGAAATCCCAACCAGAACCCGCTTTCGCGTATGGGTCCGAGCCTTCTTTAAAGCGCCACTGTGTTTCTTTACCATCAACGACTGGCCAGCGTAGACCGCGTACGGTGTGGTACACATCGTATGGTGCTAAGTCGTGACCATGGCCGCGGCCGAACGTTGCGTATTCTTCAAACAGACCTTTTTGAACGTAGAAACCGAAGTGGTGCGAATCGTCGTTCAGTTCACGAGCCTCTTCAAGCGGGAACTTGTCAACTTGGCCGTTTTTGAACAGCATGTCGTACATGGTTTTGCCACGGTACTGAGGCGCTTTCGCTAGAAGTTCTTCTGGCCATACTTCTTCCATCTTGAAGCGTTTAGAGAACTCCATTACTTGCCATAGGTCAGACTTAGCGTCGCCTACCGTGCCTACTTGTTGGTACCAAGCTTGAGTACGACGTTCTGCGTTACCGTAAGCGCCTTCTTTTTCAATCCACATTGCTGTTGGAAGGATAAGGTCAGCCGCTTGAGCGGTAGCCGTTGGGTATGGGTCAGAAACAACAATGAAGTTTTCTGGGTTACGGTAGCCAGGCAGACGTTCAGTGTTAATGTTCGGACCAGCTTGCATGTTGTTGTTACATTGAACCCAGTAACAGTTCAGTACGCCATCGTTCAGCATGCGGTCTTGAAGTACCGCGTGGAAACCTGGTTTTGGTGGAATCGTGCCTTCAGGCAGTTTCCAGATTTTTTCTGCGATTTGGCGGTGTTTAGGGTTAGCAACCACCATATCCGCAGGTAGACGGTGAGCAAACGTACCAACTTCACGAGCTGTACCACACGCCGATGGCTGACCAGTTAGTGAGAATGGGCTATTACCCGGAGTAGCGATTTTACCGGTTAGAAGGTGGATGTTGTAAACCAAGTTGTTCATCCACACGCCGCGAGTATGTTGGTTCATACCCATTGTCCAAAGTGACATTACTTTCGTGTTTGGATCGGCGTATTGCTTCGCAAGCTCAATCAGTTTTTCTTTCTCAACACCCGAGATCTCAGACGCTTTCTCAACCGTGTATGGCGCTACAGACTTCTTGTACTCTTCGAAAGAGATTGACGTCAGTTTGCCTGAGTTAGGGTTTTTCGCAGCTTTTTGTAGCGGGTCGTCGTCACGCAGACCGTAACCGATGTCGGTGTCTGCTTGAGTAAAGTTCGTGTGCTTGTTCACGAAATCCCAGTTGACTGCATCGTTTTCGATGATGTAGTTCGCGATAAAGTTAGCAATCGCAAGGTCAGACTGTGGGTTAAAAATGTAGCCATGATCTGCCAACTCGAATGAACGGTGGTAGTAAGTTGAAAGTACGTTTACGCGAACATGAGGGTGGCTAAGGCGACGGTCAGTAATACGAGTCCATAGTACTGGGTGCATTTCTGCCATGTTCGAACCCCAAAGCACGAATGCATCAGCATTCTCGAAGTCATCGTAACAGCCCATAGGTTCATCGATACCGAAAGCACGCATGAAACCTACTACCGCAGACGCCATACAGTGACGCGCGTTAGGATCAATGTTGTTAGAACGGAAACCGGCTTTCATCATTTTCGCCGCCGCGTAGCCTTCCATTACAGTCCATTGGCCAGAGCCAAACATACCAACGCTAGTTGGGCCTTTTTTCTCTAGGGATGCTTTCCATTTTTCTGCCATCGTATCGAATGCGACGTCCCACGAAACCGGCGTAAACTCGCCATCTTTGTGGTATTTGCCGTCTTTCATACGAAGAAGAGGTTGAGTCAGACGGTCTTGACCGTACATGATCTTAGAAAGGAAGTAGCCTTTGATACAGTTTAGGCCTTTGTTTACTGGTGCTTCTGGGTCACCCTGAGTAGCAACGACTTTACCGTTTTGAGTACCAACAAGAACAGAACAGCCTGTACCACAAAAACGACAAGGCGCTTTGTCCCATGTGATTTTGGTTTGATCAGAGCTTGCAATCAGGTTCGCTGCAGATGCTGGTAGTGTAATACCTGCGACAGCAGCAGCTGATGCAGCCGCGTTTGCTTTCACAAACGCACGTCTTGTCATTTTCATACTTCACCCTCGATTTGGGAATGTTGTGTTCCAGTGTCTTCTTCATCCGTTTCTTCAAGCGCAGTTTCGATTTGGTGATAAACCAACACTGTGCTCAAAACATTCGGTAAATTGTTAATGGCATCGATAGTGTCTGTGATGAAACCTTGGTTTTCGGTTTCAAGCACCACAACGATTTTGCCTTCTGGACTGTCTCCGTAAATTTCCGCGTTTTCATACGTTTCAATTTGCGTCTTAATTTCATCCAGATGCTCAGGCAGCACGTGCACTACCAAACTTGAAATATGCACTTCATTTAGTGACATATAGTTCTCTCATTTATTGCCGTTTACCGTATATACGGCTTAGGCTGTTATATTGCTCACATTGATGGATGAAGTCGGGCACACAGAAACACATGCGCCGCAGCCGTTGCATTCATCAAGGTTTAAATTGGGTTGTGCTACTTTTCCCAGTTCTAACTTGAACTGGATTGCCATTGGGTCGCACATGTCCCCACAGCTTCTGCATTCGACATTTTGCTTTGCTAAACAGCTATCACTAATTACTGCTTTTGCGTGCCAAGGTTGCTCGGTTTCTGTTAAAAAGAGCGGCTCTGGACAAACATCTGCGCATTGATAGCAAAACGTACATTCATCAATAGAAAAATCGACTGAAGGGAATCCGCCGTCACTTTTGGTTATAATTTTCGTTTCGCAGGCGTCAATGCACTTTCCGCAACGAGTACAACCATCCGTGAACTGTTCTGGTCGGGCTAACCAAGGTAGGCGAACGGCGTTATCGGTATGCATTTTTCTTGCAAAGAGTCTTCTTCTGGAAAGGTCTACCACTTAGTCACCTCGAAACTTGGAACCCAAACTAAGCATAGTCCACAATTTTCATTAATAAACTGTCATTAAAGCTAACGAAATTGTAGTTTTTGACATATTTGTATAAATACCTCTTAGGAGGTAATTGGGATGCAATATTGTTTTGGATCAATAAATTCCATCGCAGGTGATCACATATTGATAAAGTTGAAAGTCAATGGGTTCATTGTGTGTACAAGTTGGACAATAAATAGGCGAGGAACTCTGATTGTTTAAAAATGTGAAAAAGTCAGTAACGCGCACAATTGCGTCCGCGATGCTTCTGATTTTGTTGTTATCAGTAGCAACGACTGGCTTTGCTATTTTTACCCTTGCGTCAAGCCTAAATGACGCAGAAGCCGTCAACGTGGCGGGGTCGATGCGCATGCAAAGTTATCGTTTAGCACACGACATTCAGATTCGATCTGTTGATTATTCTTCACATATTGACGCATTTGAGCACTCTATTTACTCGCCTTCGATGAAAGCACTTCAGCATTGGTCTGTGCCGGAAGACATCACTCACGATTACTATCGCTTAATCATGCGATGGCACGAGTTAAAATCGGTGCTTAGAGGGGAGAACCCAAGTCAATATCAACTCTTGGTCGCGGGCTTTGTTCAGCAGATCGACGACTTTGTGTTTAAGCTACAAAACTTTTCTGAGCAGAAGCTCATCAACTTAGCTTGGATTGGTGGGTTAGGGCTGGGCGGCATTCTTTGCGCCAGTATGTTTGTTGTCCACTTTATCCGTTTGGAAGTCGTGAGGCCGCTGCGTGCATTAGTATTCGCAAGTGAACGCATTAAAAATCGCTCTTTTGATATCAATTTAGCGGTGTCAAGTGACAACGAAATGGGCATACTCACGCGTACCTTCAATCGGATGGCGACAGACCTCGGTAAGCTCTATCGTGGATTGGAACAGGCGGTAGACGAGAAAACTCGCAAGTTGCAACATGCGAATCAGTCTTTAGAAGTGCTTTATGATTCCTCAAAAGAACTCACAGCATCGCGCATTAATCAGGATAATTTCCAGGCGATTTTGAAGCACATTGCGAGCTTAGAAGGCATTAAAGCGGTAAAGCTTGAAATCGAACAGTTGGGAGAGCCTAATTGGATCCTTACGGAAGGGGAAGAGTGCTGCCATGATTGTGATGATGAATGTCATGCAGAACCTTTAACGTTAGATGGCGAACATCTCGGTTCTCTATATTGGAAAGCAGGCTTACCGTGCCCGAACGAGACGCTAATTGACAACTTTGTACAAATTCTCTCGCGAGCGGTGTACTACAATCGCGCACAGCGTCAAGCAGAGCAAATTTTGTTGATGGAAGAGCGCGCGACCATTGCTCGCGAACTTCACGACTCTTTGGCTCAAGCGTTATCCTATTTGAAAATTCAGGTCGCTTTATTAAAGAGAAGCGTGAAAAATCTTCCTGACGAAAAGGCCATTGCTCAAGCCAATCAAGTGATTGCAGAGCTGGATACGGGCTTGTCGGCTGCTTATACCCAGTTACGTGAGCTGTTAACGACATTCCGCCTGACGATCAAAGAAGGCAGTTTTGGCCAAGCGCTGCAAGAGATGGTCGAAACGCTTAATGAGCAAACAACGGCAAAAATTACGTTGAAAAATAGACTTTCATCAACGGAATTAGATGCGCATCAACAAGTCCATTTACTACAGTTGATCAGAGAGGCGGCACTGAATGCGATTAAGCATGCGCAAGCTGACCATATACATATTCAATGTCTTGATTGTGATGGGAAAGTCACAGTAACCGTCTCCGATGACGGGGTAGGCTTTGAACATCAGGACGAAAAAATTAATCATTACGGTATGACGATCATGCAAGAGCGAGCAGCGAGACTGCACGCCGATCTACAGATTGAGGCATCAATAAACAAAGGATGCACCGTAAAACTCGAATTCCAACACAGTAAGGAAGTAAACTTTGACAGTGTGTAAAGTAATGCTGGTGGATGATCATCCACTGATGCGACGTGGTATCCATCAACTCCTGAGCTTTGAGCCAGAGTTTGAAGTCGTTGCAGAAGCAAGCAATGGCGCAGATGCAGTCGCAAAAGCGCATGAGCTTGAGCTCGATTTGGTACTGCTAGATCTCAACATGAAAGGCATGTCTGGGCTGGATACGTTAAAAGCGCTGCGAGCAGATGGTTGTGAGGCGAGGATTGTTATTCTGACCGTTTCAGACAGCCCTGCGGATATTGAAGCGATTGTACGCAGTGGCGCGGATGGCTATTTGTTAAAAGATACAGAGCCGGATGAGCTTGTTGAGCTACTCAAACAGGCCCATCAGGGTGACAAGGCATACAGCCAAGAGGTTGCCAAGTATTTGAGTGAACGCTCTGATCATGAAGATGTTTTTGATTCGCTAACGGATCGCGAAACGCAAATACTGCGAGAGGTGGCAAGAGGCTTCCGTAATAAGCAGATTGCCGATCGTTTATTTATTTCTGAATCGACGGTAAAAGTACACATGAAGAGCCTACTTAAGAAGCTTCAAGTACCTTCTCGCACGGCGGCAACGGTACTTTACTTAGAGCGCTTCGGAGATATCAAATAATCACGCTGTCATCGCTGTGTTGCGACCTTATCTTTTGATTATTAAATAATTTTTAGCAAAGTAGAAATGAAAAAACCGCCATTAATGGCGGTTTTTTCATTTGTCTGGGCGAATAGAATACAAGTCACTGTTGTGCTTGCCGCACTCCAGATAATACTGATGCGCCACCTTTTTATTTTCGGCGACGACGATCATACTGTGCATTTTCCCCTGTTCGAAATATCGAATTTCATATTCTACACTGGTATCAAGTTGCTCAGCGGCTGCCATACTTCGCCTCCATAACCTATCCTAAAATCATCCATGCAAATAATATGCCGTTATAGGGAGCGCTGTTCGGTACAAAAATTGACCGATAAATGCGCTTTAACTCACTTTTTTGCGGATAGTTGTGATCAAAAAGTTAATTTCAAACTCTATATACTATGAGGGTGGCAATGAGCAATTGTCACACTGGCGTAAGTTTGCCGCAATATTAAGTGATACAAGTTGAGTATAGAACTTAATCAATAGAAAAGGGAATACGAATAAGTGATTAAATTATCGAGTTTATCCAATAAAGTTCTTCAATACGGATTCGTGTTCTTGTTGGTTATTTTACTGGCCGGATGTACGAAAAAGTTTCTATATAGCAATATCGATTGGTTTGTTATTGAATATTTAGATGACTACGTATCGCTTAACGATGAACAAGAAACGTTGCTTGAAGAGCGACTATTGCTATTAGCAGATTGGCATAAGAAAGAAGAATTGCCGTTATATATCGATCACTTAAAAGATCTTGAGAATATTAACGCAAACAATATTACTCTCGCGTTTTTGCAGCAAAACCGAGAAAAAATGAAAGCGCACTATGATCGTATTGTGTCGAGATCGGCGCCAGATTTGTTCTCTTTGAGCTTACAACTGACGCCAAAGCAACAACAAGAGTTTTTGCAAAACGTGCGAAAGGACTATCAAGAAAGAAACGCAAAATATGCGGATAAAACCGAAGCAGAGATCAGAGAGATTATTTTAGAGAATACTGAGGAGTGGATGGAAGAATGGATTGGGGAATTGAATAGCGATCAAAAACGGTACGCAAAACAAATTTCCCAGCAAACGATTTTGAATAGTCCACTTTGGCGAAATTATCGCGCTTCAATATATCAAGAGTTGGAATACCTTTTTGAAAATCAGTCCAACAGTGTTGTCTATCAACAAGTATTTATGCAGTTATTGTTCGAGCCGGAAAGCTATTATAGCGAGCAACTATCCGAGAATATCGATCACAACCTTGGGTTAGTGGATCAATTGATGTTAAACGTAGCGAAGTCGATGACCGATAAACAGTGGATCCACTTCCACAATAAAGTCAAAGAATGGCGAGTGTTAGCAGAAGAACTCCAAGATTAAACATATTGAAAACAAATGGTTATCGTTATGTATGCCAGGCTGAACCGAGACTTTCTGATGAAAAAATGATTCAAAGCAAATTCTTATTGAACTAAGAGCGTAACATGGAGTGAGGTTTATTACGGGCACTAGGCGGCCTCGCATTTTAATAACATTAGGTAGCCGAACTCATTTAGAGTAATTGAAGTTCATTCGTCAAAGCTACCCATGTTCGGCAAACCTTAGTATTGCCGGTTTGTTTGAGTGCGATGCGTAGTCTGGTGTTTATCGCTTAGAACAATGAGAATAAATATGAAGCATTTAGTCGAAAGATTCCTTCGCTACGTCACGTTTGACACCCAATCAAATCCCCATGCTGCCCAATGCCCAAGCTCACCTGGCCAACTCGTTTTTGCAGAGTTGTTGAAACAAGAGATGCTAGATCTTGGTTTGAGCGATGTGACTTTAGATGAACACGGTTACTTGATGGCAAAACTGCCGTCGAATGTTGATTACGATGTTCCACCAATCGGCTTTATCGCCCACATGGATACTGCACCAGATGCGTCTGGTAAGAATGTAAATCCGCAATTTGTTGAAGACTATCAAGGTGGCGATATTGCTCTTGGGTTGGGAGACGAAGTGTTGTCTCCGGTTCAGTACCCAGACTTGCACAACCTACACGGCCACAATTTGATTACCACCGATGGCACAACGTTGCTTGGCGCGGACAACAAAGCGGGCATCGCAGAAATTTTGTCTGCGATCGCGGTGTTGATTGAGAATCCAGACATTCCTCATGGTGACATTTGTATCGGTTTTACGCCGGATGAAGAAATCGGTCGTGGTGCAGATTTGTTTGATGTTGAGAAGTTTGGCGCGAAATGGGCTTACACTATCGATGGTGGGCCACAAGGCGAACTTGAATATGAGAACTTCAATGCGGCAAGCGCCGATGTGATTTTCCATGGCGTAAGCGTTCATCCAGGTACGGCTAAAGGCAAAATGGTCAATGCGATGAATTTAGCGGCGCAATTCCAAGTTAAAATGCCAGCAGACCAAACCCCTGAAACCACCGAAGGGTATGAGGGTTTCTTCCATCTGAAATCGGGAGAATTGGGTATCGCCCGCAGTGAACTTGGTTACATCATCCGCGATTTTGACCGTGAAGGGTTAGAAGAACGTAAGGCGCTGATGCAAAAACTTGTCGATGAAATGAACGCAGGTCTGAAACACGGTTCTGTCGAACTTAACATTACCGACAGTTACTACAACATGCGCGAAATGGTTGAGCCGTACCCTCACATTATCGAATTAGCGAAACAAGCAATGGAAGCGTGTGATGTTGAACCGTTGATCAAACCGATTCGTGGTGGTACGGATGGCGCGCGGTTATCCTTTATGGGATTGCCTTGCCCTAACATCTTCACCGGTGGTTTCAACTTTCATGGTATCCATGAATTTATCTCTGTAGAGATGATGGAAAAATCTGTCCTTGTGATTGTAAAAATCGCTGAACTTACCGCTAAAAAACACGGTTGATGGAACGTTCACCCACTCAATTCAATTGAATGGGTGACATCGATACAAAAAAGCCCAGACAATTTGTGTGTCTGGGCTTTGTAGTTTTGGGAAGGACTAACGAACGTCTTTATCCTCGAAATTGATGTCGTCTAGCGGTAGCCAATCTACCTCAACACCCGCCTGATCAAACATATCTTGGCTCACTTGGATTTTATCTCCCCAGCGAGATAGAAAGTCTTCAGACTGTTCTGGGCAGTGAACGCGCGAAATACCTGTTTGAATGATCTTTGCAGCGCAGTTTGGGCACGGGAAGTGCGTTACCCAAATGTCACAACCATCCAAATCGCGTTTTGAAAAGAGAATTGCGTTCTCTTCTGCATGCAGAGTTTTTAAGTATTTCAGTTCACGTTCGTCGGTGTCTACACTGTCCGAAACACCGTGTGGATAACCGTTAAAGCCAACAGAAACAATGCGGTTCTGTTTAGTGATCACCGCACCTACCTGCGTTGAAGGGTCTTTACTCCAAGACGCCACCAGTTCAGCCATTTGGTAAAAACGTTTCGCCCATTTAGAAATCATGCTCATCCTCTCGGTCGAAGGCTTTGAATTATCTGAATGATAACCCATTTTTTTTAAAAAAATAGTCGAAATACGAGCATTACAGTGAAAGCGATTCGTTTTCATGGTTAATCGGGGAGAGTTTGTTCAGCTCTAAGCAACAATTCCGCCTTTATTGATGAGTTTATTGGTCAAAATTGGCAAACGAATGAGTCATACATCACATTGATAATTAGAGGTTGCTTATATTGTGGGGTGAATGAAGATCTGAAAATGATTTCAAATGCATCAACTTTATTTCGGTTCGTTTCAATTAATTACATTTAGAAACATTTTACACAATTTATGTAGGAGAATTCGGAATCTACTGTCTGTAAGGTTAGTGTGTTTTCAACAATATCCTGTTCCATAAAGACGGTAAATACATGCAAAAGAAACCACTTGTCGCATTAATGGCGGCTACAGCTATCCTTGCAGGATGCGGAGAAGCGAATAATGCCCAAAGAGAGAGCCAAGCGCCTCTTGTCGTAACTCAGGATGTCACGGTAATCGACTACCAACCGAGTAAATCATATATCGGTCGCATTGAAGCGGTAGAAGATACCAATATCACAGCACAGATTTCAGGCTATTTACAAGCTCGTCATTTTGAAGAAGGACAAATGGTAGAAAAAGGTCAGCTTCTTTATTCTATTGAACCTTCTTCTTTTGAAGCACAAGTGGCAAGTGCGAAAGCAGCGTTAGCACAAGCAAAAGCTTCGCTTAAAAAGGCAGAGCTTGACCACCAACGCGGGAAAAACCTGCTTCCTCGTGGCAGCATCTCCCAATCGGAATTTGATGCGTTGACAGCAACATTGCTAGGCGCGCGTGCGGAATTAGAAGCCGCGAATGCACAGCTTAAACTTGCAGAAGTCAACCTTTCGTACACGCAAATCCGAGCGCCGTTTAGTGGTCGTATTAGCGACACTAAAGTGAGTACTGGTGATCTGGTTTCTCCATCTTCAGGTGTGCTGACGACGCTCGTGAGCCTAGACCCTGTGCACACTTCGTTTAGCGTCAGTGAACGTGAGCGTTTAGCGATGGGCATGGATCGAATTAAAGGCGATGGTTCGGCCGAGTCGAACGGTGTGGAAGTGCAACTAGAGCTAGAAAACGGCCAGTTTTTCGAACACCTAGGTCAGCTTGATTTCTTGGGTAACCGTATTGATACCAAAACGGGCACGATTGCTATGCGTGCGTTGGTGCCAAACCCAGAACACAAACTGCTTCCTGGCCAGCACATCAAAGTCAACTTACGTGATAAGAACACGCGAGATGTCATCGTCGTGCCTCGTCGTGCGGTGCAAACTGACCTAGAAGGTGACTTCGTGATGGTGACAACGGAAGGCAACGTCGCTGAGCGTCGCAATGTAGAACTTGGCCCGCAAGTCGAGCAGGGCATCATCATTCGCGAAGGTCTTGAGAAAGGTGAAGCTGTTATCACACAAGGTCTACAGCGTGTTCGTAATGGCGTAGAAGTGCGTGTTCAAACTCCAACTGAAGACAAACAGTAGGAGGTCACATGTTAAGTCGTTTCTTTATACAAAGACCTAAGTTCGCGCTGGTCATTTCGATCATCCTGACGTTGGCTGGTGCCATTTCGTTAGCGATTTTGCCAGTGGCTGAATATCCGCAAATTAGTCCACCGTCGGTTAGCGTAACGGCGTACTACACTGGTGCCAGTGCCGAAGTGGTTGAACAGGCCATCGCCGATCCGATAGAGACATCGGTGAACGGCGTAGAAAACATGATTTACATGTCTTCGAAAAGTGCTAACGATGGTTCGTACAGCTTAAACGTTACGTTTGATGTTGGTACCGACCCAGATATGGCGCAGGTGAACGTGCAAAACCGAGTGTCACAGATTGAGTCAAAACTGCCTCAGGAAGTGCGCATGGTCGGCGTGACGGTGAAAAAGCGTTCTCCTGACCTATTGATGGTTCTGAACTTCTATTCACCAGACGGCAAGTACGATGACCAATTCTTAATTAACTACATCAACTTGAACGTAAAAGATCAGTTGGCGCGTGCGAAAGGCATTAGTGAAGTAAATGTAATTGGCGGTGGTGAATACGCGATGCGCGTGTGGTTGGACCCAGAAAAAATGGCCAACCTCAAGCT
Source organism: Vibrio sp. S457-15 (assembly GCF_000960545.1). Taxonomy (NCBI): domain Bacteria; kingdom Pseudomonadati; phylum Pseudomonadota; class Gammaproteobacteria; order Vibrionales; family Vibrionaceae; genus Vibrio; species Vibrio sp. S457-15. Next base: position 130,653 of record NZ_JYOQ01000174.1, on the reverse strand, counting down.
AACGACATCGGATGTATATGCTGCTTTAGCGGAGCAAAACGTTCAGGTTGCTGCTGGCCGTGTTGGTGCCGCGCCGTACAATAACCCGCAAGAAGTGCAGTTTAACCTAGTGACGAAAGGTCGCTTAGAAAGTGTGAGCGAGTTTGAAAACGTTGTTCTTCGTGCCAATCCAAATGGCTCTACGGTTTATCTAAAAGACGTTGCTCGTGTTGAACTGGGTAAGAAGTTCTACGATGGTAACGGTAAGTTCCGTGGGCAAGATGCTTCGATTGTCGCTCTGTCACTTCAGTCTGATGCAAACGCATTAGAAAGTGGTAAAGCAGTAATGGAACTGCTTGAACGCTTGAGCGAAAACTTCCCTGAAGGTATGACTTACGAAACCAGCTACGACACGACTGTGTTCGTCGCTGAGTCGATCAAAGGCGTGGTAAAAACACTTGTCGAAGCGATTCTACTGGTTATTGCCGTAACCTACCTATTCTTGGGCAGTGCGCGAGCAACGTTAATTCCTGTGGTCGCGATTCCAGTTTCGTTGATTGGTACGTTTGCCATCATGCAAGCGACTGGATTCACCATCAACACGGTAACCTTGTTCGGTTTGATTCTCGCGATTGGTATCGTGGTGGATGACGCGATTCTGGTTATCGAAAACGTTGATACCACGATGGCGAAAGATCCAACCATTTCACCTCGTAAAGCAACGTTGCTAGCGATGAAAGAGGTGACTGGGCCAATCATTACCTCAACGTTGGTTCTGTTGGCGGTATTCCTACCTGTTGCGATGCTTCCGGGTATTACTGGCATTATGTATCGTCAGTTCGCATTGACGATCTGTATTTCGGTTGTGATTTCGTCAATCAACGCGCTAACGCTGTCACCGGCTCTTTGTTCATTGGTATTAAAACAAGGTGGCGGCAACACGGCTAACTGGTTCCAAGCATTCAACCGTGGTCTAGAGCGTGTTACTACGCGTTACGGCCAAGTTGCAGGCTTCCTTGTTAAGAAATCTCTGTTATTGGTTACGTTCTTCATCGTTGCGGTTGCTGCGGTGTCTTTCTTCGCGAAGACGACATCAACGGCATTCGTTCCTCAAGAAGATAAAGGCATTTTGTTGGTCAACGTTCAGTTGCCTGATTCTGCTTCTCTGTCTCGTACAGAAGAGGTGACGAGCGACTTGATGAAAATGATCGAGGAAGAACCCGGTGTAGATGGCGTAACGGTTGCAAACGGCTTTTCGTTTATGACTGGTGCTGCGGCGTCAAACGGTGCTTCGCTGTTCATCAAGTTGCATGATTGGGAAACGCGTAACTCGCTAGGTGGTGAACATTCTGCCAACGCGATAGCAGCTCGCATCAATGGTCGAGCTGCGATGGAATTGCCTCAAGCTGTTGTGTTTGCGATGGGGCCGCCTGCCGTTCCGGGGATGGGCGCTGCTTCCGGTTTTGAATTTGTATTGGAAGATACGTTAGGTCGTAGTCGCACTGACTTGTCGATGGTGATGGGGGAGCTGATTCAGGCAGCAAACCAAGCTCCTGAGATCGCGTACACCTTTAGTACATTCCGCGCGAACGTACCGCATTACTATGTGGATATTGACCGCGAGAAAGCGCAACAACTTGGCATTTCGCTGTCGTCTATCTTCCAAACGTTGCAAGGCAACTTAGGTTCGCTTTACGTGAATGACTTCACCATGTTTGGTAAGAACTTCCGTGTAACCATGCAAGCGGACAGCCAACACCGTAGTGGCATGCAAGATTTGGAACGTTTCCATGTTCGCTCTTCGATGGGGGAAATGGTGCCACTAAGGACGCTAGTCAGCTACGAGCAAGTATTCCAACCTGATGTGGCATGGCGATACAACATGTACCGTAGTGCCATCATTCAAGGCCAACCAGCTCCGGGTTACTCAAGTGGTGATGCAATTGCAGCGATGGAACGTGTTGCTGCAGAAGTTCTACCACAGGGCTATACCTACGAATGGACGGGCATGGCGTACCAAGAAGTGCTTGCTGGTAACCAAGCCATTTACGCATTTGCGTTGGCGTTGATCTTCATTTACTTGTTCATGGTGGCGCAGTACGAAAGTTGGAGTATTCCTCTGGCGATCATTTTGGTGGTACCTGTTGCAACGCTAGGCTCCTTCCTCGCGCTGAACTTAACGGGTACGCCATTAAACTTGTACGCTCAGATTGGTCTCGTTCTCCTTATAGCCTTGGCCGCGAAGAACGCCATTTTGATTGTGGAGTTCGCGAAGCAAGAGCGTGAAGAGAAAGACGTTGCCATCGATGACGCAGCCGTAAAAGGTGGTACGCTACGTTTCCGTGCGGTGAACATGACGTCTTGGTCGTTTATCTTGGGGATTTTCCCGTTGATCTTCGCCGCTGGCGCGGGTCATGTGAGCCAAAACTCGCTCGGGGTGTCTCTGATTGGTGGTCTATTGTGTGTGCTTCTTGCTGGTACGTTCTTGATTCCGGGCTTCTACGCTCTGGTACAAAGACAACGTGAGAAGATTCATGGTGGCAATACAAAGCTTGTTCCGCTTGATGATGAATAACTACCGACACGATTTGGGTTGAGTTGATACTGAGCCTAGATAGAAAACAAAAAGCCCGAAGCATTCATTCGCTTCGGGCTTTCTTATTGGATTAAAGAATCTACTAGTAGATTACTTTAAGCGAGTCTTAAACTCGGCTACCGCTTCATCCATATCGTGTGCTTGAGCCGACACTGAGTTCACTTCATGCAAACATTCTTGCGCGGAGTGCATGTTGTTTTCAGAGATAACGTTCAGCTCAGTGATTGAGTCGCTAACTTGGTTCATCACAATGCCTTGCTCTTCAATCGCAGAAGCAATGCGCTCTGAGTTGCCTTGAATAGCGTGCATGTCCGTGATGATTTGCTGGAGGCTTGCGTCTAATTGTTCAGATGCACTCAGGGTTTGCTGACCTTGTTCGTTACATTGATCAATATCGGAAACCACCATCGACATCTGCGCTTGGATGTCCATCACAACTCGCGTGATCTCTTCCGTGGATTGATGTGTACGGCTCGCAAGAGCGCGAACTTCATCTGCAACCACGGCAAATCCACGTCCTTGCTCACCCGCACGAGCCGCTTCTATAGCCGCGTTAAGTGCAAGCAAGTTCGTTTGTTCAGCAATGTCTTGAATGATGTTCACCGCACCGCCAATTTTATCGACGTGTTGGTTCAATGAGCCGATAGACTGTTGGCTGTTCGATAGGATACCCGTCAGCTGACCAACATTCGTCACGGTCATTTCTACGACAGAGCGACCTTGTTCGGCGTTAGTCGCGGCTTGGTGAACACCTTCAACCGCAACCGATGTGCTTTCAGAAATTTCACCGATAGTGGCAACCATCTGCTGCACGGCCGTCGCCATAGAGGCGGTGTGATCAGTTTGTGCGTGGAACTGTTCCATAACACCTTCAAGCTCACGATGCATGTTGTCCGTGCTCGCTGTTAACTGCATCGATTTTTCTTGTGTGTTGTGGATCAAACGCTCTAGCTTTTCGAGCAGATCGTTGAGATGGTGGCTGATATCAAACAGTTCATCCTTACCAGCAAGATCAGAGCGCAAGCCCATGTTATTGCTTTCGCTGATGTTCTTAATCGTTGCTAGCAAGCTGCCAACACGAACGTTGATAGAGCGAGAAATTTGCCAAATCAGCGCAAAAATCACTACTAAGATGAACGCAGTAATGGCTTGCTTGATGCTTGCCATTTTTTCATCGCGTTGGGTTGCGGCAGAATCAATCGATGATGAGAAAGCTTCAAACTGCTCTTCCACGGCGTGAGATAGCGCGCGAGTTTCGCCCAGTAAACCTTTGTTGTACGCCACACCAATGACTTGTTTTTGAGCTGCAAGTTGTTTCGCTGACTCTAACAGTTCTGAGACGTATAGGTCAGACAGTTTGCTTGCGTCAAATTCGCCCACTTTCACCGCATTATCAAACTGGATAAGAGAAAGGATTTGCTGATGGTCGGCGCTTTTCTTTGCTTCAAGTAGCAGGTTTTCGTAACGCGCAAGAATGCCACTTTCTTTGTCTAGGCCATACTTTTGAGAAGCGGAAACTAATGCTTGGAAACCTTTTTGATAAGCGAGTAAATCCTGCTTGAAACGCTGACTTGACGGTAGGTCGTATCGGTTTAGGATTTGAGCGAGCTCTTTCTCGGTGCTTAAAAACTTATCAACATTGCTATCAAATTTATCTAAGTATTTGACATTGCTGCGAAGTAAAAAGTCTTTCTCATTGCGTCGCAAGTTGAGTAAGCGTATTTCTAAATCACCGACAAGTTTTACTGCGTGGTTGAGTTCATTGCTCTGATTTGCGAAATGAGATGAGGTACCCAAAAGGGTCACAATGCCTAAAATGGCGATAACTCCGAGGAAGTAGAGTTTTTGCCTAATAGTCATATTGTTGTTTCCTGAATAAGTGACTAAAAAAGAGAAATCCAATCAGATTTCCAAGGGCTAGCAAACGTTGTTCAACTAACATGTTGTGAAAATGACATGCCTTAATACAGCACTTTTTTACGTTGCTGTTTTTTTGCCCCCTGCTTGTTCTTACTATCAAGTCGGCGGCGTTGTGAAGCGCGGGTTGGTTTTGTTTTAATGCGCTTCTTATCTTGTAAGGCGGCAGCTTTAATCAACTCTTGTAGGCGATTTAGCGCATCCTCTTTGTTTTTTTCTTGTGTGCGAAACTGTTGCGCTTTAATGATCACCACACCATCTTTAGTGATACGGCTATCAGAAAGTGCAAGTAATCGCTCTTTGTAGAATTCCGGTAAACTTGAATGGTGTATATCGAAGCGCAGATGTATGGCAGTCGCTACCTTGTTAACGTTCTGTCCGCCATTTCCTTGAGCTCTAATGGGCGTTAATTGTATTTCCCATTCTTGAAGTGTGACGGAGTTCGAAATTTTGAGCATGATAAGCAAATGCCGATAAGGACGATTGAAAGAGCTGATAAATTAACACTACAGATGTACAAATAGAAGAAAAGACATGAGCACGATTGATTTTAGGCCATACGAAGGATTCATCTTTGATATGGATGGTACCTTGATTGATACCATGCCTGCCCACCTTGCGGCTTGGCAAGCAACGGCTGACCGATTTGATTTTCCGTTTTGTCAGGAGTGGTTACACAGCTTAGGCGGAATGCCGAGTTTTAAAATTGTTGCTGAGTTGAATCGTCATTATGGGTTATCTCTAGATCCTCAAACGGTTTCAAAATTCAAAATGGAGACGTTTGCCGCGATGGAATTGCAGGGCGAGGTCATCCAGTGCACTGGCATTGTTCTTGAAGAATATTTAGGCCAAAAGAAAATTGCGGTCGGGACGGGAAGTCAGCGAGAAAGTGCGATGCGTCTGCTCAGTCATGCAGGGTTGATCGACAAGCTTGATGCCGTTGTGACGGCTAGTGATGTCGAAAATCACAAACCTTGTCCGGATACTTTTCTATTAGCCGCAGATAGATTAGGGATTGACGCGCAAAACTGTCTGGTTTTTGAAGATACAGAATTGGGTAAACGTGCGGCTCATTCTGCGGGGATGGACTGTGTCATGGTCGAAGGAAATAATCTCATTTTTTATCCGAAGAGATAAGTGCTTACTATCGATGGACGATGCTTGAATCTCCATTTCTTGATTTTATTTCCATCATAAAAATCCCAAAATACTGAAAGTGAAAGGGGTGCAAGCGCACCCCTTTTGATGAGAATGTGTGAACATTCAGATTATGGTTGAACCATCTCTTGGTATTCGAATGAAGGAACCACAACTTCTACGCGACGGTTTTTCTCACGACCTTCACGAGTGCTGTTGTCAGCGACTGGATTCTCTTCACCCATACCTTTCACTGTTAGGCGATCAGCATCGATACCAGCGCCAGTGATGTAATCTGCCACAGCTTGAGCACGACGCTCAGACAGTTTTTGGTTGTAAGCCGCAGGACCTGAGCTATCAGTGTAACCTGTGATTTCAACTTGAGCTTGTGGGTATTCGTTTAGGAATGAAACAAAGTTGTCTAGACGTTCAGAAACAGACTCAGTAAGTTTCGCACTGTCGAACTCAAACGTGCCTGTACCGTACTCTTCTTTGTGAACTTTGCTCATTAGTACTGGCTCTGGATCTGGCTCAACTACTTCTTCTGTTACAACAGCAGCAACCACTGGCGCAGCTGCGAATTTGTAGTTAACGCCGATACCGAAGAAGTTTGCGTCCATATCGTCCCAAACGTCATCCGACATATCTTGGTAACGTTGGTACTCAGCGCGAACACTCCAGTTTCTATCAATCGAATATTCAGCACCTAGTGAGCCTGTTGCAACGAAATCTTTTTCGTCTTCAGACATCATGTACGCACCACCGATCTTAGCGAATAAGTTCCAAGAATCGTTTAGATGCCAGTTGAATTTAGGTGCAAGTGTTAAAGCCGTTAAATTGCCGTCGATCGTATCAACTGTACTAGCTCCTGATTTAAAGTTCGCTTTGTAGTCGCCTAAGAAATCGACACCGTACTCTAGACCGATGAAATCGGTAAAGTCATAACCGATATGTAGTCCGGCACCAAAAGCTTCATCATCACAAGGGCTATTTAGATAGCAAGCATCGTCAAGTGTAGTCATGCCCACTTTGCCCCCGATATACATTTCAGCTTGAGCAGAGTTTAAAAGCGCGCTACTACCAGCTACCACTGCTGCTACTGCAATTGCTACTTTGTTCATAATGTTTCCTTGTATTGATTGCATATTAACTTCTACTTTGTTTTATCAAAAATTTAGAAAAAACCAGTGTTTATAAGAAATTAGTTCAATATTCTAATGATTTCACATCAAGCAACAATATCTTTGAACTTGATCAACATTTATTACCCAACAACACCTCACAAACTTCTGATATTTCTTACATTGTAGTAAAGATTTTTAGTGTCATAAGAAAATTGATGATTATTTTGAACCTTTTTGTGTAAATATTATTTTACGTTGTGCGAGATAGTTAACGGTTGTAATTTGTTTGCATTTATTTGCAAAAAGTGATTGCAAGTCTATGGGGAAGCCGATAAGTTAATTGGAACGATAGACAGATAATCACCGGAGCCCTTGTTGCTGCTCGCTTTGTGAACAATGTTGCAATGAGTACAGTTGGCAAAAATTGGGTCGGAAATAACAACCAGGAAGTAGAAGTAATGTTTCAAACTGATGATGTAAGAATTAATAGAGTAAAAGAGTTATTGCCCCCTGTTGCAGTTCTAGAGAAGTTCCCAGCGACCGAAACCGCTTCTTCGACCACTTTTGATTGCCGTAATGCCATTCACAATATTCTTGAAGGAAAAGATGATCGTTTACTTGTGATCGTTGGTCCTTGTTCTATCCATGACCCTGCAGCTGCAGTTGAATACGGCAAAAAGCTGAAAGTGTTGCGTGATGAACTTGGTGAGCAACTGGAAGTTGTGATGCGAGTTTACTTTGAAAAACCACGCACGACAGTAGGCTGGAAAGGTTTGATCAACGACCCATACCTGAACGACACATTTAAGCTAAATGACGGTCTGCGTATTGGACGTAAGCTGCTTTTGGACCTTACTGATATGGGCCTACCGACAGCGAGTGAATTCCTAGACATGATCACGCCTCAATACGTGGCGGATTTGATCAGCTGGGGCGCGATTGGTGCACGCACGACGGAATCGCAAGTTCACCGCGAACTTGCTTCTGGTCTTTCTTGCCCAGTTGGTTTCAAAAACGGTACTGACGGTAACATTAAAATCGCGAGTGATGCTATTCGCTCTGCAAGTGCTTCTCACCATTTCCTATCGGTAACGAAGTACGGTCATTCAGCGATTGTTGAAACCGCAGGTAACCCAGACTGCCACATCATTTTACGTGGTGGTAAAGAACCAAACTATAGTGCAGCACACGTTGCTCAAATCAAAGACGAGTTGGACGCGGCAGGTCTACCAAAGAAAGTGATGATCGATTTTAGCCACGCGAACAGCTCTAAGCAGTTCAAACGTCAAATGCTAGTGTCTGATGATGTATCAGAGCAAATCGCTGGTGGTGAAGATGCAATCTTTGGCGTGATGATCGAGTCTCATTTGGTTGAAGGCCGCCAAGATTTAGTGGATGGTAAAGTGGCAACTTACGGTCAGTCGATTACTGATGCATGTATCGGCTGGGACGATACGGAAACGGTACTTCGTCAGCTTTCTGAAGCAGTAAAAGTGCGCCGTAGCAAATAAGCTCAGCAGCAAGAACATTTTAACAAGCGAGTACTTAAAGAGCCAGAGGCACTATGTCTCTGGCTCTTTTTATTGAGAATTAATCGCATCTCTTTCTATTACGCGGTCTTTCCTATATGGTGTTTGAAGGAATTTTAACCAAAGGAAATGGATTTGAATCGTAACGTATGGTTGTTATCGTTGTGCCAAGCACTTTTGATGACAGGAAACATTCTCTTGATCTCGGTGATCGCGCTCATTGGCAAAACACTTGCCCCGTCACCGAGCTTTATTACTTTGCCTGTCGCACTGCAGTTTCTCGGTTTAATGGCGGCAACGATACCTGCATCATTGATTATGGGGAAACTCGGTCGTCGTTTGGGCTTTAGTCTAGGTAACCTCATCGGCATCGTGGGCGCAAGTTTGGCGACGTACGCGTTAAGCCAACAAACCTTTTATCTATTCTGTTTTTCTACGTTTTTGCTCGGTGTCGGAATCGGTTTTGGTACGCTCTATCGTTTTGCTGCAATAGAAGTGTGTGAAGAATCGGCAAGACACAGAGCAATTTCAATATCTATGGCGGGTGGGGTATTAGCGGCTATTCTCGGTCCGAATTTAGCGGTGTATTCGCAACAATGGTCAGACGATGGTTTATATACGAGTGCTTTTTCTGTCCTGATTGTTCTCTACATCACCGCGCTTGTATTGCTTCAAACGATTCGGTTCCCGCCAGCGCATACTCAGCTGTCGCATGTTAAAGCAGATATTATTCGTGACATCATAAGACGCCCGAACTTTATGATTGCGGTGTTAGCGGCAATGGTGGCTTATGCGGTGATGAATATTCTAATGACAGCGACGCCTCTGGCGATGATTGGTTGTGGTTTCGATTTCGACAAAGCCGCAGGTGTGATTGAGTGGCATGTGCTCGGCATGTTCGCTCCAGCCTTTATTACTGGTCGATTAATTGAGCAGTTCGGCGCAAAGAAAATGATCCTAGCGGGTGGCGTGCTGTTCATTGCTTGTATAGGGATTAACATTCATGGTGTGTCCATTTGGCACTTTAGCCTTGCCTTAGTTTTGTTGGGCGTAGGTTGGAACTTCATGTTTATCGCTGCAACGGGGCTGTTTAGCCAAAGTTACGAAGCGAAAAACCGCAGCAAAGCGCAGGCGTTTAATGAGTTCTTCGTGTTCAGCTGTGTCACCATTACTGCCTTACTTTCTGGCTGGCTTGAATCGACAGTCGGTTGGCAAAACCTGAACTTGTACGTTCTTCCGTTCGTATTGCTCGTGATTGTGATCTTTGCGATGAAAACGGATAACAAAACAGAATCCCAAATAGCCTAACTTTCAACCAGTCACAGAAAAACTCAGCATCTGAACGCTGAGTTTTTTGTTTATTAGCTCAAATTTTGACTGGTGACGCGCAAATTTCTGCCAGTGATGATAATTCCCACACTAAAAATGTCGTATTGATAATACTTTTTATCTAACATTTTGTAATAAAAACAATAATCCTGTATACATCTCGCCGAAAACTAATAAAAATTATAGAAGTATCGTCTATGTCAGCCAATTTTTCTCAGAAAGCTCAAGAAACCCTCGTCGGAGAACTTGAAGAACTCGTTTCGACCACTAACTTAAAAGGTGTTATTACTTATTGTAATGACGCGTTTTGTCGCGTTGCAGAATACACGCACGAGGAGTTAGTCGGTCAGAATCATAATATCGTCCGTCATAGTGACATGCCTAAAGCCGCTTTTGGTGATATGTGGGCACGCCTTAAAGAAGGCAAAGCGTGGCGAGGTATGGTTAAAAACAGCACCAAATCTGGCGGTTATTACTGGGTAGATGCCTACGTGACGCCTATCTATGAAAAAAACCAAGTTGTCGGTTATCAATCTGTGCGCGTTAAGCCTAAGCGTGAATGGGTGGATATTGCTGCAAAAGCTTACAAGGGGATGCTAGCCGCCGAGAAAGCGGGTAGAACCTGGTCGTTAAAAATTAACGAAACGGTTCGCTATGCGATTCTACTTGGTGCATTAACTGCACCTGCCGCAGCGTACGCACTATCTGTTGAAGGTCCGCTTGCTTGGCTTGCAAGTGCATTACCAGCGAGCGTTTTAGCGTTATTGTTCCGCCAAGAGTTGATTGATACACCTCAACAGCTCAAAAAGCTGCAAAAGCAGTATGACAGCGTGAGCCGTTTGATCTATTCAGGCAATAGCGCATTTTCGATTGCTGATTTCCATATCAAAATGTTGTCTGCAAGGATTCGAACCGTCTTGGGAAGAATGACCGACTCGGCGCTGCCACTGCAAAATTGCGCTGAAGAACTCAGTCAAACAACGGCCGAGGTTTCAGCCGCATTGAACCAACAAAACAGTGATATTCGGCGCGTGCGAGATGCGACGCAAGAAGTGGAATCTTCAGCGAATTCGGTATCTTCAAGCACCAACGATGCGCATATGCTGATTGATGACACCTTGAAGTCATGCATGATGGCCAAAGAGACGATCGATCAAACGCATACCAATCTAGCGCAATTGAGTCTTCAAGCTGAAAAAGCGACGGAAACGACGTATCAACTGAGCGATCAGGCACAGAAAGTGAATCATTTGATGGTTGAAATCGGTGGTATTGCAGAGCAGACCAACTTGCTGGCGCTGAACGCGGCGATCGAAGCAGCAAGGGCAGGTGAGCAAGGTCGTGGTTTTGCTGTTGTTGCTGATGAAGTTCGCGCACTGTCTGGACGTACGTCGAATGCGACGGAGCAAATTCAAGCGTCTATCTCCGCCATGCTTTCGACGATAGAAGGTTGGCAGAAAGATATTTTGGCAAACAAAGAGCAAACCGATGCCTGTTCTCAAGTTGCTGAGCAAAGCGCGCTGCGTTTGTCTGAAGTTGAACAGATGATGCAAAGCATGAGTGGCTTGATGGTTGATGTGGCAGAAGCGGCGAACAACCAATTAAAGCTATCTAGCGATGTAAACCAACACATTCATTCTATTGCGTCGACCGCAGAGCAAAACTTAGCAGCTACGCATTCTGTTGAGCAAAACAGCCGTCAGTTGAAAGAACAAGTACAGGATTTCTATCAGCTTGCGATTCGATTTGAAGATAAGCAGTCGTAAAGCTGCTTTTCAGCGACGCCAAACATCTCAAACAAATTCGAGATAAAATAAAGCCCCGCCATTTCTGGCGGGGCTTTTCAGTTTTCAAATTCGCAATAGAGAAAACTGATTATCTTTTAACGCAATTACGCTAGTAGTTCTTTTGCTGTGTTCACTACGTTTTCTACAGAGAAACCAAACATTTCGAACAACTGGTCAGCTGGCGCAGATTCACCAAACGTTGTCATACCGATGATGCGACCGTCGAAACCAACGTACTTGTACCAGAAATCTGCGATGCCCGCTTCAATAGCGATACGTGCAGTTACGTCTGATGGTAGAACTGCTTCACGGTAAGCTGCGTCTTGTTTGTCGAATGCATCTGTTGATGGCATTGAAACAACGCGTACTTTCTTACCTTCTGCGGTTAGTTGCTCAGCGGCTTTCACTGCTAGCTCAACTTCAGAACCTGTTGCGATTAGGATTAGCTCAGGTTTGCCATCGCTGTCTTTCAGGATGTAACCACCTTTCGCGATGTCTGCAACTTGCTCAGCGCTACGTGGTTGTTGCGCTAGGTTTTGACGAGAGAAGATAAGTGCTGTTGGTGCATCTTTACGTTCAATCGCTAGTTTCCATGCTACAGCAGACTCAACTTGGTCACATGGACGCCATGTGTTCATGTTTGGAGTCAAACGTAGAGACGCCATTTGCTCAACTGGTTGGTGAGTTGGGCCATCTTCGCCAAGACCGATAGAATCGTGTGTGTACACTTGGATGTTCTGAATTTTCATCAGAGCAGCCATACGCATTGCGTTGCGAGCGTATTCCATGAACATTAGGAATGTTGCGCCGTAAGGAACGAAACCACCGTGTAGTGCGATACCGTTCATGATAGCAGTCATACCAAATTCACGTACACCGTAGTGGATGTAGTTACCAGAGAAGTCGTTCGCTTCTAGAGACTTAGAACCAGACCACATGGTTAGGTTAGAAGGCGCTAGGTCAGCAGAGCCGCCCATGAACTCAGGTAGTAGAGCACCAAATGCCTCTAGAGCGTTTTGAGATGCTTTACGTGACGCAATGTTTGCTGGGTTTGCTTGAAGATCAGCAATGATTTGGCTTGCTTTCTCTTCCCACTCAGCTGGAAGTTCACCGTTTACGCGGCGTTTAAATTCAGCTGCCAGCTCAGGGTACGCTGCTTCATAAGCTGCAAATTTCTCGTTCCACGCTGCTTCCTTAGCTGCGCCTGTTTCTTTCGCTGACCATTCTGCGTAGACTTCCTGCGGAATTTCAAAAGGACCGTGCTCCCAACCTAGTTCTTTACGTGTTGCTGCGATTTCTTCTGCACCTAGTGGCGCACCGTGACAGTCGTGAGAACCAGACTTGTTAGGAGAACCGAAACCGATAATCGTTTTAGTACAGATTAGAGTAGGGCGTGGGTCTGCTTTAGCCGCTTCAATTGCTGCGTTGATTGCGTCAGCATCGTGACCGTCTACTGCTGGGATTACGTGCCAGCCGTAAGCTTCGAAACGCTTAGGTGTATCGTCAGAGAACCAACCTTCAACGTGACCGTCGATAGAGATGCCGTTGTCATCCCAGAATGCGATCAGTTTGCCTAGGCCTAGCGTACCAGCAAGAGAGCAAGCCTCGTGCGAGATACCTTCCATTAGACAGCCGTCGCCCATGAACACGTAAGTGAAGTGGTCAACGATGTCGTGGCCTTCTTTGTTGAATTGCGCTGCTAGCGCTTTCTCAGCCATTGCCATACCAACAGCGTTGGTGATGCCTTGGCCTAGAGGGCCCGTTGTTGTCTCGATACCAGGCGCGTAGCCGTACTCTGGGTGACCAGGAGTCTTAGAGTGAAGCTGACGGAAGTTTTTCAGATCATCGATAGATAGCTCGTAACCGCTCAAGTGCAGTAGAGAGTAAATTAGCATTGAGCCGTGGCCGTTTGAAAGTACGAAACGGTCGCGGTCTGCCCATTCAGGGTTTGATGGGTTGTGGTTTAGGTGAGAACGCCAAAGAACTTCAGCGATATCAGCCATACCCATAGGTGCGCCTGGGTGGCCAGAGTTAGCTTGTTGAACACCGTCCATGCTTAGCGCACGGATTGCATTTGCTAGGTATTTACGATCCATAGTGATTACTTCTCGATAAGTGTTTAAATAGAGGGAACTCGTCTAAACAAGTTCAAATAGAAAATCTTGAATGAGCGCTGATGCTAAAAGCGAGTAGACGGGCTACTCGCTCTTGGTAAGCAATTAAAGCTTAGCTTCGATCATCGCTTCTAGTTTGCCTTGGTCAACTGCGAAGTTGCGGATGCCTTCTGCCAGTTTCTCAACAGCCATTGGGTCTTGGTTGTGTTCCCATAGGAACTCTGCGTGAGTCATTGGTGCTGGACGCTCAGCTGCGCCTTTAGAATCAACTAGCTTCTCAACCACTTCACCTTCTGCAGCTTCTAGTTCTGCAAGTAGAGCAGGAGCGATAGTTAGACGGTCACAACCAGCAAGTTCTAGGATCTCACCGATGTTACGGAAGCTTGCGCCCATTACTACCGTTTTGTAGCCGTACTCTTTGTAGTAGTTGTAGATCTTAGTTACAGACAGTACGCCTGGATCTTCTGATGCTTCAAAGTCGCGGCCTTCTTTCGCTTTGTACCAGTCCATAATACGGCCAACGAATGGAGAGATTAGGAATACGCCCGCTTCTGCACAAGCACGCGCTTGAGCGAATGAGAATAGAAGAGTCAGGTTACAGTTGATGCCTTCTTTCTCTAGGATTTCAGCTGCGCGGATACCTTCCCAAGTAGACGCCAGTTTGATAAGGATGCGGTCGTTAGTGATGCCAGCATCGTTGTACATTTTCACTAGTTGGCGTGCTTTCGCTACGCTGCCTTCCATATCGTAAGATAGGCGAGCATCAACTTCTGTAGAGATACGACCTGGGATAGTTTTTAGGATTTCTTTACCGATGTTTACTGCAAGCATGTCACAAGTGTCTTGAACTTGTTGAGCTTTATCGTTGCTCTGTGCTTTAGCGTATTCGATTGAAGCATCGATTAGAGGTGCGTACTCTGCGATTTGAGCTGCTTTTAGGATAAGAGAAGGGTTAGTTGTTGCGTCTTCTGGCTGGTACTTTTTGATTGCATCAATTTCACCAGTGTCTGCTACTACAGTCGTTAGTTTACGAAGTTGCTCTAACTTGTTGCTCATAATCGATCATCCTATATAAATGGGCTTAAGCGTGGTTTTTGTTGCCACAGCTTGTGCATTTGCAAGCGAGTTAGCTAATCGTCTCATCGCGTTTAATGAGACATCTGCTCAGCCAACTACGGAAAATTTCGTTACCGAACAAATGCTATGAACATTTGATCGATAGCTGAGTAAATGATGTGTTCATATTTATCCTATCTATGCCGAAAGTCAATCGGTGAAATCGACTTATAGTGAACTTCATCAACGTTTTTTTACTGTGTGTTTAGCGGTTAACCCAAATAAACGTTTGCCCTTATTGCTCAATGCTTGAGCGTTGTTAGAAATAGCAAAAAACTGTACTGAGAAAATGTTATTGCAGTGAGCAAATGTTGCGTTTAAATTGATGGAGAACATATGCTAAGTCAATGAGCAGATGCTCACTTATTGCATACAATGTCGGGCCTCTTAAACGACGAGAGTAAACATGAGCAGTTCTAACCAAGATATTTCCATTGAAAACACGGATTTGTTGACAGAGATCTCCGTTGCCTACTATCAGGACGGTGCGACTCAGGAAGAGATATCGAGAAAATTTGCCATTTCACGCGCGAAGGTAGGACGAATGCTCAAACAAGCGCGTGATGAGGGCATCGTTGAAATCACCGTTAAATATCACCCGGTATTCAGCGCCAAGATTGAGCAACGTTTGATCGAGCGATTTGGCGTAAAGCGCGCGCTTGTCGCTCTTGACCAGCCGAATGAAGAAGCGCAGCGACTGCAGGTATCGGGATTAGTATCCAATTATCTCACCAGTACGCTTAAAAACGGCATGGTGGTGACCGTTGGACAAGGGCGTAACGTCTCTTCTGTTGCTCATCATATTGGGGTGATCACCCCACGAGACTGCAAATTTGTGTGTGGTATCGGCGGTATTCACCCACGTGGTGGTATGTACAATGCTGACCACATTTGTCGTCAGTTAGCTAAAAAGTACGGCGGAACGTCCGAAACGCTTTACGCGCCGGCTTATGCAGAAAACCGCGAGCAAAAAATGGCGTTCATGCAAAATGCAACCGTCAAACAAACGCTCGATTTGGCACGTAAAGCCGATGTCGCTTTAGTCGGTATTGGTGATATGAGCGAAAACAGCTACATGGTCGATCTAGGGTGGTTTACACCAGATGAAGTGGTTCAATCTCGACTAAAACAAGGCGTAGTAGGAGACTTTGCGGGTTATGACTTCTTTGATATTCACGGTAACGTTGCCAACACCGTAATGAGTGACCGTGTCATTGGCCTTGGAATTGAAGAGTTTCGGCCAATCGCAGAAGTGATTGCTATCGCTGCTGAAAACAGTAAACCGCTTGCATTACTTGGTGCGTTACGTACCGGTGCAATCGACGTGATTGCTACCAGTGTAAGCAACGCTTTGACAGTATTGAACTTGGATGAGCAGATGCACGGCAACGCGGCATCTGAGAGTTAGCACAAATAATATGCAACTTATGTAATCAGGCGGCGAGGATTTATAAATGACTCGCAGCCTGATTTCGTTTTCAAGTTAAAAATATTCTCTAGGAGTAGCTTTAAATTTGTACACCTACTCTGGAGAAAACAATGAAAAAGACACTTCTTGCTGCACTAATTATGGGGATAACTGGTGCGGCGCACGCCGAGCAAAAAGTCGTAGCGGGTTACTTTGCGGATTGGCAGTACGCGAACGCAGAAAACCCATACACGGTGAAAGATATTCCCGCCGATAAACTGACACATGTGATTTACGCGTTTCTCAGTATGTGCGGTCCTCATACCGGTGCTTCTGAAACGGTGCAAAACCTAGTAGCTAAACAATGCGAAGGAAAAGATCCCTATACGGCGATCATTGTCGATACCGAAGCGGCACTGGAAAAGAACTTTGGCGCTGTCTCAGTTAACGTGCCATACAAAGGTCACTTCGCTCAACTTGCCGAAATGAAGAAACAACATCCTGATCTCAAAATTCTTCCTTCTTTTGGTGGCTGGACAATGTCCGAACCGTTCCATGCTATGGCGAAAAACAAACAAGCGATGGATCAATTCTCAAAAAGTGCCGTTGAGTTGATTGCTCAATATGATTTCTTTGATGGCATTGATTTGGATTGGGAATACCCAGGCGGTGGCGGTTTAACAACGTCGCCTTGGAACCCAGATACCAAGCTTTCTGATGAACAAAAAGCGTCTGAGCGTGAGGCGTTTACCTACTTGGTGAAAACCATGCGTGCAGAGTTAGATGAACTCACAAATCAAACCAAACGTGAATACGAACTCTCTACGGCGGTAGGCGTTGGTCCAAAAGCGGCCGGTATCGATTGGAAAGCGGCAGAACCGTACTTAACTAATATGTTTGCGATGACGTATGACTTTCTTGGTGGGTGGGGGCAACAAACTGGCCATACTACAAACTTGCACGCGACAGAGAGAAGCTGGTGGGGCATGGGCGCAGACGTGTTTATCAACCAAATGATCGAGCTGGGTATTCCAAGTGAAAAACTGGTGATTGGCGCTGCATTTTATGGGCGTGGCTGGCAAGGTACTAAAGATTTTTCGGGTGGCTTACCAACACAAGATCTTGTATCCGAGCAAGGAGCGCAGTTTGGTACGGGTGAGAACGGCTATTTCATGTTCTGGGATTTAGTGAAGAACTATGGAGCGAAGCAGGGCTACGAGTACAACTATGATGAGCAATCCCAAGCGCCGTACTTGTGGAATCCTGAAAAGAAAGTTTTTATCTCTTACGAAGATCAACGCTCGATCAAAGCCAAAGCAAATTGGGCGAAACAGGCGAACTTAGGTGGCATTTTTACTTGGGAATTGTCGGGCGACCCGAAAGGCGAGCTTGTTGAGGTGATGTACCAAGAAATGCAGAAATAAACGGAAATCGTGGTTTAAAACCGACATCACTAAAGCCATCGTTAATCTATGATGGCTTTTTCTCCTTTATTGTCTTTCACATAGCTAACAAGTTGGTCAAAAGAGAGTGGCTTGGAGTAGAAATAACCTTGAATCAAATCACAGCCACACGCTTCTAATTGGTCGCGTTGGCGTTGCGTTTCGACCCCTTCAGCTAAGACTTTCATTTCGAAGTTTTTGCCAATAGCGATGATGTTTTTCACCATATTCAGCGCTTTTTTATCGTGCTCAATATTGTCGACAAAGCTCTTGTCAATTTTAACTTCATCAATCGGCAATGTTCTCAACATGCTTAGTGACGAGTAGCCCGTTCCGAAATCATCCAATGAAATCTTAAAGCCCAAAGCGTGCAAGCGCTCGCAAGTCGGAGAGAACTTTTCTAGATCTTCGATAAACAAGTTCTCGGTAATTTCTAACGTGATTCTATTGCAATCAAGATGGTATTTGTCCATCGCCGCCATCAAGCGCTCTATAAATTTGGCGTGCAGGAACTGCTTGACGGAAATATTGATCGACATCTGAATTGGAGTGGCAAGGTGGGTTGTCAGTAAGCCCATATCTTCAAGGCTCTTTTCGATGATCAACTCACCCAGTCGCACCATCAAACCAGAGCTTTCAGCGACAGGAACAAATTCGTTAGGTGGCACTTTGCCCAGTTCCTCGTCTTCCCAACGAACAAGCGCCTCAACACCATAAATCTCGCCATTGATGTTTAACTGCGGTTGATAAGCCATAAACAGCGTTTGCTTCTCAATCGCAAGCCTCAGACGTTGCTCGACTTTCATCTTATGCAGATGACTTGCTTGCATCTCCTGATTAAACAGACTGTACGCATTACGCTGTTTCTTCGCTTGATACATGGCGATATCTGCAGAAAGCAGCAGCGCGTCTAAGTTGTCTCCGTGCATTGGGTAGAACGCAATCCCAATGCTGCAACTGAGCAGAAACTGGTTATCGCTAACGTTATATGGTTTGGAAAGCGTTTGAATCAGCTCGCTTGCTAGATCTTTGATGGTCTCTTCATCAGTTCGATTAACGATAAAGATGAACTCGTCGCTTGCCTCACGGACGATCAAACGACCTTCGCCCGAAAAGTGGTTAAGGCGAGTCGAGATCTGTTTTAGAACTTCGTCACCAAATTCGTGGCCGTGTGTGTCATTGACCGATTTGAAGTTATCGATATCAATGAACATTAAGGTGAACGGGTTACTGCTGCCACACATCCAACGTTGAATGTTGGAACGTAAATACTCACGATTAGGTAGGCGAGTTAGATGATCATGACAAGCTTGGTAAAGCAAACGCTCTTTGGTTTCGTGTTCATTGTTAGCGATTGAGCGAAACAGCGCATAAAACGCTGCTTGAACGATCAGAAAGACGATGCAGTAAAACGCAAATTGGCTGTAAAAGCCGCGCTTGATGAAACCCAAATCGGTCGACGACGCCGCCCATAACCCATAATCAGCAAGGTATTTGAGTGTGATTAATTCATTCAAACGTTGGGTGTCGACGACGACATTGATTGCTCGGGTTAGCTGTTTTACTTGGTCGGTATCCCAGCCGTAGTCTTGCTGGATTTGATCCAATAAGGCTTGTTTATTTAAATCATCGGCGGGCTTTTGATAGTCCTTGATCGTGGTGTCTTCAGATGAGCTAAACGTAAGGTAGCCGTCGTTTCTAATGAGGGACACGCGATTGTGTTCATTAGCATGAATGTCGTTACGAAACACTGACGACGTATTCATGTTAAAGCCAGCCGTCATTACCGCTTGTACTACGCCATTTTTATCTGGAATCGCTTTACGAATGGGAATAACTAACGAATCTTGCGCTTCCATAAAGTAGGTTCTGCCGATCACCATGCGATCGGAGTTCAACGCTTCAAGGAAGGTCTCTCTGGTCAGCGGATCTTGCTTGAGATTGTGTAGCTTTTCCAAAATCAAGTTCGAGCTAACGGAAATGTAGTCACCGTTGGGATTGGTCAAGCCAAAACCGATGATCGCCGGATGAATGTTGAGAAGTTTATCTAACATTGGGCGAGTTTGAATGGCCGCGGTACGAGTGAAGCTATTTTGCTCCACCAGTTGATGACCAACGACTTCTAGCAGCGATTCTTGCCCTTTTAAAAGTGATTCAACGGAGGAAGCAAACAGCTCCAATTGTAGGAGCTGTTTGTCTTTGTATTTGTCTAACGTTTCTTGGTAGTGGTAATAGCCGAATAGCGAAAATGTCACGATACTGATGGTGAACAGCATCATGTAAAGAGTCCAAATGTTCTTCTTTAATCCGACCATATTGCTTTGATAACCCCTAGCTTAACGCGTAATTGGCAGTGAGCAGTCTGCACCCCATTCTGTCCATGAACCGTCATAAACAGATAAGTTGCGTAAGCCTAGTTGATGAGTTGCCAACAATAAAATACAGGCAGTCACACCTGAGCCACAGCTGAAAATGATTGAATTGTCATTATATAGCGACAGTTCGCTAAATGCTTGTTTCAATTCTGAGTTCGGTTTGATGTAACCGTTATCCAGCAGTTCTTGAAAAGGCAGGCACAACGAGTTTGGAATATGGCCACTGCGCAATCCTTCTCTTGGCTCAGGCACTTCACCAAAAAAGCGCGCTCGTGAGCGAGCATCAACAATATGCGCACTGCAATTGTTTGAGTACTCTAATACTGCATTTGCGTCCAAAAATGCATTTTTATTTAATTTTCCCGAAAAATTTCCTAATTGTTCAGGTTTTGCGAGCGAATCTACGACGGGCAATCCCGCTTCTATCCAAGCTGGAAGTCCACCATTAAGTACTTTGACGTTCTCGTGTCCCATCGCTTTGAGCATCCACCATGCGCGTGGTGAAGCAAGCGTACCTGAGTTGTCATAAACGATGATCAAGTCCTCGTTATTTAGCCCAAGCTTTTGCGCGCTTGCATTAAATCCTGCTTCGGTTGGCATCATGTGCGGCAAAGAGGTATCAGGCAGACAAAAGTCATTGTCGTAATCAAAACGGTAAGTGTTTGGAATCCATTTATCGGTGATTTTTTTGCTTTCAGAAGGAATTTGAAAGCTAATGCTTGCGTCTAAAAGCTTTACATTTGGTTGGTCGAGTAGGGCATGGAGTTCTTTTGCACTGATCAATGCTTGCATTGCTAAATCCTTCTTGTCGTGGGAGTGACCACTGTTCTAGTTACAGCTGACGAATGAAAGTGATGGTTCAAAAGTTGAGCTTGTCGCTTGCCTAAATGTGGCTGTCGAACCGATCGCACAATCAGTTGTTATCGGAACGGCGACGCGTTGTTGTTCGATATCAGGAGCATCTATCGTCAGGTAACGTCGTTGCCCGTCTAAAGACTGAGTCAAAGTGTTGTTGATGACGGTCGCTGATAAGGTTTTTTCGCTGGTGGGTGAGCCCCACAAAAGTAAAAGGAGCAGAGCAATCGAACCGATGAGGACCAAACTGTAAGTTTTGGGGTTATCCAAGTTGAGTTCCACCCGTTTAGGCTAGCGTAAGCCTATTGTTTTACAATAAAAAAATCGCATGTTCAAAGAACGATGCGATTTTTTCTGATATTTAACATCTCTAAGAGGTTTAGGTTTGTTTGCTATTCATGACATTCATGCTTACAGGCGCCAAGATGAATCTTCTGCTGATATCACGTGCTGCACGGGGTCTGAACCGTCATAAAACCAAACTTCGACTAACAGATTTTCTTGGCTATCGGAGACTGGAAAATTCATTTCGGCTTTTCCGTTGATGAGTGCTTCAGAAGCTACTTTGCTTGCGTATTTCGCTTGATAGGTACCTGAAGTCATCTCTTGATACTCTTTATAGACACTAAGGTGCGCACGTTGTGAAGAGTAGCCACTAATGTCAACAGATAGAGCACGAGCGACGATCGGATCGTAGTCGTAGCCATCTGGTACGTTCAGCGTTTGCATGCTTGGTTCTTCGACCACGATGGTGGTCTGAGTTGGTGGAGGCGTTGAACTGTCACCGCTTTTATCACCGCCGCCACCTCCACCGCCGCAGGCTGTTAACGCTAATCCCATGATGATTGTGATTAAATTTTTCATAATGTGGTCTCCTATGGAATGTAGCATTTGTTTGCTTTTGGTGAGGCATGCCAGTTAGCATTTTGACTGCCGGCTGATTCAGCGTAAGTGGCAAATTGTGGATACGCGTCGACCAAGTCTACGTTTTCCAATGGCCACTCCCAGTCCTCAACAATCAGCAGAGCCCAAGGTAGGTTGTTGCTGGTTTTGAAGTAAGTACCTTGTACAGGATCACTTGCATCAACCCCGAGTCCATATAAGTTGGTATCATCAAACTGCTTGGTTGGCGCTTGATCCGGTAGGTGTACTTCCCATTTTCGGCCTGGTTGGAAGGTAATACCGTCACCGTGGTAAGTGTTTGGTGTTGCAAAGATAAATGGGTCGTAAGGCATGGCTTGTAAGCCAGAGCGGTCAGAGCCTTCCTTAAAATAAACCGTCAACGTAAAAGAGAAAGCAACGTTGTCATCACATCCTGATTGAGTTCGGAAGTAGGTACAATTGCTTTGCGTGTATTGGCTGAGATCATCGCTGATGATGAAAATGGCCTCTTCCGAGATAGTTTCCAATCCATTGCTTGCTTGTTGAACGCCGTTAAACGACAGGGTAGTTAAGCCATTCTCGATGCTTGCTTTTGCTATGCCCGGTAAACGAATAGCAAAGCCATTTTTGTATCCTGCACCGTAAGCGGCGAGGTCACCGGTGATTTGAATGTTCTCGACCACACCTTCCATACGCGTTTCTGTGATTCGGAACTGAATGACGACGTCGTTCATGTCGTAGTCTGCGGTGTATGGCCAGTTATCCTCAAACGCTACCGTTGCGTAGCCTTCTGCACTTGGGAAATGCTGAACAGATACGCCATTTTCGGTGATAGTGATTGGATGATCTTCCACTTCGCCGGAGGTTGAGCCGCCATCGTATTTGAGCCCTGTTTGTTGACTAAAGCGGAATCGGCTCCAACTTGGTCCTGCGGTTGCCAATTCAGAGACGATAAATGGAAGTGTGTTGTTTCCTGCTGCGAGTAACTGGTCTGTAAATACTTGTTCACCTTCATCTGCGAAATCACCGTCGCGGTTCCAGTCAAACCAAGCGGATAAGTAGCCAGAAGTAGACGCTGTCACATTCACCATTGAGCTCAAACCTGGATCGAGTGCGGCAACAAAGCCAACACCATCTTCGTCTGCGGTACCAACTTTGTTGTCGCCAGAAGGTGCGATTTGTCCATCTGAATCGCCATCAGGCGCAATGAAACCAAGCCATGTCACACCATCGATTTCGTGTCGTGGACCGTTTGAGGAAAGAAGCGTGTGGTAACTATCTGGAGCATCGCCAAAATCGATTGGGTCATCTTCATCAATAACTGGCGCGTTGGCGCAGCGTGCACCGTCATTTTGGCTTGAACTCGGGCCGTTCGAGACAAACTCAACCGCAGGGACAATGCCTGCGTTGATGTGTGAAGCGTTGTCCGCTGACAAATTAATACGGTAGATTTTTCCGTCTTGATTGCGGGAAACGTAGTAATTGCCGTTGACGTCAAAATAGCCCGCACCAAAGGTACCGGTTTCGCCCGTATCTCCAATCATAGTGGCTTGGCCGTTTGCAGTATTGAATTTGTAGAGAATGCCGGAGTTGTTGTCGATTCCGTAAAGCGAACCGTCGCCAGGATGAAAGGCAAAATCCGTCAAGTTGACGTTTGCGGTCGCGGTAATTTGCGTAAGTGTTAGCGTCGCATTTGGATCGGTATCTAACGGTGACAAATCAATGGAAAATAATCCTTTGCCTTTTCGATATAAGTAGTAAACGTGATTATAAACATCGCCAACAAAAAACGTATGGCTAGGCAAACCAGCGACATTCAGTGTTTCTGCTTGAAAGTCTTTCCCTAAACGGACGATTTTCAAGTTGGTGGTATCGTAGCCATAAATGTATCTGTCTGTGAAGTCGAACCCGACGGCATTGATCCCTGATGCCAAACCCACATCATCAGCTAATAAAGTGGTGGAACCCGTAACCAGATTGACGCCATAAACTTGAACGGGGGTCGATTGGAATAAATACGCTTTGCTCGGACAAGTGTCGAAAGGCGCCGCATTCGCATAAGCGCTTACGAACAGTGATCCGAGTATTAGTGATGTTCTTTTCATGATTCGCCCTCTCATTGATTTGTTTTATATGCAATGAAAGGAGCGTGCCAATTCTTAAGTGGCTGTTTTTGAAGGATATTGACAACTAAAAGTTCGAGGTTTTAATTTTGAATCTCAGAATAAGAAAAAAGCCCAACGTTGCGTTGAGCTTTTTGAGAACCGATTGACACGGGAGCGAATGCGTTACTTACCCACAAACAGGGCAGGTGGGCATTTTCATCAAGTTCATTTCTCTCCACGACATGCTGAGTGCATCGAGAATAAGGATTTTCCCTTTCTTTGGCTGGCCGTAATTTGCGATCACCTTGATGGTTTCCATCGCTTGTACAGCACCCACAATCCCGACCACTGGTGCCATTACACCCGCTTCAACGCAGCTTAGTGCACCGCTACCAAATAGTGCACTCAAACACTGGTAACAAGGTTGAGTTGGATCGTCGTACGTAAACACGCTCACTTGACCTTCCATACGAATTGCCGCACCAGAGATAAGCGGGGTTTTCGTTGCAAAGCAGAGGCGGTTCAGTTGATTACGAGTGTCGACGTTATCAGACGCATCAACTACCACAGTGTGTTGTTCAATCAAAGCTTGAAGTTGAGCATCATCGAGACGTTTGGCAACGGTGTTTACCTTGATGTGGGGGTTAAGTTCTCGCAGCGCATCGGCGGCAGAATCCACCTTTTTGCGGCCGATATCTGTGTCGTGGTGTAATACTTGGCGCTGCAAATTAGAGAGCTCTACAATGTCGTCATCGATGAGCGTAATACGGCCGACACCTGCTGTGGCGAGGTATTGGCTAGAAGCACAGCCTAAACCGCCCGCACCCAAAATAAGCACGGAGCTTTGTTTGAGCGCTTCTTGCCCTTCGAAATCGAACTGGCGAAGAATGATCTGGCGGTTATAGCGCAGCATCTCCTGATCGGAAAGAATATCCACAGCACGTTCCTAGTATAACGTTGAGTTAAACAGTTGGATTTGAACCGTTTCGCCAACTTCCACGCGGCCACGCTCACGTTCCAACACCACAAAGCAGTTTGCCAAACTCATTGAGCGGAAGGCACCAGAACTTTGGTTGCCAGTGGTTTCAACGACAAATTTGCCATCTTCTAGCGTGTAGATGCCACGTTGGTAATCCGTGCGGCCCGGCGCTTTCTTAAATGCAGTTTTTGTCGTAGCAGGGATAGACTCAGGTGCTTTCCATTCAGTATGGCCAGCCAATTTCGCCAACATTGGCTGAACAAGTACGTACATGGTTAGCACAGCAGATACAGGGTTACCTGGTAGACCGCAGAACCAAGCTGTACTTAACTTACCAAATGCGAAAGGTTTACCCGGCTTGATTGCCAGTTTCCAAAAACCGATTTCTCCAAGTTGTTCTAGAATGTCCTTGGTGTAGTCTGCTTCGCCAACACTGACGCCGCCAGAGGTGACAACTACATCCGCGAGCGTTTGTGCTTTTTCAAACGTCGCTTTTAATGTTTCTGGGCAGTCAGGGATAATGCCAAGATCAATCGCTTCACAACCAAAGTTTTCGATAAGCGGTTTAATGCCGTAACGGTTGCTGTCGTAGATTTGACCTGCTTCGAGTGGCTCACCTAATGGTTTAAGTTCATCACCTGTCGAGAAAAATGCCACCTTCGGTTTACGTACAACAGTGACATGGCTTACGCCAAGAGAAGCAATCATTGGAATATCGCGTGGTGTTAGGCGCGCGCCTTTTGCTAATACGATATCGCCTTGCTTGATGTCGTCACCAGTTGGGCGGATGTTATTTTGAGGTTTCACATCCGTTTGGTTGAACTGGATACCCGCTTCGGTCACGGTCGTGTTTTCTTGCATGATGACGGCATCGCAACCTTCCGGAATTTTCGCGCCAGTCATGATTCGAACACAAGTGCCTGTTGGCCATTCACCTTCAAAAGGTTGGCCCGCAAAGGATTTGCCCACCATCGGCAATACAGTCGACGCTTCTAAATCTTGAATACGGATTGCGTAACCGTCCATTGCTGAGTTGTCAAAAGGCGGTACGTGAATTGGCGATAAAACGTCTTCGGCCAGTACAAAACCCAGAGCATCAGCAAGAGGAAGAGAAAGTGTCGTTTGGATAGGTTTGATGCGCGATAACATTTTGTCCATCGCTTCTTCAATTGGCATCAAGCCAGGTGCGTCGCAGCAGCCCATTGAGATAATCCTATGTTCTTTTGTTTTGTGGCAACTCTACCATAAAATCGGACTTGGTAAGAATGTCCACCTATAAAATATGGGTGTAATTATTCAAAAATCCGAGTATCCTTGTCACCCATCCGAAAGGGGTAAACGCCTATCGGAACTAAAGAAAACGGCTCAGTGTATTCTT
This sequence comes from Vibrio sp. S457-15, assembly GCF_000960545.1. Lineage (NCBI taxonomy): Bacteria > Pseudomonadati > Pseudomonadota > Gammaproteobacteria > Vibrionales > Vibrionaceae > Vibrio > Vibrio sp. S457-15. The sequence continues at coordinate 104,601 of NZ_JYOQ01000174.1, read as the reverse complement.
GTTATGTGCCTTGGCGATATGAACATCTAACTGAGCAACTTAGACGCTAACGGGATGAAAACAATGCAATTGTATTTCACACCGAGAGTGGTAGTTACAAAAGAGGAAGTGGAATGTCAGGTCTTAGCGAGTCAGCGAAGTTAGTAAAAGAAGCGCTAGAGCAACGCGGTTTAGAAACACCAATGCGTCCTAATGCCGTGAGCCGTGAAGAGAAGAAAGAAAAGATCGAGCACCACATGCGTGAGATCCTAACCCTGCTTCAACTCGACCTTACGGATGACAGCCTAGAAGAGACGCCACATCGCATTGCAAAAATGTACGTGGACGAGATTTTCTCTGGTTTGGATTACTCCAACTTCCCAAAAATCACGGTTATTGAAAACAAGATGAACGTAAGTGAAATGGTTCGCGTGAAAGACATCACCGTAACCAGCACGTGTGAACACCATCTTGTCACGATCGACGGCAAAGCTGCCGTTGCGTATATCCCTCGTGGTAAAATCATTGGCTTGTCTAAGATCAACCGTATTGTCCGTTTCTTCGCGCAACGTCCTCAAGTTCAAGAGCGTATGACACAGCAAATCCTAGTTGCGTTGCAAACATTGCTTGAGTCTGACGATGTGGCCGTGACTATCGACGCGACGCATTACTGCGTGAAATCACGTGGTGTTATGGATGCAACCAGCGAAACGACAACCACAGCTTTAGGTGGTATTTTTAAGAGCAACCCAGCCACTCGCGCTGAGTTTCTGCATGGTTTACGCTAGTCAAAGCGAAGTATAGATTTGAGAGAGGATGGCAACGTGCCATCCTTTTTTATACCTGAATCATGGGTAAGTGAGTCGCAATAAATAATATTTATGCAATAGTGTGTTGACAGTCACATTCGTTGCTCTTAGTATATGCGCCCAATGAACGGCTACAACGTGTAATCGTTTGTTTTGAAAAGAGATATCTCTCTAAGTTCAGCTGATCTCGGTCAGTTGTCTTTCTTTTTTTCTAATAATAGAAAGACAACAAATTTGAGACTTGGCATGACTACACAAAGCACTATCAGCACCTCTTCCATTTCCGCTCCTGTAACAGAAACCAGTTGGCAAAAGAAAGCCATGCTAAGTGTCGCGTTTTTGATGGCGACGACCTCTGTTGGCCCAGGCTTTTTGACTCAAACTGCTGTCTTCACGAACATCTACAAAGTCGACATGGCGTTTCCAGTATTGGCTTCGATCTTTATCACGTTTGGTATCGTGATGAACTTGTGGCGCATTGTGGGCGTTTCTGGCATGCGAATCCAAGACATTGCGAACAAAGTGGCGCCGGGTATGGGTTATGGTGTCGGTATTCTCCTTGCGCTTGGAGCTGTGGCGTTTAACTTTGGCAACGTAAGTGGCGCGGCGTTAGGCATTAATGTGTTAACGGGCGTGGACACGACTTGGGGTGCGCTGTTTACTGGTGTGGTCGGCTGTTTGCTGTTTGTGGTTCATAACGCCTCCAAACGAATGGACCAAATGGCTCGCTACCTTGGCTTGTTCATGATTGTTCTGATCGCATACGTGGCAATGACGAGCTTACCTCCGATGGGAGAGACACTAAGTGCAGCGGTGATGCCTATGGATGTTGGAAGCTTGCTTCTGCCTACATTGACTATCGTTGGCGGCGCAGTTGGCGGCTACTACACGGGTGCACAACGCCTAGTGGACATCGGCTTGAAAGGTAAAGAGAACGTACCTTCCATCACTTCAACGGCGTGGGCTGGTATCTCTATTGCGGTGGTTATTCGCGTACTACTGTTTTTAGCGGTGTTTGGCGTTATTGCGACAGGCGCAACGTTGGATTCAGCTAACCCGGCAGCCGACGCTTTCCGTCAAGGTGCTGGCCAGCTTGGTTACTTCATCTTTGGCTTAGTACTGTTTGTCGCTTCCATCACGTCTGTGGTGGGTAACTCTTACATGGCTATCTCATTAATTAAGACGCTTTTCCCCGTTGTAGCGCGAAACGAAAAAGCGTGGTGTGTCGGCTTCATTATCCTAACTTCGCTAGGCACGGTTACCATGGACATGCCAATTCTTCTGCTTATGTTAGCGGGCTTAGTGAACAGCATTATCCTTCCTATCGTTTTGGGTACCGTCTTAGTTGCGACAAAACGCAAAGATATCGTCGGTGACTACCAACACCCAATGTACTTAACGCTAACTGGAGCAGCGATTGTTATCGTGATGGCTGCATCGAGTTTGACTAACGTCGGTAACTTCATGGCGAAGTTTACGGGTTAATACTTTGTTGATAGTGATAAAAAACGGCCTCTTAATGAGGCCGTTTTTTATGCTTGTTTGGTCGGGGTTCTTACAATTTCTGGCCAGTACATTTTCACATAACCTGCCGATACCCAAACGACCAATACGGTTGCGATACTGAGTTCTAAAAAGCCGAAATCGTGTAACCAATGCCATTGAGGATGAGATTGTGCGAAAAAAGAGGTTAATCGGTGCATCGCAATGGCGCTGATGACTGAAGGAAAAGTCACCGCTGCAATCGAGGGTTGGAACTTCAATCGAAGTAAGCGGAAATAACATAAGTAGATCAGTAGCGTCATTGTGATCGCGATTCCCGCCAACGCGCCCGTCAGAATAGGGTCGGGTTGGGGAAAATTCACTAAATAAGCTGCCAGTGACAAGTTAACGGGCGCGGCCATAATCGCGAGCGTTGGTCTTGCTCGTCTTGGCAGTGAGCCAAAAAACACCAAGCGATACAACACCAGTGGCAGCATAAAGAAGTAAATGCCGATACACATGATCGCGAGGGTTTCGGAAAATAGATTATGACCGAATTGCGAACCAGCCAATGAGCTACTGATTAATCCAACAGGGTAGAGGAACCAGCTCGGGACGATGTTCGACATTTTGAAGTTCATGAGCTGGAAGCCAAAAAACAGCACCATCATTGTAAAATGAAGCAGTACAGCTAAACACCAAAGGGGATAGGCAATGAGTGGTGCAACCGACGCGAGATAATCGGTCAGGATCAATAATGCCATGCTCATTGGTGCCATTAAACTACCACTTAACGGGTGCTTAATATCCGCCATAAATAGGCGAGGATTGGTGGCGTACTTAATCAGAACGGGAGCGAGCAATAACGCGCCAAATGAAGCCAGAAAAGGACGAATTGGCGTACCAATATCGGGAACATAGAGCGCCCACGCTTGGCCAAGCCCGATCATACCCAGTGCCAGCGCCGCTTGAGAAGGTGGGACACTATAAAACTGCACAAGTCTTTTCCAGTTCAAATCTACTCCGAATTGATTTTGCCCGAATGAAACGAAAAGTGATGTTTAAAACCAAATTATCTTTGGCTGCTTTGCGTGTGAAAATCGCGAACGGCGTGGAATCAGATCGTTGATTCTCTTCATCTTAGTCTGCTGCTGCCTTGCATTGCGAAACGCAAATTTTCAACGCATGTTTTACGCAATTGTTGACTCATTTGGGCCTGTAATGGGCGGGTTTGAGTGGAACAATTGCTCTATTTTATGGCGCGAATACTAACAAGTTTAACAGGCGATGACGCCTAAACATGATGGGTAAATATCAGAGAATGAGAATTTTGTGAGTTTGGTATCGAATATTTGCGAACCGTTGCAAAATTATAGAAATGCAGGCTCCAAACATTCGTGATACTTACAAGTAGGTTTGGAGCCGGAGTGCTTTAAGTTGCCTAGGAGGCCTGATTTTCAGGGAGATCTTGTTGACGTAGCTTGTCATTTTTAAGCGTACGATGCAGCAACTGGCTGTAAATAGGTTGTCCACCAAGCAACTGTGCGACAATCACCGCCCCTAGACAGGTAATGATCAGCGGAAGAATCAGATAGTAGTTGTTGGTCATTTCGATCACCAACAAAATACCAGTGATAGGCGCGCGAACTGTCGCAGCGAACAGCGCTCCCATTCCTGCAATCGCAAAGACGCCAGGTTCTATATCAAGCGTTGGCAACAGAACATCTGCGCTTGCGCCAAATGCGTATCCAAACAGTGTGCCCAGCGCGAGCATTGGCGCGAAAATACCGCCTGGTGCGCCAGAGCCAAAGCAAAGCAAAGTTGTGACCACGCGACCAATAAACAGCAGCACTAAAATAGAGATCGAGTAGTTACCTGTTGTGACATCGGGAATAAGTGCAATACCCCCGCCTGTTAATTGAGGTACGTAAAGCAACAGCAGGCCAAATACGCCGCCCAAAATTGAGCCCGTGATCAGGTAACGTTTACGGTCGTTTTTATGAATAGCAACAAAGCTGTCTTGCGCCACCGTAATCAGTTTGTTGAAGATCACGCCAAACACGCCAAACAGTGCGCCAAGTAATAGGAACAACCACAATGTTTGAAGCGCTGGGGATTGATATTGCGGCATGGTGATTACGGCGTCTTGACCATTGATGGCGCGGAACACAATGTTCGCCATAATGGCAGAAATGATCACGGCACGAATCGAGATGAGCGAGTAGCGAAACTGAGGTCGCATTTCCTCAACTACGAACATGATCCCCGCAAGCGGTGCATTAAAGGCCGCAGCCAATCCGCCAGCAGCACCAGAAGCGAGCAGGGAATGGCGAGTATCGTCATCTTTAACGCGGAAAATATCGGTCACCATTCGACCTACTGCACCGCCCATTTGCACCGTTGGGCCTTCACGACCAAGCACCATACCAGAGCCAAGTGCGCCCATGCCGCCGAAGAATTTTACTGGCAGGACTCGCCACCAACGCACAGGACGAATGTTGTCCATCGCGCCTTCAATTTCAGGGATACCTGAGCCCGCCGCCTCTGGGGCAAAGCGGTGAACAAGAAAGTAGCCAATAAAAGCAAGCAACGCGCTGATCAGCACCGCAGCAAGCCAAAGAGGAAGTACGCTACCGATTTCGCTTCTCAGCCATTCGGTACGGGTTTCAGAAACAAAATGAACCGCAAGTTCGAAGTAAGTACCGACGAAACCAGCTAATGTGCCGACGATGGCGGCCATAATCAGGACAGAAAATGGTGTGGACCCTCGAGAGACAAACTGGTTAATCGCATCTTTCGGTACGTGCGCTAACACAGATTTCACAATTCTCTCTCGTTTGGTCATTAACAAATTCTCCTGAAGGTTGTGGAAAGGAAGAACGAAAGTATACGCTTCGGAGAGTCTAGACCTAATCAGTAAAGATGCAATTTAGCTTTCCACTATTGAGTGTTCGAAGAATCTCGACGACAACCATTATTTAGGATTGTGCTATTGCTCTCATATTTGGCGGTTTTTTGATATAAAAAAACTTGTTTTCTGAGCAAAATGAACCATGCTTTAAGTGTAAAGCAACATGACTGCTTCAGAAGGAGGGATGTGAGGTTTTACACACAATTTGGATGGATTCAAACCCTACAGTAAGTCCTCGTTTTATGTTCGGGATGCATCAATAGACATCATCGATTCGCAAACTCACGATTGAGTAACGAGGTAGAGGCGCACGCAAGAGTGCGCCTTCTTAATGTCTGCTAGATAACATTTTCGTACTCGCCTCTAAATTATTCTCTTTGATAAATCCAAGCCTAGCGTTAAGGTCGTTGTTTTACGTTTTAACTTTAAACATACCATGCGATTTGCTTCTCGAACTTTGCTATTTTCCTGCTGTGTCGCGGCATCCTTTTCTTCATGGGCTTCGCAACGCTGGTGGCAAGAAGTCTTGTCTTCTACGCCGTACCAGAAACTGAGTGAACAGATTCAACATGATGGGAACTGGTATCCGTGTGATGTGCAGATTGGTGAGACAGAAAACCTCGGCCGTTCTTTCTGTTTAGATGAGTTTTCCTACTATCAGCAGACGCTATACGGCGAGGTGGTATTCGAAGAAAAGAAAGCGCAATTCTCCTTTTTAACCGAGTATCAGAGACAAACGCTGAGTGAGCTCATTCTTAATCTAAGAAAAGATGGTTTGGTGATGCGAAGCTTAGCAATCGGCAACGATCGATACGATATCGCAGCGTCGCTGAAAAACAAATCTGCAGGAGAGGTCGACAAAGAAGTGGTGTTGCTGATAAATCGCTACCCGCCAGAGATTGAGAGGTCGATGGTTTGGGTAAAAGCAGATGAGTTTACAGAGCCATCACCGCACGTAGTCATTACTTTACGCAGTGATGGCGAAATGATCGAGTTGCGACTTACTCGGCTTTAGTTTCTTTATGCAAAGCAAGAAATGTCGCCATGGCAGATTCATCTAAAAATCCGTCTGCCTTTTTATGTGCGCGCAGGTATTGGTACCCTGCAATGAGCTTTCGATGAAGCTCTTCTTTATCTTCTGTCAGCTCTTCATTCATCACGTGTTGGAAAGCCAATTTATAGGCATCCAAATCCACTACTTCAGCTCGGCGGTAGAGATAACCGCAACCCGTCGCTAACCATTCAAGAGAGCAGTTTGCCCGCATCGCAATCTGATTGGCTTTGGTTAGGCTAGGTTCGCTGCCTTTTAGGTACTTTCGGATGAGCGCTTCCGACACATCAACGCGTCGCGCAAATCCGCTGATGCTTTCTTCGCCAATCAAAGTGGCTAAACGTTGGGCAAAAGACATATTTCGTACTCCAGTTCGAATTGCGAAAGTTTACCCGTTGAGACGACGTGAAAACAAGACTAGGATGAATGCAGTTCAATTGAAGGAGAAAACCCATGGTTGCAAAAGTTGTGACTGCACCAAATGGCCCTGAATTTTCAGAGCTAGTTCAAGGATATTGGCGTGCGGCAGATTGGGGAATGACGGCTCAAGAGCGTTTGTCATTTCTTAAGCAACATATTGAGTTAGGGATCACTACGGTCGATCACGCAGACATTTACGGTAACTACGAATGTGAAGCGTTGTTTGGTGAAGCGTTAGCCTTGGATAAAAGCGTACGCGACCAAATCCAGATCGTGACCAAATGTGACATTAATTTGTGTGGTGACAAAACACCTGAACGCAAAATTAATCACTACGACACAAGTTCGGCTCACATTTACCAATCAGTGAACAACTCACTTGAGCGCTTAAATGTGGATGAAATCGATGTGCTATTGATCCATCGTCCAGATGTATTGATGGATGCTGATGAAGTTGCGGAAGCATTCACGGAGCTGCACAAAGTCGGTAAAGTGAAGCACTTTGGTGTGTCCAATTTTACGCCACGTCAGTTCGAATTGCTGCAATCGCGCCTTGGTAAACCTCTTGTGACTAACCAAGTGGAAATCAACCCGCTTAATTTTGAGGTTGCGCACGATGGAACGCTAGACCAAATGCAAATGTTGCGCACGCGTCCAATGGCTTGGTCTTGTTTAGGTGGCGGCTCAATCTTCAGTGGGGAAAGCGAGCAAGCGATTCTCGTTCGTAACGAGCTAGAAGCGATTCGTGAAGAAGTGGGTGCGATCAGCATTGACCAAGTGATTTACGCTTGGGTACGTCGCTTGCCATCTAAGCCAATTCCAATCATTGGTTCAGGGAAAATTGAGCGTGTGCAAACGGCCGTGAATGCACTGAATATCGAATTGACTCGCGAGCAATGGTATCGAGTTTGGGTTGCTTCGAAAGGTCACGGTGTGCCATAGAAAGCGTATTAGCATCGTGATTTTGCTTAAGGCATCTTATTAGATGCCTTTTTTGATGTTTCCTCTTTCCTTTCTTCACTTTAGCAAGTAACGAACTTTTTCTCGGTTTTCTGGAGCTTAAATAAACGCAACCCTATGCGTATCAAGGGTTGAGAATGGTCAGTAGGCTTTGTTCGATGTCACTAAATCGACAGTGAAATGCGTTGTTTCTTGTTGGCTAGGTTCACTCATCTATTGATCTTGCGTATGCTTACTGCATAAACAAAAAATACAAATTCCTCGTCAGTTTTCTCGTACTATATGCGGTAACAATCTGGTAGACTCCAGCGCAGATTGTTGAATATAAAAAGGTGATTGAATGTCTTTTCCTGTACTCATCTGTGATGATTCAGCGTTAGCACGCAAGCAGATGGCTAGATCACTGCCAGCAACATTGAATCCGGATATTACGTTTGCTATCCATGGAAAAAATGCGCTTGAAGAATTAGCGCAAAAAGAATTTAAACTGATGTTTCTTGACCTCACCATGCCAGAAATGGACGGTTTTGAAACCTTAGAAAACATGCAGCGTTTGGGAAACAAAACGCCAGTTGTGGTTGTGTCGGGGGATATTCAACCCAAAGCCAAAGAGCGCGTTTTCGCGTTAGGTGCCAAAGCATTTATTCAAAAGCCCATCGCAAAGGATGAGCTAAAAAACGCCCTCAAAGAGCTGATTGAGCCAGAGCCTCGACCGCTTATCATCACACCAAGTGTTATTGAGCTACCAATTCTCCGCCGACGCGATATTTACATGGAAGTGGCGAACGTTTCTATCGGCCGAGCTGCCGACGCGTTAGCTCGCCATTTTGACGTATTTGTTCAACTGCCTTTACCAAACGTGAATATCTTTGAAGTGAGCGAGCTTCACATGGCGCTGCGTGACTTGGCATCGCACGATAACGTCTCAGGCGTTTGTCAGGGCTTTTGTGGCGAAGGCATTGCCGGGGAAGCATTGGTCATTTTGAGTGACTCTAGCGTATCGGATCTGAAAAAGCTGATGAAAGTGCCAGCCGACAGTGAAGAGCTTGAAGAACTCGAGCTGTTGATGGATATCTCTAACATCTTGGTTGGCTCGTTCCTAAATGGTTTAGGCGAGCAATCAGAAGTGCGCTTCTTCCAAAGTCCGCCGGTATTGCTTGGTCAGCACATTTCGATTGATTCCATTATTGAGTCCACAACGGGCGCATTCAAGCGCACAATGACGTTTGAAGTGAGCTACAACATCGAAGGCACATCGATTCGCTGTGATTTGCTGTTTATGTTTGTTGATGAATCGCTGCCATTGCTTGACAACAAACTCGCATACTTAATGGAGGAGTTCTAATGTTGAATATGCCAGCAGAGTTTGAACAATTCCATTGGATGGTCGACATGGTACAGAACGTCGATATGGGTTTGGTGGTGATTGATCGAGATTACAATGTTCAAGTCTGGAACGGTTTTATGACGCACCACAGCGGTTTGCAATCGCATGAGGCAATTGGCCGTTCGATCTTCGATATCTTCCCGGAAATCCCGCCGGAATGGTTTAAGTTGAAGACGAAACCCGTGTACGACTTGGGTTGCAGAAGCTTTATTACGTGGCGTCAACGTCCGTATTTGTTCCGCTGCCGCAACGTACGCCCTGTTACACAACAGGCGGAGTTTATGTACCAGAACGTAACGCTTAACCCAATGCGAACACCAACTGGAAAAATCAACTCACTGTTTTTGTCTATCCAAGACGCGACAGCAGAAGCTTTGATGTCGCAACATAAATAGCGATTGAAATTTATTCGTTAAAAGCCAAGGGGAACCTTGGCTTTTTTGTATACTTATAATTGTGTTTCCCCAATGCGCAGAACGTAAATATGGACTTTAATCTCGCCTTAAAACTCTACACCGCCGAGCAAGTCAAAAACGGAGAAGTGGTTGCCGCCCACATGGCAGGCGTTTCTATGTATAGCCTAATGCAGCGAGCTGGCATGGCTGTTTACGAACGATTTCTTCATTTATACCCAAGAGCGAAAAACGTTCTTGTCGTTTGTGGCAAAGGCAACAACGGCGGCGATGGCTACGTGTTTGCATCCCTTGCAAAACAAGCTCAGTTGAATGTTCAAGTTTTTCAAATCGGTGAAGTAACGCAGCTTCAGGGCGATGCTTTGCGTGCGTATCAAGACTGGCAAACCGTTGATGGTAAAAACAGCAGTTGGGATGATTGGAATACTGCATTACTTGAAGCGGAAGTGATCATCGACGCTATGTTAGGCACGGGGCTAAAGGGTGAAGTCCGAACTGAATATCGTCGCTACATAGAGCAGATCAACCAAATTCAGTGCCCTGTTATTGCGGTCGATATCCCGTCCGGCTTGTGCGCTAACACTGGCTCAGTTTTAGGTGACGCAATTCAAGCTGACCATACAGTTACGTTTATTGGCGTTAAGCAAGGGTTATGTACCGCTCAAGCGAGAGACCGAATTGGCGAGCTGCACTTTTGTGGCTTGGGCGTCAACGTGGAATTCGATTCCATAGAAGAAGAAAGCTCACTGGGTATTGACCATAAAGTCATCCCTCGTTTGCTCCCAAAGCCAAAAGCGACCGCTCACAAAGGCGATAACGGTAAATTACTTTGCGTCGGCGGGAATCAAGGTATGTCTGGCGCAATCCGTTTGTGCGCGTCTGCGGCGGTTCGAAGTGGAGCAGGGTTAACAGCAAGTATTACGCACCCAGATAGTTTCATCCCTCTGCAGGTCAGTTGCCCAGAAGTGATGAGTCAAAGCATAACTACGGATTTACTCAGAGATACGGAAAACGTGCTCACTAAGCGTATTCGCTGGGCGGATGTTTTGGTGTTTGGCCCCGGTTTTGGCGACGATGAGTGGGCGTATCAAGCTTATCAATACCTATCTCAAGAACAAAAGCCGAAAGTTGTGGATGCGGATGGTCTAAATATTCTGGCAATGTTAAGTCAACGATGTGATGGCACATTGGTGTGTGACAACCAACGCGTCATCACTCCTCATCCGGGAGAAGCCGCTCGTTTGTTAAATGTGACCACTAAACAGATTGAAAGTGATCGATATTCCGCAGCACGCCAACTGCAAGAACGCTATGGTGGCGTAGTGGTGTTAAAAGGTGCAGGAACGCTGGTTTTTGATGGTGTCAGAATGTATGTGTGCCTCGCAGGTAATCCGGGCATGGCGACGGGCGGAATGGGTGACGTACTTTCTGGTGTGATTGGTGCACTGCTTGCCAAAGGTTTACCGATCTCTATCGCAGCGCGATTAGGAGTCATGATTCATAGCCACGCAGCCGATCTCAATGCAGAAAAACATGGAGAAGTGGGATTATTAGCCACAGATGTCGTGGAGACTCTTCGCGCTGCGACTCATATTCAGCGAGCGAAAAACTGAATCTCGGGCGAAAATGTGACTTTAAAAGTGAAATTTCTTTAATGATCTTTGAGATGTATACGCGAGATTGAAGATTAAACGGTTGAGTTTTAATCATCTTTGAGAGGTATATCGGCCAAGATAAAAGTGAATGACGCAAAGGTTTGCGCAATGGATTAGCTTTTAGGTTTTCTTAAGTTGTTGAATTTGTTAATTAAGAAGAAAAAAGAGTGTCTTGAAAGGGATTTTTGATATGCGATTTTCAAGATGGTAACACAAAAAAAATGCAAATATCAGACTTGTAGGAAAGAAATCACAGCCTATAATGCTGAAAACCGGAGCGTCTGCCAACGCTCCGGTTTTTTTGTGTCCGAAGAACAGTGAACCCGTCTGCCAACGGTTTCACTACGCACTCTGAGATGACACATATACATATGAATCAAGGAATTACACAATGCGTATCGAACAAGAACTTAAGTTAGGTTTTAAAGATGTACTGTTTCGCCCGAAACGTTCTACCCTGAAAAGCCGTTCTCAAGTAAATTTAACCCGCGATTTTACATTCAAGCATAGTGGTCGTCAATGGTCTGGTGTGCCTGTAATCGCAGCGAACATGGATTCAGTTGGTAGCTTTGAAATGGCTAAAGCACTGGCTGAGCATGGTGTAATGACAGCCGTTCACAAACACTACACAGTGAACGACTGGGCAGACTTCGTAAAATCTGCTGACAACGCAACGCTAAAAAACGTGATGGTGTCTACGGGAACTTCTGACGCAGATTTCCAAAAAACAAAAGATATCATGGCGCTTTCTGACGAGCTCATCTTTATCTGTGTTGATATCGCGAACGGCTACTCAGAGCATTTAGTTGAGTACGTAGAGCGTGTACGTGCAGAGTTTCCAGACAAAGTGATTTCTGCGGGTAACGTGGTTACTGGTGATATGTGTGAAGAGCTTATTCTTGCTGGCGCAGACATCGTAAAAGTGGGTATTGGTCCAGGTTCAGTATGTACTACTCGTGTCAAAACGGGTGTGGGTTATCCTCAGCTTTCTGCAATCATTGAGTGTGGTGATGCGGCGCACGGCCTTGGTGGTATGATCATCGGTGACGGCGGTTGTTCATGCGCTGGTGACGTATCAAAAGCGTTTGGCGGCGGTGCAGACTTCGTGATGTTGGGCGGTATGTTAGCGGGTCACGAAGAGTCAGGCGGCGAAATCATCGAGAAAGATGGTGAGACTTTCATGAAGTTCTACGGCATGTCTTCTCAGTCGGCGATGGACAAGCACTCTGGTGGTGTGGCTAAGTACCGTGCCGCTGAAGGTAAAACTGTACTACTGCCATTCCGTGGCAGTGTTCATGGTACGATCTCAGATATCCTTGGTGGTGTGCGTTCAACCTGTACCTACGTAGGCGCAGCGAAGCTTAAAGAACTAACGAAGCGTACGACTTTCATCCGCGTACAAGAGCAAGAGAACAACGTATTCGGTAAAGAGAAGTAATTTAAAACTTCGAATAAATTGAAATCGTAAGAGCCGCAATAGCGGCTCTTTTTTATAGCGCATTGGTCAGTACTGGCTGTGTTTCAACGGCAATTGCCGCTATCTCTTCCAAAACCTCTGGATTCGCAATTGCGCCGATATTTTTAACTGTCTGACCATTCACGACCTGCTTTACTGCCAGTTCAACCGTTTTACCGGAACGCGTTCGTGGAATATCACTGAGTGCGAAGATCTTGCGCGGGACATGTCGCGGTGAGCACTTCGTTTTCAACGTTTGGCGGATCAAGTCAGTCAGTTGTGGCGTTAACTCAACACTTTGGCTTAATTTGACGAATAACCAGATCTCTTCAGATTGCTGGCTCAGCTTACCGACGGCAATCGAATCTTCGATACCCGATAGCGAATTCACTTGTTGATAGATTTCTGCTGTACCAATACGTACTCCGCCGGGATTGAGCGTTGCGTCGCTTCGGCCGTAGAAGATAAAGCCGCCGTTTGCGGTTTGCATGACGTCATCACCGTGGTGCCAAGTATCCTCAAATTTGCTCCAGTAAGCATCGTGATAACGTTCGCCATTGTCATGCCAAAAGCCGATAGGAAAGTTTGGCAGCGAGTTGTTACATGTCAGTTCTCCGCGTTGTGAAACTACTTCGCTCCCTGCGTCATCAAGCACTTTTACCTTGTTGCCGAGCCCCGCGCCTTGGCATTCCCCTTTGTAGACGGGAGAGATCGGGTTACCAAGAACAAAGCAGCCACAAATGTCGGTTCCGCCTGCGATGGAAGCTAAGTGTAAATCCTGTTTGATATGTTGATAAACGTAACTGAACTGCTCTGGATAGAGCACGGAACCTGTGGAGCATAAGGTCTTCAGCGAATCCAAATTATGCTCTGACCGAGGCGAATAATTGGCTTGCTCAAGCGCTTCGAGATACTTTGCAGAGGTACCAAACAGTGACACCGACTGTTCTTCCGCCAAGCGCCAAAGCACAGAATGGTCGGGGGACACGGGGCTACCGTCGTAAATCACCAACGTGGCACCGCTCGCGAGTGCAGAAACATGCCAGTTCCACATCATCCAACCACAAGTGGTGTAGTAGAAAACCTTGTCGAGAGGTTTAATATCGCAGTGCAGCTGATGTTCTTTCAAATGATTGAGTAAGGTTCCCCCTACGGAATGGACAATGCACTTAGGCTGCCCTGTGGTTCCTGACGAATATAAAATGAATAACGGGTCATTAAACAGCGCTGGTTGGTAGTGAATAGCTTGTGGAGTAATGTGTTCAGACAACTCCTTCCATGTGATGAAGTCGGAGTCGGATCGTTCGTCTCTTGGTGTTAATTCGCTGCTTGGCGTTAAATAGTCAATTTGGCAAACGTTGATGATGTTTCCGAGCTTGCTACTAATCGCTCGGTTTTTTTGCGTCATATCGAAGATCTTGCCGCCAAATTGGTAGCCATTACAACAAAACAATACTCTGGGTGTCACTTGGCCGAATCGCTCCAACACGCTGTCGACGCCAAAGTCTGGAGAGGTCGATGTCCAAATAGCACCGAGGCTGGTGGTCGCGAGCATCGCGATTACTGTCTCAGGAAGGTAGGGCAAGTAGGCCGCCACGACATCTCCTTTGCCGACATCATTTGCAATCAACCATTGTTGGACGATGGACACTTGCTCAATCAATTGTTGGCCAGAGAGCTGTTTTTGCTCGCCACTTTCATTGCTGAAAACAATCAATTGTCGCTCTGGCGATTGCTCTGCGTGTACAAGTAAATTCTGAGCGTAGTTAAGGGTTGTATCGCAGAACCAAACCGTATCTCTGTTGATATTTGGTGAGTTTGAATCGCTCCATTTTGGCTCGCCTAAACTTTTGACTTGTGAACCTAACTTGCCAACGACTTTACAAAATTGCCAAGTGTGCTGCCAAAATGCGTCATTGTGTTCAATAGACCAGCGGTGTAATGACGCATAATCGCTAATCTCATTACTTGCGCTGTTTCGTGCATTAGTGCTCTCGATAAATCGAAGCAGGTTACTGTCTCTGACTCGCTCAGCAGATGGCGACCAAATAGGAGTTTGGCTTGGCATAGTTCCCTCTATATTCAATCCATTGTTAACTTACATTGATCAAAAAGGGCGAGCATCATCATGCTCGCCCTTAGTCGGTTTATTTATAGTTGTTCAGCGAGCTGAGGCAATATCTCAAACAGATCGCCGACTAACCCATAATCCGCCACTTCGAAGATTGGGGAGTCTGGATCTTTGTTGATAGCGACAATCACTTTCGACTCTTTCATGCCGGCAAGGTGTTGGATTGCTCCAGAGATCCCGACGGCAATGTAAAGCTTAGGCGCGACGATTTTACCGGTTTGACCGACTTGTAAGTCGTTAGCGACAAAACCTGCATCCACAGCAGCGCGAGACGCCCCAATCGCTGCGCCGAGTTTGTCGGCGACTTTTTCGATAAGCTCGAAGTTCTCTTTGCTACCCACGCCACGACCGCCAGAAATTACGATTTCAGCAGCCGTCAGTTCAGGCCGTTCAGATACAGTTTTGTCGATTGAAACTAGCTCCACGACAGGGGATTGAGCCGAGGTTTGCTGATGCTCAATATCGACTTGGCTGTTGCAAGCAACAGGATCAAAAGCAGATGCGCGCACGGTGACCACACGTAAACTGTCATTTGAAGTCACTGTAGCGAAAGCGTTGCCCGCATAAATTGGGCGTATAAACGTTTTGTCATCCACCACTTGAACGATGTCAGAGATCTGTCCAACTCCACATTTGGCGGCGATACGTGGCGCAAGATCTTTCCCTTTGGATGAGGAATTGGCCCAGATACCGTCAAAGTCTTCGGCAAGTCCAACAACAACTGGCGCGATATTTTCCGCGAATTGGTGCACCAGCGATTCGTCGTCAATGCAAATCACTTTAGCAATGCCATCAACTTGGCTTGCTTGTTGGGCAACGTCTTCACACTGATAACCAACCACGAGCAATGTGTTATCTTGGCCCGCTTGACTTGCGGCATTCACGACTTTCAACGTATCGGCGTGCAGTTGGTTGTTGTCATGTTCTGCAATAATTAGATTCTTCATGAAATCACCTTCGCTTCGTTACGTAGCTTATCGAGAAGTTCTGAAACAGACTCCACTTTGATACCGGCTTTTCTTTGCGCTGGTGGGGTAACTTCCGTGATGGTTTGGCTAAACACAACTTCAACGCCCAAGCTCTCTGGTGTGATCGTGTCGAGGGGCTTACGTTTGGCCTTCATGATATTAGGTAGGGAAGCGAAGCGAGGCTCGTTTAAACGCAAATCAGTGCTGATCACCGCTGGCAAGTTCATTGCTACCGTCATCAATCCACCATCGACTTCTCGCACCACCTGCACTTTTTGGTCTTCAATTTTTACATCTGATGCAAAAGTAGCCTGAGGCCAGTCAAGCAAAGCGGCCAGCATCTGCGCGACTTGGTTGTTGTCCGTATCGATCGATTGTTTGCCGGTGATCACCAGTTGGGCTTGCTCTTGTTCAACAATCGCTTTGAGCAACTTGGACACCACGAGCGGCTCAATCTTGTCCGCCGTGTCGATATGAATCGCGCGATCTGCTCCAAGTGCTAGGGCCGTGCGCAATTGTTCCTGACATTGTGTGCCGCCAGCACTCACAACGATGACTTCTTCTGCAATCCCTTGCTCTTTTAGTCGAACCGCTTCTTCAACGGCGATTTCGCAAAACGGGTTGATAGTCATCTTGACGTTATTGGTTTCAACATCGCTGTTGTCCGGTTTAACACGGACCTTAATGTAAGGATCAATGACCCTTTTAATTGGCACTAGTATTTTCACGTTAGATTCCTTTTTACAGTGAAGACTATCTGTTGACACTGAAGACGATGTGTTGACGTCTTTAAATTGATGTTAATTTACCTTTACGTTTGCGTCAACTTTAAATATATTGTTGATTAACAAGTTGGCAACATGCAAAAGAGGAAGGGAATACAACCATGGAAAGAGACTGCATGGAGTTTGATGTTCTGATTGTTGGTGCGGGCCCGGCGGGCTTGTCTGCTGCCTGTCGCGTCAAACAGTTGGCAATGGAAAAAGACCAAGAAATTTCAGTTTGTGTTGTAGAGAAAGGTTCGGAAGTGGGGGCGCACATTCTCTCTGGCGCGGTGTTTGAAACGCGCAGTTTGGATGAGTTGTTTCCGGATTGGAAAGAAAAGGACGCGCCGCTCAATACCAAAGTCAATCAAGATAAAACCTACTATTTAAGTAACGAACTTAATGGTCATGAACTGCCGACGTGGGCAGTGCCGAATACGCTGCATAACGATGGTAATTACATCATCAGTTTAGGTAGTTTGTGCCGTTGGATGGCAACCCAAGCAGAAAACCTAGGCGTAGAAATCTACCCTGGCTTTAGTGCTAACCGAGCCATTATTGATGAACAAAACCGTGTTTGTGGCGTGCTTACTGGGGACATGGGGTTAGATAAAAACGGCGAGCAAAAAGCCAATTTCGAGCCGGGTATCGAACTTCGCGCTAAGTTTACGCTGTTTGCCGAAGGTGCCAGAGGTCATATTGGTAAGCAATTGATTAACAAATTTAATCTCGCTGAAGATAAAACGCCACAGCACTATGCGATTGGCTTTAAAGAGCTGTGGGAAATACCTGCAGAGCAACATCAGCAAGGATTGGTTGTGCATGGATTAGGTTGGCCGTTGGCAAACGAAGCGAGTGGTGGCAGTTATCTTTATCATCTTGAGGGCAACCAAGTTGCTGTCGGTTTGATTGTTGACCTCAATTACAAGAATCCTCATTTGAGTCCGTTTGACGAATTTCAACGTTTTAAACATCACCCGATGATTGAACAGTACCTAAAAAATGGTAAACGCATCAGCTATGGTGCGAGAGCCATTACCAAAGGTGGTTTTCACTCCCTTCCTACACAACAATTCGCGGGTGGCTTGTTGATTGGCTGCGATGCTGGAACACTCAATGGATCCAAAATCAAAGGTACGCACACTGCCATGAAATCAGGCATGATTGCGGCGGAAGCAGTCGTTGAAGCGATTTTAAATCAATCGGTTATTGCCGACTATCAAAGCCATTTCAAACAGTCATGGCTATATGAAGAGCTTTATCAAGCACGCAACTTCTCTAGCGGAATACACCGTTTTGGCTCTTGGTTAGGTGGTGGTTTAGCGATGTTGGAACACAACGTGTTAAAAGGCAAAGCAAAGTGGAATGTACGTTGTGAACATCCCGATCATCAGTCTTTGATTCTGGCGGAAAACAGCGATGAGATCCTCTATCCGAAGCCTGATGGCGTGTTGAGTTTCGACCGTCTTTCTTCCGTCTATTTATCCAATATTTTCCATGAAGAAGACCAACCGTGTCATTTGCAGCTTGCCAGCCAGCGCATTCCTATCGAACAGAACTTGGCGCTCTATGCAGAGCCCGCTCAACGCTACTGTCCTGCTGGGGTGTATGAAATTGTAGAAGGTGCAGAGCAAGCCGAATTACAGATTAATGCGGCGAACTGTATTCACTGTAAAACCTGCGATATCAAAGACCCAAGTCAAAACATCACCTGGACGCCTCCTGAAGGTGGTGGTGGTCCCAACTACCCAAATATGTAGTGGTCTGAGAATAATTTTTTATTAACAACTTATTTACTTAAAGTTTGCGTCAGTTCAAATCTTTATCGGTGAACTCGATTGCAACTTAATCTTCAAGGCACTATTCTGATTTTAAATTGACGTTTACGTAAACTGAATTAAAAGTTGATGCATAGGTGTAGAAGCGGTTACCAGTATCAAAGTGAAGTTTGATATCGAAATAGTGCTCAAGGAAACGCACTCAAAATGAAAGGGAGATCAACTATGGTATCGGAAACACCTCTTTTGCAGGTAAACGATATTTCATTGGCCTTTGGTGGGGTGAAAGCGTTAACCGACGTGAGCTTCCATGTGAACGAGAAGGAAATTTTCTCAATCATCGGTCCCAATGGTGCTGGTAAAACCTCGATGCTCAACTGCATCTCTGGCCGATACACTCCGAACAAAGGGTCGGTCATCTTTGCTGGAAACGACGTAACCAAACGTACACCGAGTCAACGCGCTGAGTTAGGTCTGGGCAGAACCTTCCAAAACTTAGCCCTCTTTTCACACATGTCTGTGCTCGACAACATCATGGTTGGCCGACACCATCTGTTGAAAAATAACTTCGTGACAGGCCCACTTTACTGGTTCTCTAACGCACAAAAAGAAGAGATGGCGCACCGCAAATACGTGGAAGACGTGATCGATTTTCTTGAAATCCAACACATCCGCAAAGCCACCGCTGGCACGCTTTCTTACGGTTTACGTAAACGTGTCGAGCTTGCGCGCGCAATAGCATTAAGACCAAAACTTCTTTTACTCGATGAGCCGATGGCCGGTATGAACCTTGAAGAAAAGGAAGACATGGCACGTTACATCATGGATCTGAATGAAGAACTCGACATCACCATCATCATGATCGAACACGACATGGGCGTGGTGATGGATATCTCCAATCGCGTGTTGGTTTTGGATTTTGGTAAACACATTGCAATGGGCGAACCGGAAGAAGTGATGGCGAACCCACACGTGAAACAGGCTTATTTGGGTGAAGAACTACCGACATTAGAGGAGAGTGCATAATGGCACAGCAACATAATGATTGGGCAGATATAACCAGCTTAGATACCTTTCCAAAAGTGTTGCAGCACAATGCCAAGCACTGGCCAGAGCAAGTGGCAATGCGTGAGAAAGAGTTCGGTATTTGGCGAGAGTTTACTTGGCAGGATTACGAAAACCGAGTCAAGTGGATGGCATTATCGCTACAAGATTTAGGCATCGGCGAGCAAGATGTGATTGGCCTGTTGGGGGATAACCGACCTGAATGGGTTTGGGGTGAACTGGCTGCGCACGCGATCAAAGGCTATTCACTGGGTATCTATCAAGATTCCATGCATGAAGAAGTGGCGTACTTAATCAACTACGCCAAAGCCAAAGTTGTGATTGCCGAAGATGAAGAGCAATGCGACAAACTGCTTGAGCTTGGGGATGAAATTCCAAGTGTGGAATACATTATTTACTGCGATCCACGCGGGATGCGCAAATACGATGATCCGCGACTGATTGATGTTGAGCAGGTCTACAAAAAAGGTCAGCTGATCGATAAAGCTAACCCAGACAAGTATCTCAATATGGTTGCCGCAACCAAAGGCAGTGATCTCTCGATTCTTTGTACCACTTCGGGTACGACCTCAAAACCGAAACTGGCACAGCTACACAGCGGCTCCTTTTTAGATCATTGTGCGGCTTACTTGCGTGCGGACCCACGTTCTCCGGGTGACAACTACGTTTCTGTACTGCCTCTGCCTTGGATCATGGAGCAGGTGTATGTGGTTGGTCAGGCGTTGATTTCGCGTCAAATCGTCAACTTTGTTGAAGAGCAAGAAACCATGATGTCGGACTTACGCGAGATTGGCCCGAACTTTGTGCTGCTTGCACCGCGCGTGTGGGAAAACATTGTGGCGGATGTGTCTGCACGCATGATGGATTCCACACCGTTCAAGCAGAAGATGTACAAACTCGGTATGAGCTTAGCGAACAAAGCACTGGATCAGGGCAAGCGTTCTAAGCTGGCGGAATGGATCCTTCTGCGCGCTCTACGCGACCGTTTAGGTTTCTCGAATCTGTCTTCTGCGGCTACCGGTGGTGCGGCGATGGGACCAGACACGTTCCGTTACTTGCAAGCGATCGGTGTGCCACTCAAACAGCTTTATGGTCAGACCGAAATGTGTGGTGCGTACACCGTGCATAAAGCGGATGATGTGGATTACGACTCCGTCGGTGTGGCGTTTGATAATGCGGAAGTGAAAGTCATCAACCCAGACAGCAATGGGGTGGGTGAGATCATTGCGAAAAGCTCGGGCATGTTTACCGGCTATCTCAATAATCAGGCCGCGTACGACGAAGATGTTCAAGATGGTTGGATGCACACAGGCGATGCGGGCTACTTTAAAGATTCTGGCCACTTAGTGGTGATTGACCGTTTGAAAGACATGTCGGAAACCAGCCACGGCGACCGTTACTCTCCACAGTTCATTGAAAACAAACTCAAGTTCTCGCCATTTATCGCAGAAGCGGTGGTGGTGGGCAAAGGCCGACCTTGGCTCTCCGCAATTATCTGTATTCGTTACGCGATCGTCGCGAAGTGGGCGGAACAAAAGGGGATTGCGTTTACCAACTACACCAACCTTTCTGCACAGCCAGAAGTGTACAAAGCGATTCGTGAAGAAGTGCTCAAAGTGAATGTATCGCTGCCAGACGCGCAGAAGATCAGCAAATTCATTCTGCTTTACAAAGAGCTGGACGCGGATGACGGCGAGCTAACTCGTACACGTAAAGTGCGTCGTGGTGTGGTTGCCGAGAAATACGGTGACATCATCGAAACCATTTACAGCGCCGCGCCGACTGTGGACGTCGACACGGTGATCACTTATCAGGATGGAACCAAGACACGCATTCAAACGTCGCTGGTGATAGAAACGCTTATTCAACATGAGCTGACACTGGTGGATAGCGAACAACGGAGGATCGCATAGTGAATACGGATTTATTACTGCAACTCGTCATTAATGGCGTGATCGTCGGCATGTTGTATGGCGTGGTCGCCATGTGCTTTGTACTGATTTACAAATCAACTCAGGTGGTGAACTTTGCTCAGGGTGAGTTTCTACTGATCGGTGCATGGGTGTGTTGGGCTGCATTGGTTCATCTACAGCTGCCATTTTTCGTCGGCTTCTTACTCACTCTCGCCTTTATGATGGTGTTTGGTATCGCCGTGCAAACCATCGTGCTCAGGCCGTTGATTGGTGAGCCGATCATCTCGGTGATCATGGTGACCATCGGTTTGTCGATGTTCTTCCAAGCGCTGATGAAATGGATGTTTGGTGTGTCTGCGGTGTCGTACCCACAGGTATTTGAAACTAACGTGGTTAACATTGGCGGTCTGAACGTTGAGTTTGCTTACATCCTCAGTTTGATCTTCTCGATGATCATCATGGGCGCGTTCTACTGGTTCTTTAAATTCAGCAAGATGGGTTTGGCGATGCGAGCGACGGCATTCAACCAACAAGTAGCCCAGAGTCTTGGCATTTCCATCAAGAAAGTGTTCGCCATCAGTTGGGCTATTTCGGCGATGGTATCCGCGACAGCAGGGATTGTTATCGGGATCGTAAATGGCGTATCAGACGCGCTCTCTATCATCGGTATTAAAGTGTTCCCAGCGGTTATTTTAGGTGGCTTGGATTCAGTGGTCGGCGCAATCGTCGGTGGTATCACCATCGGGGTGCTGGAGAACTTGGCTGAGTTCTTTGATAGCCAATACCTGCAAGTGGGTAACCTTTACAACATCGCACCGTTCTACGTGCTGTTAATCATTCTTGCCTTCAAGCCATACGGCCTGTTTGGTACCAAAGATATTGAGCGTATTTAAGGAGAAATACTATGGCTCAACTTAGCATGCGCCCATGTGGGGATTTTCGAACCACATACAAAAGTGATACGCCAATTTTTGAAACCAAAACCATCAGAAGCCTCGCGATAGCGGGTGTGATCGCCATGCTGGCCGCACCGCTGGTATTGGATATTTACTTCCTTAACCTGTTTATTCAGATTGCGTATCTCGGTATTGCGGCCCTTGGTTTGAACATTTTGGTTGGCTTCACCGGACAAATCTCGCTAGGTCATGGCGCGTTCTTTGGCTTTGGCGCGTTTGCATCGGCTTGGCTGAATAACCAGTTCAACATTCCAGTCGTGTTTGCGATTCCGCTCGCGGGTTACTTAACCATGATTGTCGGGATGCTGTTTGGTCTGCCAGCTGCGCGAATTAAAGGCTTATATCTCGCGATTGCGACTTTGGCTGCGCAGTTTATTTTAGAGGACTTCTTTGCTCGTGCAGACTGGTTCAGTGGCGGCTCATATGGTGCTGGTGCAAATCCTATCAATCTGTTTGGCTTTGAGTTTACGACCGATGAAAGCTTCTTCTACATTGCTCTGTTTGCGCTGATCTTTATGTACATGTGGGCATCGAACTTGATCCGCTCTCGTGATGGTCGCGCGTTTGTCTCGGTACGAGATCACTACCTGTCGGCAGAAATCATGGGTATCAACCTAACCAAGTATCGTCTGCTCTCATTTGGTGTGTGTGCGTTCTATGCAGGCATCGGGGGTGCACTCTACGGGCATTATTTAGGGTTCGTATCAGCAGAAGGTTTCACCATCATGATGTCTATCCAGTTCTTGGCAATGATCATCATTGGTGGCTTGGGTTCCGTCAAAGGCACATTGATGGGTACGATATTTATCGTATTACTGCCAGAAGTATTGGAGTTTGGCGTGACGGGGCTGGCTGCGTTTAGCAATAACACTTCGTTCGTTGATGGGCTTGCTTACTTCAAAGAAATGGCGATCGGCTTGGTCATCATGCTGTTCCTGATTTTCGAACCTCAAGGGTTATCGCATCGCTGGCAACAGATTCGAGCATATTGGAAACACTATCCGTTTTCTTATTAACGTGTAATTAAGTGGAATATACCTCAATAACAAGGACAACGAGTTATGAACAAAGGACATTTAGCGACAACGTTGGTGCTATCTTCGGCACTGTTTACTACCGCAACTTGGGCAAAAGACTCTGTATTCGTCGGGCAATTGGTCGACTTTTCCGGACCAACGGCGTATGTGAGTAAGCCTTATGGTTCTGGCGTGCGAGACGCATTGCACTGGATTAACCAAAACGGTGGTATTAACGGTACTGAGCTCGAATTTGAAACGGTAGACATGGCGTATAAAGTGCCAGTAGCCATTTCCAACTACAAACGTTGGGTGGCGCGCAAAAACATGGTTGCGCTGCAAGGCTGGGGGACAGCTGATACGGAAGCACTGATCTCGTTTGTGACCAAAGACAAAGTGCCGGTGTTCTCTGCCTCTTACTCTGGTCACTTAACTGACCCAACAGGCAAGAACCCTAAAACCGCGAAACCAGCGCCTTACAACTTCTTCTATGGTGCGTCGTACTCGGATGCCTGTCGTGCGCTAGTGAAATGGGCGAAAGAAGATTGGGAGTCAAAGGGTAACCAAGGTGCGCCGAAATTTACCCACATTGGTGATAACCACCCATTCCCGAATGCACCAAAAGAAGCGTGTGCAGAATATGCAGAAGAGCTTGGTTTTGAAGTGCAAAACCCAGTCGTTGTGTCACTCAAGCCGGGTGATTTCAAAGCGCAATGTCTGTCGCTGAAAGAGTCTGGCACTAACTACGGTTACATTGCCAATATCGGTAGCTCGGTTATCTCACTCGTGAAGTCTTGTAACACGGTTGGTACAGAGTTCCAGTACATGGCGAACATTTGGGGCGGTGACAAACCAGTACTTGAAGCGGCGGGTGACGGCCTTAAAGATTATGTTTTCCCTGGCATGACGGCGTTTTGGGGAGACGATAACGAAGGCATGAAACTGGTTCGTGAGATTTCTAAGCAGTCTGAATCAGAGCCGGGCGAGTTTAGAACTCACCACTACATTCGCGGCATTTGTTCTGCGTTCTACATGAAAGAAGCGATGGAGTGGGCGAAAGACAACGGTGGCATTACGGGTGAAAACATCAAGAAGGGCATGTATGTCCATGACAACTGGGTCCCACAAGGCTTAGAAGGTGTTTGTGTACCTGCGAACTGGAAGCCGGAAGATCACCGTGGCACAACAACCGTGAACGTGTTTATGGGTAACAACAACGGCGGCGCAGTCGATATTAAGAAAGTGTCCCAAGTGACATTGTCACGTCGTGACGATTGGCTAGGTTACTAATCGACGACTTATTAATAACAAAGCTTACTGAAAATAAGGATGGGTGAGAGAACACTCTCACCCTAGCAAGGAGTAGTTTGATGGCTGAATTAGCAACGAATATCGAACCGGCAGAAATACTGCTTTCAGTGAACAACATTGAAGTCGTCTACGACGAAGTAATACTAGTACTTCGCGGTGTGAGCTTAGAAGTTCCAAAAGGGCAGATTGTGACCTTACTGGGTGCCAACGGTGCGGGTAAATCCACAACGTTGAAAGCCATTTCTGGTTTGTTGAAAACCGAAGATGGTGAAGTGACGCGCGGCGAAATCAACTTCATGGGCGAGCGTATCGACAACAAGAGCCCTGAAGAGATTGTTCGTTCGGGCATTTTCCAAGTGATGGAAGGGCGTCGAATTGTCGAAGACATGACGGTTATCGAGAACCTTCGTTTAGGTGCGTTTACCCGCAACGACAACGAGGTCGAGAAAGACATCGAAATGGTGTTTGATTACTTTCCTCGACTCAAAGAACGTACTGGTCTCGCGGGCTATTTGTCGGGCGGTGAGCAGCAGATGTTGGCTATTGGCCGCGCATTGATGGCGCGCCCGAAAATGATCTTACTTGATGAGCCGTCTATGGGGCTTTCACCACTGTTGGTGAAGGAAGTGTTCAGCATCATCGAAAAGATCAACAAAGACCAAGGCATTACCATGTTGCTGGTGGAACAGAACGCAAACTTTGCACTGCATGCCGCCGATTACGGCTACATCATGGAGTCAGGCAAGATTGTGCTCGATGGTACTAAACATGAGCTGCTTAATAACGAAGACGTGAAAGAGTTCTACCTTGGTGGCGGCGATGAAGAGCGCAAGAGCTTCAAGAATCTTAAGTCCTACAAACGTCGTAAGCGCTGGCTTTAAGGAGTGATGATGAACGAATTATTCGATGCAAAAGAGTCTTTATCTTCCGCTGAGAGAGAAGAATCGTTGTTTCAACGTCTGCCGACACTGATTGAAAACGCAAAAGCGAACAGCGAGCACTACGGCAACATCTTCGCAGATATAGACGCGTCAAAAGCAAGTAATCGTGAAGGGCTCGCCCAGTTTCCGATCACTCGCAAATTCAATGTCCCAAACCAGCAGCAACTCAAGCCGCCGTTTGGTGGTTTAAACAGCGTTGCAATCGGCCAGATGGCGCGCGTATTTCAATCTCCGGGGCCTTTGTATGAGGCGCAAACGGATGAATCGGACTTCTGGCGAATGGGACGCGCGTTTCATGCTGCAGGGTTTTGCCGTGGGGATTTAGTCCACAACACGCTCTCTTATCACTTCTCTCCGGGTGGATTCATTATGGATGGCGGTGCTAGAGCGTGTGGTTGCGCGGTATTTCCGGCTGGGGTAGGTAATACCGAAGCGCAGATTGAAGCGATCAAACAGCTTCAGCCGACGGGTTACACGGGAACGCCATCTTATTTGTTGACGCTGCTACAGAAATACCAAGAGCAATACGGCGAGTTACCTAGTTTTACCAAAGCGTTAGTTTCTGGTGAAGCCGTCACCGCAGATATGCAACAAGCGTTTACGGACAAAGGGATTGCTGTATTTCAAGCCTACGCGAGTGCCGAGCTTGGTTTGATTGCGTATCAAGTTGCTGGCGAGCAAGGCTTAGTGATTGCCGAAGATATTATTGTTGAAATCGTTGATCCCGACGGTATACCAGTACAACTGGGTGAGGTCGGAGAGGTGGTCGTTACCTCGCTTGATGACAAGTTTCCGCTGATTCGGTACGCAACGGGAGATTTATCGGCTTATTTAGACTCAGACTCCGATTTGCCACGCACAAATGCGCGAATAAAGGGTTGGATGGGGCGTGCGGACTCGGCGGTGAAAGTCAAAGGGCTGTTTGTTTATCCGCATCAAATCCAAGAAGTGTGTCGTCGTCATGAAATCAAAGGTTCTTTGAAGATTGAGCGTGAAGGCTTCAGCGATACCATCACATTCTGTTGTCATGATGTACATGTATCGGCAGAGGACATTCAAGCAACACTTCAATCCGTCACCAAACTGAAAGGCAATGTTCAGTTTGTCGCAAACGATGCGGATCAGCCCTTGATCAATGATTTGCGCAGTTAGATGAATAATAAGAACAGTCACGTCATTAACAACGTTAAACATCAACACTAGGCATCTAATGCTAGGCTATCAACGAAAAAGGGATACCGAGATTCATCGCGTATCCCTTTCTTTTTTTGAGTGCATGCTTTTGTTGAATGTGTGCATGTAAGCGAGAACAAGAACGATGAAAAGCAAAGGTTCACCAATCATCAATGAACAATTTTGGGATGCGCTGTTTTTTAACGGCACGATGCCTTGGGATCGTAACCAAACGCCAAACGAGCTGAAGCACTACTTAAAGCGCATTGCTAACAAGACTCACTCGGTGTTTATCCCCGGCTGCGGCGCAGCTTATGAAGTAACGCATTTTGTCGATTGCGGACATGACGTTATCGCAATGGATTACAGCGCAGAAGCCGTCAATCTTGCGAAATCTCAGCTTGGTCAACATCAAGATAAAGTGATGTTGGGGGATGTATTTAATGCGGACTTTTCCCGAGCGTTTGATGTGATTTATGAACGCGCATTTTTAGCCGCACTACCGAGAGAAATATGGGGTGATTACTTTGCGATGATTGAGCGTTTGCTACCAAGTAATGGCTTGCTGGTGGGGTATTTTGTTATCAGCGACGACTACCGATCGCGTTTTCCTCCTTTTTGTTTGCGCAGCGGAGAGATTGAACAAAAGCTAGAGGCCAATTTCCACCTAATCGAAAGCGCACCCGTTACCGACAGCGTTGATGTCTTCAAAGGCAAAGAACAGTGGATGGTGTGGCAGAAGAAATGAGGCCATGGTAATTCAATCTGACATTGTTGGTGATCTTTAGTTGTCCAATTACCTATTAGTAGTTTGGTAGTTGACTCATTTTTGGATTAGATATGGAGACATAGATGATACCGAATAGACACCTTGCTATCCTCGAACTCCATTGCCTAGACTTTAATCTGATTACCCATGCTAAACGAAGGTATTCTTCATGAAAATAATGTCTAAATGTAATGTGTTCGTTATCTCTTTATTCACTTTGGGGCTTTTAGGCTGCGCAAGCACGAAAGACAATATGGTGGCCAAAGGGTTTCCTGTTCAATATGCAGAGGGTTTTGATGACGGGTGTCACAGTGGATACAAAGCGGCTGGAAGCTTGTTTGATGAATTTAAGAAAGACATTTCCCGATTTAACTCTGATAAAAAGTATGCTCAAGGTTGGTCTGATGGATTCAGACAGTGTGAGAGTGAACAGGAAGCAATTGAGCGTCAAACCCGAATAACAATAGAGCAGCAAAAACTGATTGAACAACGCAAAGCCAATGAGCGCTCAGAGACATATCTTCTTGAAAAACATGCATTAGAAGGAGTCGATACAAGCGGACTTGAGAGTTTAACCCCCAAGTAGCGGTGGAGTATTGTGATTGCGAGTCGATGTGCTTTCCATACATTTAGTATTTCGCAAAACGACGTAGATGTATGGAATGGGCAGCAGTCGTTTACTATAACTGGCGGTCGCGCGGAACTTCACTTTGTCCAAGGACGGGTTGAGTCTCGTATAATCAAATAGCGATAGCAGCTGACGTTTGATTACCCTCCATAATAGGTAGAAAGGTATTCCAGAATGGCTTCTCGGTCGTCGCCTGATAAATCTTCCATTCCTTGCTCCTCAATCATCCAGTCGAGGGTTTCATCCCATCTTTGGCGGCTTAGTCCTTGTTGTGTGACCATGTGTAACGAATGACAGGCTGAGCAGACTGCAGCGACGAGATCCATATTCTCTCCTGGCTCTAATATCCCATCACCAGCTGATTTGACCTCCATTTCAGATGAAGCAGTATTCCAATCTGGTGGCGTCGGGTTTTGGGTCGCTAGCCATGCAATGATTGCGGCTCGCGCACCCGGGTCTTTTACGCCGGGAAAGACCATGTTTGTGCCCGGAGCAAACTCCGATGGTGACGCCAAAAAAGCATCCAGTTTTTCGGCGTCCCATTGACCTTGATGCTGTTTGATTGCTTCGCTGTAATTGAAGCCCTCAAAACTGGCGATATTGCGCTCTGCTAGCCCCCATAAGGGCGGGCCAACCACCGTTACGCCATTCTGCTCAAACTGATGGCAGGCTTTACAAACCATGGCTTGCTGCTCGCCTGCTGCAATCAACTCGTCGTTACTCGCAAGGACAGGGTCGCTCAACAAAGCCAAAAGGGTGAAAGCGAGCGGGAGTACCCGCTCTGATGGTTGTTTTGTTCTCACCGTGTTATGTCCCCTAATTTCTCACCATTCTGCTACAGACTCTTTAGCTTCGTACAATCAATGCAATGCGGTGGAAAGTGTTGTTGAGGTAACCTTTCGGATTCCATGCGATGGCAAAAGGCTGGCTGACGCCTTGATCGTCAGTCGCTTTCGCCCACACTTCGTAGTAACCCGCTTGAGGGAACTTCACCTTAGCATTGAACGTTTGCCAAGCACCGTCGTTAGCAGGAGCTGCGAGGTCGGCATCCATCCATGTTGCGCCAAAATCAATCGAAATCTGCACTTTGGTCACTTTTCGGTCGCCAGACCAAGCATGTCCGCGAATGGCGATTTCATTGCCATTGACTTCTGTGTTGGTTTGCGGAGAGGTGATGAGAGATTTTACTGGCATGCGCTCTATGATCTCGAAATCCTCTTTCGCCACGTTTTCTCCCGGGGCGACAGGTCGGTTAGGGACTCGATAGGAAGTGCCTGTCATCTTTGGTCCATCGTGTATTTGATCGCGAATTTGAATGCGAGTGAGCCATTTTTGCGAACAAGAACCTGGCCAACCTGGAACCACTAAACGCAATGGCGCGCCATTCATAGGGTGAAGCGCTTCGCCGTTTTGGGCAAAGGCGATGAGATTTTCACTGCTCATGGCTTTAGCAATGGGGACGCCACGAGAAATTGGTAACTTGCCTTCTTTGCCTGAAAGATGCTTGTCGGCACCATAGTGCGCGGTGTAAATGGCTCCGTCTTTTACGCCTGCGGCTTTGAGCACGTCGGCCAAGCGAACGCCTGTCCAACTAGAGCAAGCCACAGCGCCGTAAGTCCATTGATTACCGGATGCTTTGGGATCAAAGAAAGCACGGCCGTTACCGCCACATTCAACGACCAGTTGTTGCTCTACGACATCGAAGTTCTTTTTGAGATCGGCAATCGACAGCGACATTGGTTTGTCGACCAATCCATCAATGGTCAACGTCCAAGTTTCAGGGTTTACGTCTGCTGGTGGAATACCGTTGTTGCGAATGAAATGGCGTCGAGTTGGAGTTACGTCGTCATTCAACAAATGGGGTGGGGTTTCTGCATTCATCGGTCTGTCGTTGAGGACCGTTAAACCGTCTTTACCTTCGATCATGACGTCATCAAGACCCTCTGCAAAAGCTGCGGGGATGATGCCAGCCGGCATATTGCGATGGAATGGGATAAATCCACCAAGCGCGGCGGCCATGGTCGCTAAACCAGCGCCTTTTAGAAAACCGCGCCTGTCTGGGTAGCTGACTCGTCCAAAGACTTTCTCATCCGCAGATTTGGGATTGTTTTCATAATACTTATAGATCCCTTGCGGTTTGTTTTTCTCGTTCTCACTCATGATGTGTTCCTTTGTCGGCACACGCCCAAGAACTGCTACGTCATTCTCGTCCCTTAGTTCGTATCGCCGATCTCTACAGTTGCCTTACTAAAGGTTTTACATCAATAAAAGTAGACGACTATTTATAGTCTTAACAACATCGGTAAGAAACTAGACTGCTTGTTTTGCAAAGGTTATCCATAGTGTGGTTACATTACTTGTGGTCACAGGAAGGGATAATCTTCGGTAAAAATAATGAATATGAAAGAGTTTTCCAACGCAGTTGGGTTGTCGTCTTACACGCTTCGATACTATGAAAAAATTGGCTTACTGAAACATGTCCACCGAAATAGCAGTGGGCACCGTGTCTACACCCATCGAGATATTGATTGGGTCAACTTCATCAAGCGGCTGAAAGAGACGGGAATGCCGTTAGAAGAGATTCAAGAATATGCTTCATTGAGGGAGATTGGCTCGCAAACGACTGCTGACAGACAAAAGCTTTTGGAAGTTCATCGAGATAATTTAATCGAACATATCCGACAACAAAATGAGCATCTGAAACGATTAGAAGAAAAAATAAATCTGTAT
This sequence comes from Vibrio sp. S457-15, assembly GCF_000960545.1. Taxonomy (NCBI): domain Bacteria; kingdom Pseudomonadati; phylum Pseudomonadota; class Gammaproteobacteria; order Vibrionales; family Vibrionaceae; genus Vibrio; species Vibrio sp. S457-15. The sequence goes on along the minus strand of NZ_JYOQ01000174.1, from coordinate 73,935 downwards.
AAAAGCGGAAAAGTACGTTGACTTAGAGTTCACTCTAACTTGTAAGGTGTGCGGGTATTCACTCAAAGGAGCACACAAAATGGAAAATACGCGATTTCAAACAGGGTTAGAGCAGTTATCAAAAATCGATGGAGAGGCTGGTCAAAAAGTTATCGAAAGCCTGAACGACATTTGCCCTGATTTAGCAAAGTTCACGATTGAGTACCCGTTTGGCGACATCTACACCCGTGAAGGGCTAGATCTAAAATCGCGAGAGATCGCTACGGTGTCCGCATTGACGGCGATGGGGAACTGTACTCCACAGCTTAAAGTGCATTTACACGCAGCGCTAAACGTTGGCTGTACGGAAGAAGAGATCAACGAAGTGATCATACAAATGTCTGTTTACGCAGGATTTCCAGCTGCATTAAATGGCATGTTTGCCTTTAAAGAAGTACTCTCGGAAAGGCAGGTTTAGCTGCCTGCAAGCTCTTGCCACAGGCTCGGCTCAGTGCTCATTAGCGCCTTATTGGTTTGAAAAGCTGGGCAAAGAAAAATTGACGGCTCGTCAGCTATCTCGTGCTGGTGGTTATTTTGAAGTGTCTCGTGGTTCAGAATCTACTATCGTATTGTCTGCACACGTAAAAAGTCGGACTTGAATGTAAACGCCTCTAGCTCTGACCAAGAACCGGAGGCGGTCGATTTTTTGATTGTCCTATCAGTGCCGAGCTAAGATTTTAACCCTGCAGCGGTCATCATGACGCGAAACAGCATTGATACGAACCCCAGAGCGAGCACACTGGCCGCCCAGATCCCAACCATCCAAGCCCACTGGTGGCACCAATTTTTGATTTTCATACTCACTCCTTGCCAACTCGTTAATGGTACGCTTCGTCTTCTTTCACTTTTCCGGAGAAGACGTAGTAACTCCAAAAGGTGTAAGCCAGAATGATCGGGATGATGATCACCGCTCCAACGAGCATAAAGCGCTGACTGCTTGCAGGAGCCGCTGCTTCCCATATCGATATGCTAGGAGGAATGATATTTGGCCAGATACTTATGCCAAGCCCAGCGAACCCGAGAATCACGATCACCAATGCCATCACGAAAGGGCTGCGCTCTTTTCGCTTTTTTACGGAGTCGGCAATCTTCAAACAGACCAGCCCAGTAATGACAGGTACCGGCAGTAAGTAGAACAAATTAGGCAGAGAAAACCATCTTTTCGCAATGGCAGGGTAAGCAATTGGGGTCCAAGCGCTCACAATGATTAATGCGGAGATCATCGCCAGTAGTGTTTTGTTCGTGAAGCGGTACATCGTGTTTTGCAGTTCACCTTCCGTCTTCATGATGAGCCATGTGCTACCAAGTAGCGCGTACGTTGCGACTAAACCCAAACCACAAAAGATGGGAAAAGGGCTGAGCCAGTCTAGTTGGCTACCTACGAAGACTCGGTTTTCCACCGCAAAGCCTTGAATTACTGCGCCAACAACGATGCCTTGGAAAAACGTGGTTAAAATCGAGCCGACCATAAAAGAGCGGTCCCAGAACTTTAAGTGGTTTTCCAATGCCTTAAAGCGAAACTCAAACGCTACGCCACGAAAGATCAAAGCAATCAACATCAACGTCAAAGGGATGGTTAGCGCTTCAATAATCACCGCGTAAGCCATCGGAAAAGCGCCAAATAGAGATGCGCCTCCAAGAACAATCCAAGTTTCGTTGCCGTCCCAAACTGGCGCGACACTGTTGACCATGACGTCTTTTTGTTTTTCATCCTTGATGAAGGGCATCAGTATTCCAATACCCAAATCGAAGCCATCCATGATGATGTACATCAAAGTGGCAAAAACGATGATCGCGAACCAAATCACGGATAAATCAAAATGCATATTCTCTACCTTCACTTTGTGACAAATTCTAGATGCGGCCTGAAACGGTCGTCATGTCGTGCTCATCGTGTTCGATTGCATCGGGGCCTTTCTTGATTTGGTGGATCATGTAGTAATAACCAAAACCAAATACCAAGCTGTATACAACAAGGAAACACAGCAGGCTGATGCTCATTTGTAGGTCTCCGTGTGCAGAAACCGCATCACGCGTTTTTTGTACGCCATACACGACCCAAGGTTGCCGACCAACCTCTGTCGTAAACCAGCCAGCGAGTATTGCGATAAGACCAGATGGCCCCATAAACAATGAAAACTTGAGGAACCAACGCGAGGTATAAAGCGTGTTCTTTTTTCGTAACCACATGCTGTAGAAGCTTTGAAAAATCATCAGAAGTCCTAGTCCGACCATGATTCGAAATGACCAAAAGACGATAGGTGAGTTCGGTCGTTCCTCTTTCGGGAAGTCTTTCAGCGCCGGGATTGGCTCAGTTAAACTGTGGCGTAGGATCAAACTTCCTAGAACAGGAATTTCTAAGGCATAGTCTGTGCGTTCTTGTTCCATGTTTGGCATGCCGAACAATATCAATGGGGTTGGTTTGCCATCGCTGTTATCCCAATGTCCTTCGATGGCAGCGATTTTGGCGGGCTGGTGTTTGAGAGTGTTTAACCCGTGTACATCGCCAATCACGGCTTGGAGTGGCGCAAGGAACACTAAGATCCCGAGCGACATCGAAAACATCGTTTTTACCGCAGTCGATTGATTGTCTCTCAATAAATGCCAAGCGGCAGACGCGCCTACAAAGAGTGCGGAACTAACGAAAGCCGCGACGCTCATGTGCGCCAAACGATAAGGAAATGAAGGATTGAAAACGATAGCAAACCAGTCGGTTGGCACCACACGTCCGTCGACAATTTCATAGCCTTGTGGCGTTTGCATCCAACTGTTGGAGGCGAGAATCCAGAACGTCGAAATGATCGTGCCTAACGCCACCATCGAGGTTGCAAAAAAGTGCAGCTTTTCGCCGACGCGACGCCAACCAAATAGCATCACGCCAAGAAATCCAGCTTCGAGAAAGAAAGCCGTTAACACTTCATAAGTCAGTAATGGGCCAGTGATAGAACCAGCGAAGTCGGAGAAACCACTCCAGTTGGTGCCGAATTGATAGGCCATGACAAGGCCAGATACAACGCCCATCCCAAAGTTAACCGCAAAAATTTTCGACCAGAAGTGATAGAGCTTTTGGTAATCGGGATTACGTGTTTTTAGCCATAAGCCTTCCAGCACGGCGAGATAGGTGGCCAGACCTATGGTGATAGCGGGGAAAATAATATGAAAGGATACCGTAAAGGCGAACTGTATCCGTGCAAGCATAAATGCGTCGAGGCCAAACATTAAACTTCCTTTGATCTTTTAAGTTTTATGAGAGAGCTATTTTAAAAGGAGCGGAATGAGGGAAGTAGGTACAGACAGTGACTATAAACCTATAACAGATTAAATATTGAAGTGTTATTATTTTGAATTCAGCTTTATGGAGGGGGATTCGCGTGTGGCGAAGTATCAAGAGTTAGTGGAACAGCTTAAAAGGCAGATAAAATCGGGGATATGGCATCCGGGTGACAAGCTGCCTTCTCTGCGTCGCCAATCGGAACACTCGGGTTTGAGCTTGATGACGGTATTGCACGCTTATCAAATTCTGGAATCTCAAGGCTGGGTAACGTCACAGCCGCGATCTGGTTATCGAGTTGCTCCCTATATTAAGAGTTCAAATGAACCCCAAGCGCCAGCAGCGGTCTCGTGGACAGAGCAGGTAGACATCAATGAGTTTATCTTTGATGTGCTGCAGGCGAGTAAAAATCCATCCATGATCAATTTTGGCTTTGCCTATCCAGATCCAAGTTTATACCCACGCTATCACGTGAATCGGGCGATGAGCGCAGCCGCTCGCAATATGCCGATTTCCACCACCTTTGATAACTTACCGCCGGGAAACGAACAATTACGCACCATCATCGCGAAGCGTTATGCTGCGAAAGGCATTGAAATTTCACCCGATGAAATTGTCATTACGGCAGGCGCGCTGGAGGCGTTAACGCTCAGTTTGCAAGCCTGCACAAGACCGGGAGATTGGGTGGTTGTGGAGTCGCCTGCATTCTATGGCGCATTACAATCCTTAGAGCGGTTAGGTTTGAAAGCGCTCTCAGTAAGAACAGACCCAGTCACGGGCATTGACCTAGACTCATTGGAACGAGCGCTGCAAACGCACGATGTGAAAGCATGTTGGCTGATGTCGAACTTCCAAAACCCTCTGGGTTTTACGCTCACCAACGAGAAAAAACAAAAGCTGATTGAGCTGACACAGCGATATAACGTGCCAGTGATTGAAGATGATGTGTACAGCGAACTGCATGCCGAGAATGACTCGGTTTACCCATTAAGAATGTTTGATGACACGGGCAATACCATGTTGTGCTCCTCGTTTTCAAAATCATTAATCGCAGGGCTACGTATTGGTTGGGTTGCGGCGGGAAAGCGGGCGCTAGAGGTACAAAAGTTACAGCTAATGAGTACATTAGCGACGAGTGCACCAGTGCAAATGACATTGGTGCACTATTTAACAAGCCGCAATTACGAATCGCATTTGAAGCAGTTACGGAAAAAGCTGTTTGAACGTAAAAGTAAGATGACGGATCTGCTTAATGAGCTGTTACCTGAAGAAGTCAAAGTGTTAAGCCAAAGCGGCGGATACTTTATTTGGTTAGAGCTTCCCAAGCATATCGACGCCTTGCAGATATATCGAGAAGCGCTAAAAGATAATATCAGCATCGCACCGGGAAAGATGTTCAGCCTGACAGAACAATACGATCACTGTATTCGTCTTAACGCTTCTTTTGAGCTCAATGACAAATACGTCCATGCTCTCAATTTGCTTGCCAACATTATTCGCTGTCATTTGGCGAAATAGCGACTTTCTTCAGTTTTTTGGTTTAATGGAGCGCGCCGGATTTCCGGCAACTCGATCGCCCGGCGCAACGTCTTTGGTTATGACAGAGCCAGCGCCGACGACGGCCTCATCGCCAATGGTCACGCCTGGCAGTATGATTGCGCCCCCACCAATCCAAACGTTATTGCCGATTTTTACCGGTTTGGCGATCTCATCTCCAGCTAAGCGTCTTTGTGTATCGAGTGAATGAGCGGCTGTGTAAATTTGCACTCTAGGCCCAATCATGACGTTCGCGCCAATCTCAACCTGCCCATTGTCCAGAATAATGGCATCCCAGTTGATGTAGGTGTTTTCCCCGATGGACAAGTGGCAACCGTAGGTAAGTTGAAGCGGTGGCTCTATACAGGCGCTGTTTTCTATACGGACGCCCATTTCCGCCAGCAGTTGTCTACGGATATCTGGGTTTGGCTCGTGGTTAAATTGGAAGACAAGCTGCGCGGTTTTGGCGCGCATTAGCTTTAGTTCTTCATCCAGGCAATTATAGGTTTCTCCAGAGCGCATCCGAGTCAGTTCTGACATAACAATCATTCCATTAATGGTTTGCAGTTGAGGCCACAATGATAAGTGAGTGTTTCAGTCAATAGGAGATTTTTATTATGAAATCAGATGTTTATCACTGATTTATATTCAATAGGTTAGTTTTGAGTAAGCACTCGTTAAGAGTCATTCAAATAGAGAAGTGAATTGGGTAAGTTCCTTTTAGCAGGGGAGGGAAGTATAGATTGGATGTTGCTTTCCTCTCCACAGCTTGATTTGGAGCATTTATTGGCTGTCCCACATCACTTCGCACTCTTCTTTAATAGCCGATTTTAAAAGCTCAATAAGTGGAAATGCTCTGCGTCCTAAACTGACCGTTTGTTCCTCTTGCTCCTCATCTTCTTCCATTGCTTGACTGTTGTTCTTCTCTATCGCTTCTTGTGCTGCGAGAGCGGAGGTCAATCTAGATAGAGCATCAGGGATGTCTTGAGCGGAAATTGACCCTGGTACTGAGCCACTATGCCCCATCATTTTGATCATCTTTATCGCAATATCGCCAAACATAGTGACGTTCGAGTGGCTATGGCAACGAAATGTAATAAGCATTTACCTGCTCCTGTTGTAGGTGTTCATTTGAGTATAAATGGTATCTGAGACACGAGGCAATTTAATCCGATAATTCGCAATCTTTCATATAGCTATCTATCTTTAACGAAAGACAAACCTAAGGAGATGATTTTGTTGAACTCCCAATTAAAGACGTTGATTTGCCGGCTTCACAAGCGAATATTTACGTTGCTTATGGTGTTATGCACATGTTCACCTTCTGTCGTTGCTCAACCTTCCATTGTTTTTGGTGTCGTACCGCAACAGTCGGCGACCAAACTAGTGCAACAATGGCAGCCATTACTGCAACGCTGGGGAGAGTTTGCTGGCGTTGAGATTAAGTTTGCCACGGCACGTGATATTCCCACGTTCGAAGCACGCTTGATGGCTGGAGCCTACGACATTGCATACATGAACCCATATCACTTTACGTTGGTGAATCAAAAACCAGGTTATACGGCTTTAGCAAGAGCGAAAAATAAGCGCATTACAGGCATTATTGTAGCAAGGCGAGGGAAGTTGGTTTCCCTTGATGAACTGCAAGAAAAGACCATCGCTTTTCCTGCACCACGAGCATTTGCTGCCTCTATCATCACACAATCAGAGTTGGCGCAGAAAGGCATCAAATTTACGCCCAAATATGTGGGCTCGCACGATTCGGTCTATTTAGGTGTTCTGAAAGGCTTGTATGTCGCTGGTGGTGGCGTGAAGCGTACCTTTGAGAGCTTGCCGAGTGAAACCAAAGAACAACTGAGCGTGATTTATACAACCGCAGGTTATACCCCTCATGCCATTGCAGTCTCGAATGAGGTAGATGAAGAGATGGCTGTGGCATTGCGAGCGGCGATCTCACAACTCAATGAGGATCCCAAAGCACAGGAGAGCTTCGCTTTACTCAATATTGATGGATTGCAATTGGCGCAAGACCAAGATTGGCAAGACGTCGTCCAATTGGGCATTTCGAGATAAGTGGGCGCCTTATGACGCTGCGTTCAAAAACGATAATCGGCATTGCACTCATCGAAGCACTCGCGCTCGGTGTACTTATCATCAGCGGCCTCAACTGGTTTAAAAGCTCGAACGAGACCAGTCTCGAAGTTGGTAGCCAGAATTTGGTGAGTGTGTTTGCTCAAGCTTCGAGAGACGCGGTAATTGCAACGGATCTGGCGTACTTAGACAGCTTTGCACGCTCTGTCGTAAGTGAGCACAAGTTGGCTTACATCCGTATCGTCAATCAAGATGGCATCGAACTTACGCTTCAAGGTGATTACACAGGCGTTGACACCAATGTTCACGCTTTCGATGCAAGTGACGGTGTTTATGATGTGGCGAAAGCAATCACGTTAGGCGATCAGACTTTTGGCGTGGTAGAAATGGGTGTTCACGTCGAGCATGTTCATCAAATGCTTTCGTTTGCGACTCATGCGAGTTTGGTGATTGCCTTCGTCGAAATGTCGCTGGTGGCGCTGTTTTCATTTGCGCTAGGCAGCTACTTGATGAAGCGTCTGGATCTTCTCCGCACTGGGGTAATCAAGGTTTCACAGCAAGGGCCGGGTTCGCAAATTTCTATTTCAGGCAACGATGAAGTCACGCGCGTTGGAGAGGCGTTTAACCAAATGTCGCGCTCTTTAGCGCAAGCGCAAAACAAACTTCAGCAAGAACATCAAACCCAACAGCAGTTATCCGCCAAAATATCGCAGCTTGCCGAGGTGGCGGAACATGCTCGCGATACCATCATCATTACGCATCCTGATGGCACGATTGCTTGGGTAAACTCTGCGTTTGAGCAGTTAACCGAATATTCGTTAGAGGAAGTGGTTGGCAAATCACCGGGCGAACTGCTGCAAGGTGAAGACACCGACGCAAATACTGTCGCGCTGCTCTCACAAAGTGTTCGCAGCCATTCCCCAGTTAGGGTTGAGATACTCAATTACACCAAGTCGCGGCGCCCATATTGGGTCGAGTTAGAGCTGTCTCCGGTGTTTGATGAAAATGGCAAGCTACTGCGTTTTATCGCGGTAGAACGTGACATCACCGATAGACGCGAGATGGAGAAGCGTTTGTCGTCTGCATTGGATAAATCGAAAAAAGCCACGCAAGCCAAGTCGGAATTTCTGGCGAACATGAGCCATGAGATTCGCACTCCAATGAACGCGATCATGGGGATCAGCGAGATATTGCTTGAGAACGAAAACCGCCGAGAGCCAAGGGAGTTATTGCTCCTGCTGCACAAATCTGCCAATAACCTTGTGACCATCATTAACGACATTCTCGATTACAGCAAAGTCGAAGCGGGCAAGTTGACGCTTGTTGAAGAGGAGTTTGATTTGCGCTCGTTAGTCGAGAGTTGCACGGCATTGTGTGCGTATCAAGCGGATAAAAAGAACCTTAAGTTATTGGTTGATATGCCATTAGCCATGAATACGGTCGTGGTCGGTGATAAAGGTCGGATTAATCAAATCTTACTTAACTTGATCGGCAATGCAGTGAAATTCACGGATGAAGGTCATGTGTTGCTGAAAGTAAGAGAAAGTGAGCACGGTTTTGATTTTTCAGTGAGCGATACAGGCATTGGTATCCCTGAAGACAGGCTAACTCATATTATGGATAAATTCGAGCAGGTCGATACCTCCGCGACAAGGCGACATGAAGGAACGGGCTTGGGGTTGGCAATCTCAAAACGTTTGATCAGCATGTACAATGGTGAGCTTTGTGTACGCTCGGATTTTGGCAAAGGATCGTGTTTTAGCTTTAGTTTGCAGTTGCCTAAACGAAGTCAGCCTCATTCTGAGCCGGTCGAACTGAATGCAAATCGACTATTGTTGATTGATTATTATCTACCGCGCGTGGAACACTTGATGCGCTTAGCCAAAGAGATTGGCATCGAGGTGACTCATCGCAACGATTGGGCTGCGGCGCAGTCTTTGGGCAGAGATTTGGACGATTTTGACCGCATCATCGCGAGCGTGAACAATGCTCAGGATAGAGATGCGCTCTATGAAGTTGATGCGACAGAATCATCCGCCAAACGGGTACTGTTTCTCGCCCCTTGCGTGATGGAGGAAGGGCAGGCATGGTCGTGCGAACGGGATCGTTTACTGCCGCAACCTGTCACGCAACATAAACTGCAAACCCTGTTCTCTAGCAAAATACAAAAGCGTCGAGCGCTTTCCTCACAAGACAATCCGGATTTTTCTAATTTGCACCTTTTGGTTGCAGAAGACAGCCATATCAACCGAATCTTGATTGAAAAAATGTTGCAAGACACCGGTGTGAAACTGACGTTGGCGGAAGATGGTGTCGAGGCCGTTGAACTCTACAAGCAGCTTTCCCCTGATTTGGTGATTACCGATATTTCTATGCCAAACAAAGATGGTTTTGGTGTGACAAAAGACATTCGTGAGTTACAGGAAAACGGTGAGTTTCCTTGGTGTCCAATCGTGGCGTTTTCTGCTCACGCGATGCAAGAAGAGCAGCAAAAGAGTATTGCATTAGGGATGAATGATTACCTGACGAAGCCAGTTCAGAAAAGCGATTTACTCGATATGATTGCGAAGTGGGGACTCCATACTCAAATGGCTGAAAAGCACGCCTCTGGTTAGTGCTTTTGTGAATCGTATTTGGCGCTAATAAAACGGGCATGTTGTTACTCATGCCCGTTTGTATTTATTGGTTGCTTATCGCGGATGGAGTCTTTTACAAGCTGTGCGGATCACCCAATGCGAGTGCTACTTTGGAAGACGGACGTCTACCTAACGCACGGCAAATTTGCCAACCCGCTTCATTGATGATGTTGAGATCAACCCCCGTTTCAATCCCAAGTTGCTCACACAGATAAAGCACATCTTCCGTTGCAACATTACCGCTGGCCCCTTTTGCGTAAGGGCAGCCGCCCAGTCCTGCAACGGCACTGTCAATGGTGTTGATGCCCATCAGCAAGGCTTGGTAGATATTGGCTAACGCTTGCCCGTACGTGTCGTGGAAGTGCACGGCTAACGCATCTTTGGGTAGCTGCGTTAACAGAGAGTCCAGCATGGCGATAACTCGATTGGGCGTAGCTTTACCGACAGTATCGCCCAGAGATATTTCATAACATCCCATATCAAACAGCGTATTCGCGACCGCAGTGGTTTGCTCTGGTTTTATTTCTCCCTCGTAGGGGCAAACCATGGTGCAGGATAAATACCCGCGCACAGGTATGTTGTTCTGCTTTGCGAGCTCGATAACGGGCTCAAAGCGAGAGAGGCTTTCGGCAATGCTGCAGTTGATGTTCTTCTGGCTGAACGCTTCGGAAGCGGAGCCAAATACCGCAATTTGCTTTACATCGCTTTCCAATGCACGTTCTAGCCCAGCTAGGTTTGGCGTTAGCGCACTATAAACCACGTTTGGCTTTTGAGTGATCCCCGCAAACACCTGATCGGAATCGGCCATTTGAGGTACCCATTTCGGCGAGACAAAAGAGCCTGCTTCAATGTGTTTTAAGCCACTGGTGCTTAGTTGGTTAATCAAACGGATTTTATCAATCAGCGTCACTGCCGTTTCATTCTGCAAGCCATCACGCACGCCAACTTCGACGATATTAACCTTCGCTGGTAGCATATTCGTGCTCCTTATCTTCACAGACATTATCGGGGGCAGAAATTAAATGCAGCAGGATGGAACCGTGCTGTACTTGGTCTCCATGTTGATAAAACACTTCATCAACGGTCGCTGCTACCGGAGCGGTAATGGTGTATTCCATCTTCATCGCTTCGAGCACTAACAACGGATCACCAGCCGCTACTTTGTCTCCCTTATTCACCATGACCGCCGAGATAACGCCGTTCAGTGGTGCGGTTGGACTAAGTTCGTCGTCTTTGCCTTTTGGTGATTCAAAACTTGGTTGATGAGCGAACGTACGTTGCTGACCAAGATAAAGCACGGTTGTCTTTTGCTCGTCGTTGAGTGCGTTAAAGGTGTAACGCACATTATCAATATCGGCGATAAACTGGTTGCCACTTTCAAGCAGAGTGACCTGATGCAACTCCTCACCACATCGGACAGTGAAGTGAGCCTCTGTATCTTGCGATGATTGTTGCAAACGTACTTGATGGTTGGCATTGGCATCCGTGAAGTTAAATCGATAAACATTGTTAACCGAGAGTCTAAAACCTTGCGTGGTTGGTGCGGGTAACGTTGAGTTGCCTGATTTTGAAGTGAGAACATTCCAACGAGCAACGGTCGCCAACGTTAACCAGATAGAATCCGACACACTTTGCTGCTCATTTATGCTTTGTTGATGTGTGACTAGGAAACCAGTATCGAGCTCAATGTTGGTAAAGGCTGGCTGCGAAACAATGCTATGCAGATAACCAATGTTTGTTGTCACTCCACACACGTGATATTGAGTTAACGCCTGCTTAAGCTGCTTGAGCGCGATGTCACGTGTTTGCCCCCAGACGATCAGTTTGCTGATCATCGGATCGTAGTATTCGCTAATGGTATCGCCCTGGGTAACACCGCTATCAACGCGCACGCACGCTAAGCGGACATTACTGTCTGATACGGGTTCTTTTAAATAATCAATGCGGCCAGTCGACGGCATAAAGTCGTTGTCGGCATCTTCGGCGTAAATTCGCAGCTCGATTGAATGGCCGTTATGAGTGATTTCGGATTGCGAGATCGGTAAACACTCACCAGCTGCGATTTTGAATTGCCATTCAACCAAATCAACGCCAGTGATCAACTCGGTGACAGGGTGTTCAACTTGCAGACGGGTATTCATTTCCATGAAGTAGAATTGACCTCGGCTATCGAGTAAGAACTCCACCGTGCCAGCGCCAACATAGTCGATCGCTTGAGCGGCCTGAACCGCAGCTTCACCCATTTGTTTACGCAGTTCATCACTAAGACCGGGAGCTGGTGCTTCTTCGACTACTTTTTGATGACGACGCTGAATGGAACAATCACGATCAGATAGATAGACACAGTTGCAATGCTGGTCAGCAAATACCTGAACTTCCACGTGGCGAGGCTGCAATATGCATTTTTCGATTAGAAGTTGCTTATCGCCAAAGCTTGAAAGCGCTTCACGCTGCGCACCGTCGATGGCCAAGGGCATTTCGGCTGCGCTATTGACCACTCGCATGCCTTTACCGCCGCCACCTTGTGTTGCTTTAAGCATCACTGGGTAACCGATTTTTTCTGCTTCAGCCAATAAGTGCTCAACGCTGTTGTCTGTGCCGTGGTAGCCCGGAACCAAGGGCACGTTCGCCTCTGACATGATTGCTTTGGCTTGAGATTTAGAACCCATTGCCTCAATTGCGCTGGTGGAAGGGCCAATAAAGACGAGGCCATTTTCGCTGCACGCTTTGGCTAGTTTCGGGTTCTCGGAAAGAAAACCATAGCCAGGGTGGATAGCATCGGCTTGCCATTTTTTCGCAGCGCCGATAATCGCATCGATATCAAGATACGACTCACTCGCCGGAGCAGGGCCGATAAATTCAGCGAAATCTGCTTGTTTAACATGTAAGCTGCTGCGATCCGCTTCGGAATAGACGGCAACCGTCTCTATAGCCATGCTTTTTGCGGTTTTAATAATTCGGCATGCAATTTCACCGCGGTTTGCGATCAGTATTCTTTTAAACATGATTCCTCCAATTGGCGGCGCGCTTTTCAAAAAACGCAGTCAGCCCTTCTTGTCCTTCGCTGGACACGCGGGCGGTTGCTATGGCTTGGCTAGTGTATTCAATTAATGAGTGATCGATAGGTTGGTTATCACAACGTAAACAAAGTGCTTTTGCCGCCTGCATGGCTTGTGGGCCATTATTAAGCAGGTGCTCAACCATACGGTTGACCGCCTCTTTTGTCTGGGGATCGATTAGATGAAGAATGTTCATCGAAAGCGCAGTCTCGGCATCAATCAGTTCCGCGGTTAAAAAATAGCGTCGGCTTTGTCGTTGTCCAATTGCTCGGATTACGTAGGGACCGATGGTCGCGGGCAATAAGCCGAGTTTCACTTCACTCAAACAGAAGCGGCTCTCAGGTGTGCCAATGGCAATATCGCAGCAGCAGATCAGCCCAAGCGCGCCACCAAATGCTGCGCCGTGCACCATGGCAATCGTTGGTTTACTGAAGGTATCCAGCGTATGCAAAAGTTTTGCTAGTTGCTGTGCATCTTGCAGGTTTTCACTTTCGGTTTTGGTGGCCATTGATTGCATCCAGCCCAGATCTGCTCCCGCAGAAAAGTGTTTTCCCTGTGCACTTAACACCAGTGCACGGAGAGAATCGTCCTTTTCGAGCTGTTCTAGTGTCTCAATTAGTGATGCAATCAATGCGTCATTAAACGCGTTGTGTTTTTCTGGCCGATTCAGGCTCAACCAGGCAACGCCATTGCTGTCTTTTTCAAGCAATAGTCCGGTCATGTGACTTCCTTTGTCTGATATTCCAATACTCGCTAATCAGCACTTTATTCATCATTGATGGATAGCGAGGAGTTAAGGCTTGCCTTGCATCTGACTACATACGGAAGATGCCAAATTTGCTGTCTGGTATCGGCGCATTAAGCGCAGCAGATAGAGCAATGCCCACAACATCACGTGTTTTTGCTGGATCAATAATCCCATCGTCCCACAGTCGCGCACTGGCGTAATAAGCGTGGCTTTGGACTTGATATTGCTCCGCAATTGGACGTTTGAACGCTTCTTCTTCCTCTACGCTCCAGCTTTCACCTTTGCGCGTTTTGATATCGCGGGTCACTTGCGCCATCACGCCTGCCGCTTGCTCTCCACCCATTACGGAGATGCGTGCGTTTGGCCACATCCACATCATGGTTGGGTCATAAGCTCGGCCACACATACCGTAGTTACCTGCACCATACGATCCACCTATAACCACGGTAAACTTCGGTACGTCTGCACACGCAACAGCGGTCACCATTTTCGCGCCATGCTTGGCGATGCCTGCGGCTTCGTACTTCTGGCCGACCATAAAGCCAGTGATGTTCTGCAAAAATAGCAGAGGAATTTTGCGCTGTGCGCACAGCTCAATAAAATGCGCACCTTTCTGCGCCGATTCCGAAAATAGAATGCCGTTGTTAGCGACAATGCCAATCGGCATTCCGTGAATATGAGCAAAGCCACAGACCAAGGTTTCACCGAACAAGGCTTTAAATTCATCAAATTGTGAATCATCAACAATTCGGGCAATGACCTCTTTGACATCAAACGGCTTTTTAAGATCGGTTCCGACGATGCCGTACAGCTCTTGCGCAGTAAAGCGTGGTTCCTGTGGCGCTTTTTGCTTGAGTTGGACGGGTTTCAAGTGGTTGATTTGAGAGACAGCTTGTCTTGCCAGTTCTAACGCGTGGTGATCATTTTCAGCATAGTAATCGGCTACGCCAGACGTACGGCAGTGAACGTCTGCGCCACCAAGATCTTCCGCGCTGACTTCTTCGCCTGTTGCTGCTTTTACCAGAGGAGGGCCAGCTAAGAAGATCGTGCCTTGTTCTTTGACGATGATGGAAACGTCACACATGGCAGGAACGTAAGCACCGCCAGCGGTACATAGCCCCATGACCACCGCAATTTGCGGGATACCCTTGGCTGACATTCGAGCTTGGTTATAGAAAATACGGCCAAAATGGTCTTTGTCTGGAAATACTTCATCTTGGCGGGGTAGGTTAGCACCGCCAGAGTCGACCAAGTAAACACAAGGCAACTGACACTTCTCTGCGATTTCCTGTGCGCGTAAGTGCTTTTTAACCGTGAGCGGGTAGTAACTACCGCCTTTTACCGTCACGTCGTTGGCAACGATCATACACTCGGTGCCGTCTATTACACCCACGCCAGCAACCACGCCAGCGCATGGAACGTAATCTGGATACACATCCCAGCCAGCAAACTGACCGACTTCTAAAAAGGATGAGCCAGGGTCGAGTAGGGCAAGAATACGCTCACGAACCGGAAGTTTGCCTTTCTTCTGCTGATGCTCTCTTGCTTTCTCGCCGCCACCATCTTCGATTTGCGCGGTCACGGTATAGAGTTGATCCACAAGAGACGCCATAGATCGGTAGTTTTCCTGATACTGCTCTGAATGGGTATTAATATTGGTCGTCAAACAAGCCATAAATAGCCGATCTCCATTCGGTAAACGGGTGAGAACACCCGTCTTTATTTAGGTTGAATAAGATTTGGGTTGATTAAGAAAATGTTTTTTAGTCAGAACGCCTGGGCTGATTATTAGGCGCTTTCGTTAAACAATTCGCGACCAATAAGCATGCGGCGAATTTCTGAAGTGCCGGCACCAATTTCATACAGCTTGGCATCACGAAGTAAACGACCGGTATCAAACTCATTGATATAGCCGTTACCACCGAGTAGCTGAATGGCATCTAATGCCATTTTGGTTGCCAGTTCTGCGCTGTAGAGGATCGCACCAGCAGAATCTTTACGTGTGGTTTCACCGCGATCACAAGCAGCAGCAACGGCGTAAACATACGCTTTAGCGGCGTTCATTTGCGTGTACATATCAGCGGTTTTTGCTTGAACTAGCTGGAATTCACCGATGGATTTGCCAAACTGTTTGCGGTCGTGAATGTAAGGCACAACGATGTCCATGCAGGCCTGCATGATGCCAAGCGGGCCACCGGCAAGTACCACGCGTTCGTAGTCGAGGCCGCTCATCAATACTTTCACACCTTGGTTTTCTTCGCCGAGAATATTTTCCGCAGGGACTTCACAGTTTTGGAAGACCAGCTCACACGTATTCGAGCCGCGCATACCCAACTTGTCGAGTTTTTGTGCTTGAGTGAATCCAGGAAAGCCGCGTTCTACAATAAATGCCGTGATGCCTTTGGAGTGCTGGCTTGGGTCGGTTTTGGCGTAGACAACATAGGTGTGTGCATCAGGGCCGTTAGTGATCCACATTTTGTTGCCATTTAGCAGGAATATATCGCCTTTACGTTCCGCTTTAAGTTGCATAGAGACTACATCAGAACCTGCTCCGGGCTCACTCATTGCTAGTGCACCAATATGTTCGCCAGAGATGAGCTTAGGTAGGTATTTCTCTTTTTGCGCTTGTGTGCCGTTGCGGTGGATTTGGTTGACACAAAGATTGGAGTGAGCACCGTAACTTAACGCAACCGAAGCGGATGCTCGACTGATTTCTTCCATAGCGATAACGTGGGCGAGATAACCCATGCCTGCTCCACCAAACTCTTCGCTGGTGGTCACACCTAAAAGACCCATGTCACCCAGTTTGGACCAAAGATGGTTTGGAAAGTCGTTAGATTGGTCGATAGATTGCGCTAGCGGCGCAATTTCTCTTGCAGCAAAACTATTGATTTGCTCGCGAAGCAAATCGGTATTTTCGTCATAAACAAAGTTCAGGGAAGAGTAGGTAGATTTCATTGCGTGTCCTTGCCTTTACGTCACCTACATCCCAGAGTTGAGGTGTTAGGTGACTTTTTCGCCTTTCATGGATCTCAGTGTGTTTTGGCATCGCAACTGTGCCGCGTTTAACTCCATCATTACCGCTTGAATGTCGTTTGCTTGCTGTTGCAATGCTGCCTTCTTCTCTTCGATCAACCGAATCATATAGTTCAACTGCTCAGTACTTTGATCGGTATCGTAGAGTTCAAATAACTCTTTGATATCTGCAAGAGAAAAGCCCAATCGCTTACCTCGCAAAATCAGTTTTAGTCGAATTCGATCGCGACCATTGTAGATTCGTGTGTTGCCTTTACGTTCTGGAGTTAGGAGACCTAAATCTTCGTAGAAGCGAATACTTCGGGTAGTAATGTCGAACTCTTTCGCGAGCTCGCTGATCTTAAATGTGTTCATTCCTTAACCTTACGACTTTCGTATAACATTCATACGAATATACAATTCGTTAACGTTAAAGTAAATAAACAACATCCACTCTTGAGCCTTGATATCACTCGCATTTACTCGAAATAAAATAGTCACTCGAACAAACAATAACCTCAAACTTGACGTTAACGTAAATGTTAGTATAGTTATGACGTAAACGTCAACAAAAGGTTAATGGAATGAAAAATGAAACATGGATTGTTGCCGCTAAGCGAACGCCTATCGGCTCTTTTCAAGGTGCATTAGCTTCAACAGATGTCACGGAACTCGGTGCGAAAGCCATCCAAGGGGCACTAGCCGAAAGCCAACTCGATGTGCAAAAAATAGACGAAGTGTTGATGGGATGCGTTTTACCCGCCGGCGTGGGGCAAGCGCCAGCAAGACAAGCAAGTCTTAAAGCAGAAATGCCAAAATCGATCGGTTGTACGACACTGAATAAAGTCTGTGGTTCGGGTATGAAAACCGTCATGCTGGCCCATGACCTGATTCAATCTGGTAACGCGCACGCGGTTATCGCTGGCGGTATGGAAAACATGTCCTCTTCTCCTTATCTACTTAAGAAAGCGCGTGATGGTTTCCGTTTAGGTCACGAGCAAGTGCTTGATCACATGTTTTATGACGGTTTGCAGGATGCCTACCAAGGCGAATTGATGGGTGCCTTTGCCGAACAAACCGCGCAAAAGTACCAATTCAGCCGTGAAAGTATGGATATCTGGGCACAGCAGTCGGTGACTCGTGCGCAGCAAGCGATTGAGCAAGGTTTGTTCAAAGAAGAGATCGTGCCTGTTAACGTAAAAAATCGACGCGACGAAACCTTGGTGGTAGACGATGAGCAACCGAGCAAACTCGACGTCAATAAAATTCCCACCTTACGACCTGCGTTTGCCAAAGATGGCGGCGTAACGGCAGCAAATTCCAGTTCTATTTCTGATGGTGCATCGGCAATGGTATTGGTTGATAGTGAATTTGGCCGTCAGGAAAACCTTCAACCTCTAGCAAAAATTGTCGCGTACAGCACGCATGCAAGACAGCCTGATGAGTTCACCATCGCACCCGTATTCGCGATTGAAACGCTGCTGGAAAAAACGGGCTGGGACAAATCAGACGTGGACCTTTGGGAAATCAATGAAGCCTTTTCCGTTGTCGCTCAATACGCGGTGAAAGCACTCGAATTGGACGAGAGCAAAGTGAACCCTCGCGGCGGCGCTTGTGCGTTGGGGCATCCAATTGGTGCGAGTGGTAACCGAATCCTCGTGACTTTGATTCACGCTCTTAAACAAACAGGCGGTAAACGTGGCGTTGCATCGCTTTGTATTGGTGGCGGCGAGGCTACCGCCATCGCGATTGAAATCTGCTAATTCATTCTCAACAAAGTTTCACTTACATAACAGTAGTCAGTAACAAGCTGAAAAATACAAGGATGTCATCATGACAGAACAAGTAAAGCAGTATATCGGTGGTGAATTTGCCATGTCCGACTCAAAACAATGGCTAGATGTAACTAACCCGGCAACCAACGAAGTGATTGCGCAAGTACCTTGTGCCACGGAATCAGAAATGAATGCGGCGATCGCTAGCGCAACAGAGACGTTTAAGCGTTGGAAAGAAGTCGCTGCGCCGGAGCGTGCAAGATTGATGCTGCGCTACCAACACCTGCTAAAAGAGCAACACGATGAGTTGGCGATACTGCTTTCAAGTGAAACAGGTAAAACCCTCGCTGATGCGAAAGGTGATGTTTGGCGCGGGATTGAAGTGGTAGAACAAGCGGCGAACATTTGTAGCTCAATGATGGGCGAAACGGTTGAAAACGTCGCGACCAATATTGATGGTTACTCTTACATTCAACCACTCGGTGTTTGTGCTGGTATCACACCCTTTAACTTCCCAGCGATGATTCCATTGTGGATGTTCCCAATGGCGATCGCTTGTGGCAACACCTTCATTTTGAAACCGTCGGAGCAAGTGCCGCTGACTGCAATGAAATTGGCAGAGCTATTTGAACAAGCTGGCGCACCAAAAGGCGTATTGCAAGTTGTTCACGGTACCAAAGAGCAAGTCGATCGCATTCTGACTGATCCAGTCGTTCGTGCGATCTCTTTTGTTGGCTCTGTGCCAGTTGGGGAGTACATCTACAAAACCGGTACGGATAACCTAAAACGCGTGCAGTCATTTGCGGGTGCGAAAAATCACATGGTCATCATGCCAGATGCAAACAAACAGCAAGTCATCAATAACCTAGTTGGCGCGTCAGTCGGTGCCGCAGGCCAACGCTGTATGGCGATTTCGGTGGCGGTATTTGTCGGCGAAACCAAAGAATGGATTCCAGAGCTTAAAGAGGCGTTAGCTCAGGTTCAACCAGGCGCGTGGGATGATGAAACCGCCGGTTATGGTCCGCTGATTAGCCCTCAAGCGAAGCAGCGAGTGGTTAATCTGATTAATGAAGGCAAAGCGTCAGGCGCGAATTGTGTTCTGGACGGTACAGATTGCGAAGTATCTGGCTTCCCGAACGGCAACTGGGTGGGGCCAACAATGTTTACCAATGTGACCACTGACATGTCGATCTATCAGGAAGAGATTTTCGGCCCAGTGCTGTTAACTATGGAAGTGGATGACCTAGATGAAGCAATTGAGCTAATCAATGCAAACCGTTTCGGTAACGGTACGTCTATTTTCACGGCGAACGGCGCTGCCGCGAGAAAGTATCAACACAATATCGAAGTAGGTAACGTAGGCATCAACGTGCCGATTCCGGTGCCATTGCCATTCTTCTCATTTACAGGGTGGAAAGGCAGTTTCTACGGTGACCTGCATGCTTACGGTAAACAAGCGGTTCGCTTCTACACCGAAACAAAAACTGTCACTGCGCGTTGGTTTGAAGATGACATTCCAAGCGGTCCAAACATGACCATTCAACTTAGCTAATTAATGGATTAGCGATACCTCTAGCCAAGCCCTTCATCCCTTTAGAGGGGTTGGATCGGATACAAATGCAACGAATTAGACCTTAGGACTTCAAGATGGATTTTGAATTAAACGAAGATCAACTCGCGTTTGCCGAAGTAGCAAAGCAGTTTGCAGACCAAATGTTAGCGCCGCATGCGGCCGAGTGGGATGAAAACCATCACTTCCCTAAAGATGTACTGCGTCAAGCAGGTGAACTTGGCTTTCTGAGCATCTATACGCCGCCAGAGCATGGTGGTTTGGGATTGTCTCGTTTGGATGCGGCGATCATTTTCGAGCAGTTGGCTATGGGTTGTACCGCGACTACTGCGTTTATGACCATTCACAACATGGCGACATGGATGATCACCAGCTTTGCCAAAGCGGAAGTGGTGCAGCAATTTAGCGCGGATCTAATTTCGGGTGAAAAGCTCGCTTCCTACTGTTTAACCGAACCTAATGCCGGCTCTGATGCCGCTTCACTGACGACCAGTGCAGTGCGTGACCGCGATGAGTTTGTCCTCAATGGCGCAAAAGTGTTTATCTCTGGCGCGGGTGATACAGATGTTCTCGTCGTGATGGCGCGTTCGTGCGGCGAAGGAGCGGGAGGCGTTTCTGCGTTCGTCGTTCCTGCTGATTGCGAAGGCATTAGCTACGGTAAAAAAGAAGCCAAAATGGGTTGGAACTGCCAGCCAACTCGCATGATTACCTTCGAAAATGTTCGTATTCCGGCTGACTATCTGTTGGGTGAAGAGGGAGAAGGCTTTAAGTTCGCCATGCTTGGCCTTGATGGTGGTCGAATCAATATCGCTACTTGTTCCGTCGGTACTGCGCAACAAGCACTGAACGAAGCCAAGCAATACATGAACGAACGCAAACAGTTCGGCCGTTCACTGGCGCAATTTCAAGCGTTGCAGTTCAAGCTTGCTGATATGGCGACTGAGCTGGTCGCTGCGCGTCAAATGGTGCGACTCGCTGCCGCTAAACTCGATGCCCAGCACGCAGAAAAAAGTGCGTACTGTGCCATGGCAAAACGCTTTGCCACCGATGTTGGCTTTAAAGTCTGCGATCAGGCGCTTCAAATTCACGGTGGCTATGGCTACATCAAAGAATATCCAGTCGAGCGCCATTTCCGAGACGTTCGTGTTCACCAAATCCTTGAAGGCACCAACGAAATCATGCGTCTGATCGTCGCAAGACGATTACTCACGGAAGGCGTTGAACTGCTCTAGAAAGCGAGACACAGCCTTACCTAAAGAAATTAAAAAGGACTGAAAGATTATGACGGCACAAATCAAATTGGAGCGCGAAGCGCATATCGCCAAACTCACGATTAGTAATCCGCCAGCGAACACTTGGACGCTTGAATCCCTAAATCAGCTCAAAGAGTTGGCGATTGAACTCAGTAATGATCGCTCTATTTATGCGTTGGTACTGACGGGCGAAGGCGAGAAATTCTTTTCTGCTGGAGCGGATCTCAACAACTTTGCATCGGGTGATAAATCACAAGCAGCAGATATGGCGTTCGCATTTGGTGAAGCGTTTGAAGCGCTGTCGGCGTTCGATGGGGTTTCTATTGCAGCGGTTAATGGCTATGCGATGGGTGGTGGTCTGGAAGTGGCGATGGCGTGTGACATTCGCATCGCAGAAGAACAAGTACAAATGGCACTTCCTGAAGCATCGGTCGGCTTGTTGCCTTGCGCGGGCGGAACGCAAAACCTGACCGCGTTGGTAGGTGAAGGTTGGGCGAAGCGTATGATTCTATGTGGCGAACGAGTGACGGCCGAGCGAGCGGAAAAAATTGGTTTAGTCGAAGAAGTGGTGGCGAAAGGCCAAGCACTAGAAGCGGCGATAGTACTTGCACAGCGTGTTGCTGGCCAATCGCCGAAATCCGTGTCTGCGTGCAAAACGCTCATTCAAGGTCGACGCAGCCAAACTCACGCTTCTGGATTGGTTTTGGAGCGTGAACTGTTTTTACAGCTGTTCAATACACAAGATCAGACTGAGGGTGTAAACGCCTTCTTGCAAAAGCGTAAGCCACAATGGACAAACAGCTAGCGGAGGCCAAATGACAGGTACAGTAAATGTTTCAAAACTTGAGTGCGCTGATGGCTCCGCTATTGGTGTGTTGGAGATTGATAATCCAGCTGCCCTTAACGCGTTGAGTTACGTGATGATTGAGAAGTTGTACAAACAGCTTAATGAATGGCAAACGGACGACAGCATCGTTGCGGTATTCTTGCATGCTCAAGGTGAAAAAGCGTTTTGTGCTGGTGGTGACATTCAAGCGATTTACCGTGCGCTTGAAAACAAAGAGCAAGACTTTGATTCTGCGTTTTCAGCGATGGAAACCTTCTTTGACCTCGAATATCGCTGTGATCATCTTATTCACACTTATCCAAAACCGATCATCGCGTGGGGGCATGGTTACCTGATGGGCGGCGGTGTGGGCTTGTTTATGGGCGCAAGCCACCGCGTAGCAGAAACCACCACACGCTTTGCGATGCCAGAGATTAAAATCGGCCTCTACCCAGACGTAGGCGCGACGTACTTCCTAAATCAGTTGCCAAAACATTTGGCACTTTTCTTAAGTTTGACGGCTTGCCAAATTAATGCGACAGACATGAAAGCGTTGGGATTAAGCCAATGGATTGCAAAGCCAGAAAGCAAACAAGCTCTGTTGGATCTACTCGCATCGGTAAGTTGGAAGGATGAAGTGAACATCAACGAAAAAATCGCTACTACGCTACGTTCGGTACAAGTGGACGAGCCAAGCGAAGGGATGTTGATGCCATATGCGGGATTGATTGAGCAGCTTTGTTCGGGTGATTTAGATTCGATTGTTCGCGCAATCAGCAGTGCCGACGTTGATGATAAGTGGTTCGTCAATGCGCAAAAAGCATTGAGCTACGGCAGCCCACTGTCGCTCAATATCACTTATCAGCAGCTAACGCAGTATCAAAATCTCTCTTTGAAAGCGTGCTTTGATATGGAATTTAATCTGACGTTACGTTGCGGCTTAGAAGGTGATTTGAGAGAAGGGGTTCGTGCGCTGATTATCGATAAAACCAATCAACCGACTTGGCAACATCGCACGGTTTCTGACGTAACGCCACAAGTTTTGGAGCGCTTCTTCGCGCCAATTGATTCAGCAGAATACCCACTGACCGTATCCTCGGTTGCCACTGTGGCACTTTAGACAAGGAAGAAATACGACATGGATAAAATTGCATTTATTGGCCTTGGCAACATGGGCGCGCCTATGGCTAAGAACCTACTCACAGCGGGCTTGAACGTCGAAGTGTTTGATTTGAATCCAAACGCTGTGGCAGAACTTACCGCACTTGGTGCGTTGAGTGCAGATTCGGTAAAACAAGCCGTTCAAGGTGCGAGCGTGGTGGTCACCATGCTACCTGCTAGCCAACACGTTCAAAGTGTTTATCTTGGTCAAGACGGGATCTTAGATAGCGTAGATTCTGGAACGCTGCTAATCGACTCTTCGACCATCGATCCAGCGACCGCTCGTTTGGTTGGCGAAAAGGCGCTGCAGCTTGGCATCAGCTTTGTTGATGCACCGGTATCTGGTGGCGTTGCGGGCGCAGCGGCAGGTACGTTGACTTTCATTGTTGGCGGCTCACAAGAGAACTTTGTTCAAGCCAAGGGGGTGCTTAGCCGCATGGGCAAAAACATTTTCCATGCAGGTGATGCCGGAGCCGGTCAGGTGGCGAAGATCTGCAATAACATGATGTTGGGCATTTTGATGAGCGGCACTTGTGAAGCACTCAATTTAGGCATGGAAAACGGACTCGATCCCAAAGTGCTGTCTGACATCATGCTGCAAAGTTCAGGCCGTAACTGGGCGCTAGAGCTTTACAACCCGTGCCCAGGTGTGATGGAAAACACGCCTGCAAGCAATGGTTATCAGGGCGGCTTTATGAGTCAGTTAATGGCGAAAGATCTCGGTCTTGCGATGGAAGCGGCGGTTGCCAGTCAAACATCAACGCCAATGGGCAGCTTGGCTCGTAACCTGTTTAATTTTCACAACGGTCAGGGCAACGGACAAAAAGATTTTTCAAGCTTGTTTGAGTTCTACCAAAAGCAAAATCAGGCCTAAGGAGTGCTTATGGATCTAGCAAATAAGGTTATTGCGATCACGGGGGCCGGGCAGGGGCTGGGTAAACAAATGGCACTGTCTTTGGCGCAAAGTGGCGTTCATCTTGCGCTTATCGACCTCAACCCAGACCAACTGGCTGAAACGAAAGCGGAGTGTGAATTTCTCGGCGTTACCGCTCGTTTTTACGTGACGAACGTGACTGACGAGCAGCAGGTGTGCACTGCATTTGCGCAAATTGAAGCGGATTTCAAACAGCTCAATGGCGTGATCAACAACGCGGGCATTATGCGCGATGGGATGTTTATTAAAGTAAAAGATGGTCAGATTAATACGATGTCGCTAGAGCAGTTTCAGTCCGTTCTGGATGTGAATGTGACTGGCACTTTCCTGTGTGGCCGTGAAGCGAGCAAGGTAATGCTGAACACCGACAGTAAAGGCGTTCTAATCAACATATCCAGTGTTGCGCGCGCCGGGAATATTGGTCAAACCAACTACTCCGCATCCAAAGCGGCAGTGGCTACTATGGCTACAGTGTGGGCTAAAGAGTTAGGGCGTTTTGGCATTCGTTCAGTGGCGATTGCGCCGGGCGTCATCAAAACTGCGATGACAGACCAAATAAAGCCTGAAGCGATGGAACGCTTGGTTAATATGATTCCTGTGGGACGCTTAGGGCTTGCGGACGAAATTTCATCGACCATCAAATATGTGTTAACCAACGAGTTCGTCACCGGGAGGGTACTAGAAGTCGATGGTGGAATGCGAATGTAATCTTAATAAGAGGACCAGCGATAACAGTGTTGCTGGTTCTTCCGTATTATTCTAGTGATCGTTAAAGCGCCACTTTAGTTTCACGTAATGTCCTCTTCCAACAGCGTTTATACGCTAGTTTTCATAACACACCATGCTCAGTGACACGACGCAATTATCTCTTTTATCCAAAATTGTGATGTTTTCGAGCAAAATAACCACAAAATCTATTGTTGCGTCAAAACTGAAATTATTCATTTGTCTCTTAAATGAGAAAATTCCTTTTATGGTTGAAAATTATTCTCTTTGTCTTTTTTGTGGGACGAAATCGTTTCTACATCGAAAGTTGGTGATTTATTATTCACTACAGAATGCATGGGAAAGCATGCGCGGTGTGACCATTGTCATTCACGTGCAAAATAATAATCAAAACTTCCCACCACACTGAAGTAACTACCCATCAGGGAATAATAATAATGTCGCAATTTTATAAGCTCAGAGCGTTGTCGCTTGTGTTTTGGTTCGTGTTTTTGACGACCAAAGTCTACGCACAAAGCCCTGAGCCAAAAGATAAGTTTCTGCAATCTCTTGAAGGGATTGAGAGCCAAATTTACGCGCTGCCACAAAGTTCACTAGCACAAATCGAATCATTAGAAGAAGACTCTCTACTGCAAAACCAGCCCAAGGATCTGTTGATTCGTTATTGGCTGGCGAAGTCGACCGTTCTTGAGTTGTTAGGGCGCGATAAAGAGAGCTTAGCAGTGGTAGATAAAGGGCTGAGTTTGACACCAGAGCAAAGCCAAGAGCACTTGCTGTTCAAGCTGATCCAAATTCGAGCCATGATGGGCAATCGAGATATCGATACCGCGCTCTCGTCGTTGGATGCTTTGCTTGAAACATCACGAGAAAAAGGTGACAAGAAATTGGAATCGGAAGTTCTGTTGCTCAAAGGTCGTTACTACGATGAGCAAGGGGACTATAAGAAATCGTACGCGGCGTTGATGTCTTCGATGGAAGCGGCGGAGTCATCGGGTGCGCAGGGCTTAGTCGAACGAGCAGCACTAGAGCTCGGTGATGTATTGGTAAAAATTCAAGGCTATGACCGCTCTGAAGTCGTGCTGAAGCAGGCGTATCGTTATTTTAAAGACCGCCGCATGTCGTTTAATGAGTTGCTTAGCGTCCTAACTATTGCAAAGCTACACAAAGCTCAGTTCCAATACGATGAAGCCATCACATCTTATCAAGCAGCTTTAAAGCTTGCGCAGATTATTGGTGACGGACGTTTTCGCTTTCGGGTGAACTTGGAGCTTGCGTCTCTGTATCGCGAAACCAACAACGAAAAAAACATGCTGCGTCATCTCAAGCTTGCCGAAAACTTGCAGTACCGTGAAACCTCGAATGCGTACTTGGCAACATTTAAATTGTTGCAAGCTGAGTACATGCTAGAGCGTAAGCAGTATCAAGCTTTGTTAACGATGATTACGCCTTTACTTCCTGAGATCATCGAGAGTCGCTATATCAAACAGCAGCAAATGGAGCTGTTAAAAGTCGCTGCTATGGCTTACGCCGGAGATCAAAACTTCGAATTGGCCTATCAAACCTACGGTCAATATCATGAAAAATTCATTCAATTTAGTAATCAGCGTGAAGTCGAGAACTTAGAGCGACAACAAACCTTGTTTGAGCTAGAGCGATTAGAGTACGAGAACGAAAACCTCAACTGGAACAATGTGCTACAGCGTCTAGAGCTGGAGAATAATCGCCGAACGTTCTACCTGTTGGGTGAAGTGTTATTGGTAATGATTGGTATTTTATTGCTTATGGCGTTGGTATTTTTGTACGTGAACCGTTCGCGTTTACGTATGCGTCGTTTGGCGAAAACCGACATGTTAACGGGCCTATTTAACCGCCGATTCTTGGAAGAGTGGTTTGCGAAACCTGCAGAGCAAAAGCCTAAGCTGATTGAAAAGCCAATTCCAGAAACGAAGAAAGGTCAGTTGGTTCACAAGCTAAACAAGCAAGTCATGCGTGTTCAATACGGCTATTTGGCGCTCAATCATTGGGTTGAAAGAAAGCTTGATAAGCAGAAAATGGTAGCGAAAAAGCCGGAAACAGGGCCTATCACGCTGGTTATGATGGATGTCGACCACTTCAAACAAGTCAACGATACCTATGGCCATGTGTTTGGTGACGTCGTATTAACTGGCGTAGCCAAAGTGCTCGATTCGTCGGTGCGTGAGAGTGATATTGTTGCTCGTCTTGGTGGGGAAGAGTTCGTTATCGTTCTTCCTAATACCGATCTTGAAGAAGCAACCGCGCTGGCTGAACGACTGCGTATTGCGCTTTCTCAACGTGGCTTTGTAACGGAGAACAATCAAGCCGTGAATGTCACTTGTAGTTTTGGTGTGATCACTTCGGATGACGTCGACGTTGCATTTGAAGCGCTTTGTAGCCAAGCAGATAAGTTGTTGTACGAAGCCAAATCCAGTGGACGAAACTGTGTGAAAGCAATGTCGTTTAGCTGATCATTGCACAATAAGAGTCGCGCAACGCGGCTCTTTTTTTGCCAGTTTTATGTGCTCACCACTCCCTTCTTAAGTTCTGGCAGAACTCGACGTACTTATCTATCTGAATCTTATCAATATGCTTCCTGCAAGTGCAGCACTTGGATATGCGTCCATTTTGCCAGGTGCTCCCACCTTTCATTTAAATCTTCCAATTTACGTAGTTGTGGTTGGTAACAAGTCAGCAACGCACGGGACTGGGCAGTCAATTGGAATTACCTGCTCATCATTCAGAAACAACACAACACAACACAAATAATTAGTGTTCGATGTAAATTTTTTATAAGGCTTCTACATTGCTTTATTCGCTGCGTTGATGCTTAAGTTGAGTTTAATTAAGGATCTTGATTAAACTATTGAAAATAAATGTATTAACTTGTTTTGTTTGTTGTTTTTGGGTGGTTGTTTGAATAGATAATGGGTTGGGTTTGTCTTGGTATAGTGTGTATTTAAATCTCATTATCACTACTTTTAATAATAAATAGTTTGAGTTCGAACTAATTTTTTGGCATTTTATATTTAACTAACCGTTCAATTAAAAATAACAAGGACGCAAAATGCCAAAGGTGGGGATGCCTGAAATCAGAAAACCGCAGCTTGTAAAAGCGACCATGTCAGTGATTGACAGAGTCGGTTTACATGCTGCGAGCATCTCGTTGATCAGTAAAGAGGCTGGAGTATCAACGGGGATAATTAATCACTACTTCGGTGGTAAACACGGATTGTTGGAAGAAACGATGCGCGAGATCCTTCGTCAGCTTTCTTCAACAATCACTGGGAAGCTTCGTGTGTTGCCAGCAGATGCTCATCATCAGCGTATCAACGCCATTATTGACGGCAACTTTGTTGGTTATCAGGCAGAAAACAAAGTGGCTAAAACGTGGTTGGCTTTCTGGTCTTACTCTATGCATGACGAGCAACTTAAGCGTTTGCAACGAGTGAATGAACGACGTCTGTTGTCCCATCTAAGAAGAGAACTAAAAGCACTATTAAGTGCGGAGCAAGCAGAGTTGGTTGCTCACGGGATAGCGTCACTGATTGACGGTATATGGCTACGCGGCACGCTCAACCCGCAAGGCATCGATGCTGATAAAGCGAGGATCATCATCAACGATTATCTCGAAAAGCAGCTAACGTTTTACTCTCATAAAATATAAAAGTCACAGGTCTTCACTATGGAAATGAAAACACATTACATCGATGGTGCAATGTATATCGGATGTTCTGAAGAGCATTTCACCACTTACAATCCGGCAAATGGTGAGCCATTGGCCAATGTTAAACAAGCAGCCCAGAGCGATATGGAAGCCGCTATTGAATCTGCAAAGCGCGGTTTTGAGGTTTGGTCTGCAATGACGGCCATTGAACGTAGCCGGATTCTTAATAAAGCGGTAGCGATTCTGCGTGAACGCAATGATGAGTTAGCCGCTTTAGAAGTGGCGGACACGGGTAAGCCAATTCAAGAAGCGATCGCTGTTGATATTACGACAGGCGCAGATGTTATCGAATATTACGCTGGTCTTGCGCCAAGTTTGCAGGGTGAGCAACAACCACTCAATGAAAACCAGTTTTTCTATACGCGCCGAGAGCCGTTAGGTATTTGCGCAGGTATTGGTGCCTGGAACTACCCGATTCAAATCGCAATGTGGAAATCTGCACCGGCATTGGCTGCCGGTAACGCAATGATCTTTAAGCCGTCGGAAGAAACTCCGCTTACCGCTCTTAAGCTTGCGGAAATTTATTCTGAAGCGGGTCTTCCTGATGGTGTGTTTAACGTCGTGCAGGGTGACTACCGCGTAGGGCAGATGCTAACTGCGCATCCGGATATTGCTAAAGTATCGTTCACTGGCGAATCAGGTACTGGCAAAGTTGTTATGGGTGACAGTGCAAAAACGCTTAAGCAAGTCACAATGGAACTTGGTGGTAAGTCTCCTCTGATCGTATTCGACGATGCAAAGCTGGACGATGCGGTATCCGCAGCAATGGTTGCTAACTTCTACACTCAGGGTGAGGTATGTACCAACGGTACCCGTGTATTTGTCCATGAATCTATCTACGACGACTTTGTTGCACAGCTTAAAACTCGCACTGAGAAACTGGTTGTTGGCGACCCTCTTGATGAAAATACGCAAATCGGTGCCTTAATTTCAAAAGAACATGAAAGCAAAGTGCTGTCAGCGATTGAGAGCGCAAAAGCGAGCGGTGCCACTCTGCTGACCGGCGGTTACAAAGTAACAGATAATGGCCTGCAAAATGGTAACTTCGTTGCTCCAACCGTATTTATCGACTGTGACGACAGCATGAGCCACGTACAGCAAGAGATCTTTGGTCCTGTAATGTCCGTGCTTAAATTCAGCGACGAAGCTGAAGTTATCGAACGCGCTAATGATACGGATTATGGCCTAGCTGCTGGTGTCTTCACTCAGAATCTCTCTCGCGCTCATCGCGTTATTCACAAAATTCAGGCAGGTATCTGCTGGGTTAATGCTTGGGGTGACTCTCCGGCAGAAATGCCAGTTGGTGGCTACAAGCAATCCGGCATTGGCCGTGAGAACGGCGTCGAAACACTGAAGCATTACACGCAAACTAAGAGCGTACTGGTTCAGCTTAGCGATTTCGAAAGCCCTTACGCCTAAACACACCTAGGAGACACAAAATGAAACAACACTACGATTATATTATCGTCGGTGCGGGTTCGGCCGGCTGTGTGTTAGCGGATCGCTTGAGTGAGAGTGGTCAGCACTCAGTATTATTGCTGGAAGCGGGTGGTACGGATAAGAGTATTTTCATCCAAATGCCGACAGCACTTTCGTACCCGATGAACACTGAAAAATACGCTTGGCAGTTTGAGACCGTACAAGAAGATGGTCTTGATGGACGCCAATTGCACTGTCCTCGCGGTAAAGTTCTCGGTGGTAGCTCTTCTATCAACGGTATGGTTTACGTACGTGGCCATGCTTGCGACTTCGACCAGTGGGAAGAAGAGGGAGCTAAAGGTTGGAATTACCAAGCGTGCTTACCGTACTTCCGCAAAGCTGAATCTTGGATCGGTGGTGCTGATGAGTACCGCGGTGACAGTGGTCCGCTAGGTACATGTAGCGGCAATGACATGAAGCTGAACCCGTTGTATGAAGCCTTTATTGAGGCTGGTAAAGAGGCGGGCTATCCAGAAACTGACGATTACAACGGTTTTCAGCAAGAAGGCTTCGGTCCAATGCACATGACGGTTGATAAAGGCGTACGTGCTTCAACCTCTAATGCATACTTAAGCCGTGCTAAAAAGCGCAAAAATTTCACGCTCATGAAGCGAGTGACTGTGCGTCGTGTATTACTTGAAGAAACAAGGCTTGAAGAAAAAGGGCTTGAAGAGACAGGACAACAAGGCAAGAAAGCGGTCGGCGTTGAATTTGAGAAAGCAGGTTCAATTCAGCAGTGTTTCGCGAAAAATGAAGTCATTTCTAGTGCAGGCTCAATCGGCTCGGTACAGCTACTCCAACTTTCCGGTATTGGTCCTAAAGATGTACTGGAAAAAGCGGGCATCGAGTTGAAACACCAGTTGGAAGGGGTAGGTAAAAACCTGCAAGACCATCTGGAAGTGTACTTCCAATACCACTGTAAGCAGCCAATCACACTGAACAGTAAACTAGGCTTGGTGAGCAAAGGGCTAATCGGTACCGAGTGGATTCTTACTAGAAAAGGCCTAGGCGCAACCAACCATTTTGAATCGTGTGCGTTTATTCGCTCGCGTGAAGGGCTGAAGTGGCCAAATATTCAATATCACTTCTTACCAGCTGCGATGCGTTATGACGGTCAGGCGGCCTTTGATGGCCATGGTTTCCAGGTACACGTCGGCCCTAATAAACCAGAGAGCCGTGGCACTGTAGAGGTGGTTTCTTCTAACCCGAATGATAAGCCAAAGATTGAGTTTAACTACATCTCGACCGAGCAAGATAAAAAGGACTGGCGTGACTGTATTCGTCTGACGCGCGAAATTCTCAATCAACCTGCGATGGATGAGTTCCGTGGCGATGAGATCCAGCCCGGTCTCAATATCACTACCGACGAGCAAATTGATGAGTGGGTTAAGCAAAATGTTGAGAGTGCTTATCATCCTTCATGTAGCTGCAAAATGGGTGCAGACGATGATCCGCTAGCCGTACTGGATGAGCAGTGTCAGGTGCGCGGCATCCAGGGTTTGCGTGTTGTGGACTCGTCGATTTTCCCAACCATTCCAAATGGCAACCTGAATGCGCCAACCATCATGGTTGCAGAACGGGCTGCGGACATGATTTTGGGTAATACGCTCGAAAAATCAAATAACACTCCGGTTTGGATTGCACCGAACTGGCAAGAGATGCAGCGAATGCATCCACCGAAAAGAGACTTGGAATCGATCTCTTAATCTTTAAAAACTGAGAATAAAGTCAGAAATTATTAAAAGGAATTCAACATGTCTAAGATGACGAAAATACTATCGACTATCGCGTTAAGTTCTTTAGCTACCGGCGCTTACGCAAACCAATGTGAAACCGTTCGGTTTGCCGATGTCGGCTGGACAGACATTACCGCAACCACTGCTGTGACAACAGAGCTACTGAAAGGCTTGGGTTACAAAACTAAGACGGATCTGCTGTCTGTACCAGTAACTTATTCTTCTATGGCGAACGGCGACATTGATATCTTCCTTGGTAACTGGATGCCAACGATGGAAGGTGACATTGCTAAGTACCGAGATGCTGGCACTGTCGAAACAGTAAAAGCGAATCTTGTCGGCGCGAAATACACCTTAGCCGTACCAAAATACGTTTATGACGCAGGTGTGAAGAGCTTTGCTGACCTGGAAAAACATGCCGACAAATTTAAAGACCGCATTTACGGCATTGAACCAGGTAACGATGGTAACCGCCTGATTCAATCCATGATCGACAGCAACGCATTTGGTTTAAAAGACTTCAGTCTGGTTGAATCAAGCGAAGCGGGCATGGTGTCACAAGTATCACGTGCGGTACGTCGCAATCAGTGGATCGTTTACCTGGGTTGGGCGCCGCACCCAATGAACAGTAATGTTGAAATGGAATACCTATCGGGTGGCGATGATTTCTTCGGCCCAAATTACGGCGGTGCGAACGTTTATACGAACGTACGCAAAAACTACCTTGCTGAGTGCACAAATGTGGGCCAATTGGTGAAAAACCTAGAGTTCAGCCTAGAAATGGAAAACGAGCTGATGGAAGCGATTCTCAACCAGAAGCAAAAACCATCTAAAGCCGCACAGGCTTGGTTAAACGCGAACGCAGACAAAATCGAAGCGTGGCTGAAAGACGTGAAAACCGTCGATGGTCAAGACGCACAGTCGGCAATTGCTCGTTACCTTAAAGACAACGTTTAATTGATTTTTCTTAGTGGGCAGCGATGCCCACATCATCAACACAAAGGTTTTATTGTGAATTTTATTACGGACAACAAACTACCGTTGGGCCAATGGATGGAAACGGGCGTCGATTGGTTAACCATCAATGCATCCGGCTTTTTCGATGCAATCTCTATTACCCTAGAAACCATCATTATGTTTGTGGTGGACATCTTTAAATGGATGCCGCCAGCCGCTCCTATCATTATGACTGCTGCGTTAGCGTGGTTTTTGCACCGCAGTCTCCCGTTGGTCGTATTTATTGTATTGGCTCTGTTGGCAATTCTTAACCTTGGCTACTGGCAAGAAATGCTGGAAACCTTTGTTCTCGTGTTTGCAGCGACAACGATTTCCGTATTAATTGGCGTGCCACTTGGGATCATGGCAGCGCATCGCCCTTGGTTATACACGTTACTCCGACCTATTTTGGATTTGATGCAAACCGTACCGACATTTGTGTACTTGATCCCGACATTGGTTCTTTTTGGTTTAGGCATTGTACCGGGACTGATATCAACCATCATTTTTGCCATTGCAGCACCAATCCGATTGACGTATTTGGGCATCATCAAAGTGCCAGAAGAACTACTGGAAGCGGGTAAAGCATTTGGTGCAAGCCGTATGAAGTTACTGTTTAAGGTGGAGTTACCTGCGGCATTACCTAGCATCATGGCGGGGGTTACTCAATGTATTATGCTATCTCTTTCGATGGTGGTCATTGCCGCACTAGTAGGTGCAGATGGTTTAGGTAAGCCGGTTGTACGCGCACTGAACACGGTAAATATCTCGCAAGGTTTTGAAGCTGGTTTAGCGATTGTTCTTGTTGCCATCATTCTTGATCGCTTATGCAAAGCACCAAACCAGAAGGAGGCTTAATCATGGACGCAATTACTATTGAAAATCTTGATGTAGTGTTTGGTCAGCAGCAATCACAAGCTTTGGCTTTGCTGGATCAAGGTAAGTCTCGTCAGGAGATCATCGACGAAACCGGTCAGGTCGTTGGTGTTGATAATGTTTCTCTGACGGTCAAACGCGGTGAGATTTGTGTGTTGATGGGGTTGTCGG
This sequence comes from Vibrio sp. S457-15, assembly GCF_000960545.1. NCBI lineage: Bacteria > Pseudomonadati > Pseudomonadota > Gammaproteobacteria > Vibrionales > Vibrionaceae > Vibrio > Vibrio sp. S457-15. The sequence goes on along the minus strand of NZ_JYOQ01000174.1, from coordinate 40,295 downwards.
GTTCTGGCAAATCCAGCTTGCTTCGCACCGTGAACGGACTTAATGGGATTTCTCGTGGTTCGCTGAAAATTCAAGATGGCGACAATATGGTGGAGCTTGCTAACTGTAATGAGCAAACGCTTCGTCATCTACGTACTCATCGAGTGTCGATGGTGTTTCAGAAGTTTGCTCTGATGCCTTGGCTAACCGTACTGGATAACGTTGCCTTTGGCCTGGAAATGCAAGGCATCGGTAAAGCAGAGCGCCGTGCAAAAGCACGTGAACAGTTAGAAATGGTTGGCTTGTCAGAATGGGAGAGTAAGTTTCCGCATGAGCTTTCTGGCGGTATGCAGCAGCGTGTGGGCTTAGCGCGCGCATTTGCGATGGACACAGATATTCTTCTCATGGATGAACCGTTTTCAGCACTTGACCCACTGATCCGAGCGCAGCTGCAAGATGAACTGATTCTGCTGCAAGAAAAGCTCAATAAAACCATTTTGTTCGTCAGTCACGACCTCGATGAAGCACTCAAAATTGGTAACAACATTGCCATTATGGAGTCGGGTAAACTCATTCAGCATGGTAAGCCAGAGCAGATCATTCTGGCACCAGAAACCGATTATGTGGCGGACTTCGTTGCACATACGAATCCTCTGAATGTGCTTAAAGGTCGTTCTCTAATGAAGTCGAGTGATGCTCTGGTACGTGAAAAAGAGCGTGTTCTTATTTGTCCTGATAAAGAAATTTGGGTGACGCAAGAGTCGAAAGGGCTGAGTTTGTCGGACTCTGAACAGTCACTGATTCAGTGGGTGAGCGAATCATCGAACCTTGATGATGTCGAATCTAACTCTCTGGTTCAGGTTAGCCCGAACATCAGCATGCGCGAAGCGATAGAGCTTAAGCAGCGCAGTAACCAGCCTCTGTTGCTGGTGGAAGATGACAAGTTGGTTGGTGTGTTGAGTGATCACGAGTTGTATGACGCGCTGCTTGGTAATTTTAAATCCGAGCAAGTGGCTTAGTCGATATAAACGTCTGAACTGAAAGCGATACTCAACTCAAATTACACTCAAAACAAACAAGCCGCACACCAATGTGCGGCTTGCTCATTCAACAATGATGATTTCAATCAGCTTTTATAGCGTGGTGATAACATCATCCAATGCCATACGCGCTTTAGGTAGGCCGTGATTGTAGTCTTCACCATCTTTGTGGTAACCAATCGCCAGCGCAACTTCACAAACGTGGCCTTCCAACTCGTCTTTAAATTCTTCGCCAATCAGCTCAGGATCAACGCCTTCCATCGGAGTTGAGTCAATACCAAGGCGCGCTAACGTGTGCAGTAGGTTACCCAGCGCGATGTAAACTTGCGCCTTAGTCCAATGACCGTTGAAGCCATTTTCATCGGTGTTAGCTTCGGCAAATGCGTATGCGCCCATAAAGGTGTTGTACATATCTGCTGGTAGGTGACCTGAAGTGACTTCGGCATCCACGCGTTTTGCAAACTTCTCTTTTGTGAACTTAGGATCGTAAGCAAGAAGGATCGTGTGCGACGCCGTGGTTGCGTGGGGTTGGTTAAATTGGTGTTTGTTCGCGAATGTGCTGTGGAAGCGTTGTTTCGCTTCATCACTTTCAATCACGATGAATTTCCATGGTTGCGAGTTGATTGACGATGCAGACAGACGAATGGCTTCTTTGATGATGGCCATATCTTCTTGAGAAATGCGTTTTTCTGCGTCGTATTTTTTCGCTGTGTAGCGGCTGTTTAGATCTTTAATGATTTGATGAGACACGTTTTTATCCTCGTTATTCAGTTTTATATCGGCCGCTTTTAGCTTCGACAACCACGCGTACCTCGAAAGTGAGTTCATAGTACCGAATAACCAGCAATTGATAAGATGGCTTTTATTTAAATCACTTTTAACTTTTTGTTGAAAATCGAACAGAGAACTTGGGAGTGATGTTTCAAACTCTGCGTAGAGAACGTGGTCTTTGCTGTTTCTTGGCCAAAATTACAAGCTTTGAGATATTCGCTTGCCCCTTGTTTGAGATATTAAATTACACTCATAAAATATGAGTTGTACTCTGGTTTTCGTTTGGAGTGGTCATGAATGTGATTGAGGTTTTCAACGACAGTTACGAGCGTTGTATTCTCAGTGAGCACTTTTTCGAGCGGTTTTATGCCAAGTTTTGGTCGAAAGGAAAGAGCTTTCGGCAGAAATTTGAAGGCGTAGATATGCAAAAGCAAGTTCGTATGCTCAAAGGTTCGATCGTCTTTTTTATGATGACAGACACGTCTTCTGATGCGCGAAAAATGATGGAAAAGTATGGCAAAAAGCACGGTATCGGTAACATTGGTATCAAACCCGAAGACATTGATATTTGGTTTGAAAGCTTATTGGAAACAGTACAAGAGTGTGATTATGAGTACAACTCCGACGTTGAAAAGGCATGGCGCGCTTGTTTTAAATCGGGTCTGGAAATCATGAAACGCGAATGTGGTACGCCGCCAAGTAAATCCGACACGGGTCAGTGATCGAAAGGTTTGTGATATCTAATATGAAGAAGCGGCCTTACTGTTTACACCAAACTCAACGAGACCAAACTAAGTCCGCTCAAGTTAAACCAAAGCCGCTTCCGCCCTTATTTGAAAATTAATGTGGTTATTCTTCTTTATCCTGCCCCTGATTCTTTTTAACGGCGTTGGCAATATCCGTTACCGCTTCGACCAAATTAATTGGCATTGGGAAGATGATGGTTGAGGTTTTGTCCGTCGTAATTTCGGTTAAGGTTTGCATATAGCGTAATTGCAGCGCGTTTGGCGCTTCGTTTAGCATTTCTGCGGCTTCTTTCAGCTTGTTCGACGCTTCCAATTCACCCGTTGCGTGAATCACTTTCGCTCGGCGGTTACGTTCCGCCTCGGCTTGTCGAGCCAGCGCGCGAACCATGCTGTCGTTCAAATCGACGTGTTTGACTTCGACGGTGGAGATTTTAATGCCCCAATCGTCGGTTTGTTGATCGAGAATGGACTGTAAATCCTTGTTGAGTCGTTCTCGTTCGGATAGCAGTTCATCCAACTCGTGTTGGCCCAGCACCGAGCGCAGCGTCGTTTGTGCTAACTGGCTGGTGGCATCGCTGTAACTTTCAATATTGTTGATTGCCATTTGTGGGTCAACCACACGAAAATACACCACCGCGTTAACGCGCACAGAGACGTTATCTTTGGTGATCAAATCTTGTGTTGGTACATCCAGCACAATGGTTCGTAAATCAACACGCACCATTTGTTGGATGAAAGGAATCAAAATGATCAAGCCTGGGCCTTTTACTTCTTGAAATCGCCCCAGAAAGAACACCACGCCTCGTTCGTACTCGCGCAGAACCTTAAACATTTGTGTCGCTAATGCGAACAGCAGCACCACGATCACAGCAACAGTGTAGAGCATCATAAACGCCTCCTATTCTTTAGGGCGGTCATTGGGCTTCACCGTTAAGGTTAGCCCTTTAACATGAACAATGGTGACCGATTCACCTTGTTTGAGTTCTTGATCTTGTTCGGTCTTCGCTTGCCAAAATGCACCTTCAAACTGCACGCGGCCTTGTCCGTCGATGAAGTCGTCACTCACAATGGCATGTTTACCGGGGTAGGTCTCTAAACCTGTGGTGACGCCTTTTCCTCGAATCCTGAGTAAGAAACCAATAGTGAGAAGAATCAACGCGATAGAGAAAATGGCGATACCGAAAATCAACGGTAGGGCAATTTGGAAGCCCGGGAGCTCGCTGTCCATCAGGAATATTGAACCAAGCACAAATGCTACTACGCCGCCCAAGCCTAAAATGCCAAAGCTTGGGCTAAAGGCTTCGGCAATCATGAGCGCGATACCGAGTAGCAGCAGTCCTAAACCTGCGTAGTTGACGGGCATCATTTGCAGTGCGTACATCGCAAGCAGTAAGCAGATGCCGCCAAGCACACCGGGTAAACCCACTCCGGGGTTATAAAACTCGAGTAATAGGCCGTAAATGCCGATGAGCATTAGAATGTAGGCGACATTAGGATTGGTGATCACCGCAAGCATTTCTGCGCGCCAGTCCGGTGTTCTTTCAACCCAAATGGGATTGTCGAGTGACAATGTCACGAGGAGATTGTTCACCTTGACGGATTTACCGTTTATCGCGGTGACCAACTCTTCTGGCGAGTTGGCGATGACATCAATGACATTGAGTTCTAAGGCTTCTTCTGCGTCTAAACTGGCGGCTTCACTGACGGCTTTTTCTGCCCATTGTGCATTGCGGTCATGTAATTTTGCGAGCCCTTTAATGTAGGCTTTTGCGTCATTGATGACCTTTTTCTCCATGGCGGTTTTAGCCGGAACTTGATCGCCGCTCTTTTCTGCATTGGGTTTGTTTTCATCCGAGGCTTCTTTGTCTTTGCCGTCATCAGAAGAGGGCGCTTGTGGTGCACCACCTATGGCGACAGGTGTTGCTGCGCCTAGGTTGGTCGCTTCTGCCATTGCCGCAACGTGGCTGGCAAGCAGAATGTAAGTGCCCGCGCTCGCGGCTCTAGAGCCTGAAGGCCCAACCCAAGTCGCAATCGGTGTGGTCGAGGTTGTGATGGCGTGAATAATGTCTCTCATCGCGCTATCTAGCCCGCCAGGGGTATCCATTTTGAGAATCACTAGGCTCACGCCGTTGATTTGAGCTTGTTCAATTTCCCTAGTGAGGTAGTCACTGTTGGCTGGGCCAATTGCCCCTTTTACGGGCACAATCCAAACCGTATTTGCCAGTGTTTGGCCAGCAAATAGAAGCAGCGGTAGTAGCCATATCCATGTCCGTTTCATGCAGTCCTCCTTGTCCGGTGACAGGGACTTATTTAAAACCTTGTTTAAAGTATATACGCAGACATTTATATCGGGTTGAAACCGTGTTCGATCATCAGTGCGATGCAATACTGAGTCTTACTTGGCAAGAAGCAGAGAGATTGGGGAACAAAAAAGGCAAAGCGACAGAGGCCGCTTTGCCTTGGGAGGGGGAGCTAGACTAACAGTGGGGCAAGCCAGAAAACTGAGCGAATGCGTCTTCTCGAGTCATCGGTTTATAGAAGTAGAAACCTTGTAACTCATCTATATTCCACACTTTTAGTTTGCGGACTTGGCTGGCCGTCTCGACGCCTTCTGCAACGATGGTTAATCCCAACTCTTGCGACATATTGGCGATGTTTCGCACGAGCGTTTTGGCTCGGTCGTTGGTTTCAATTTCATCCACGTACGATTTGTCGAGTTTGACGATGTCTAGCGGGAAGTTGCACACGCTGCTAAATGACGCGTAGCCTGTACCGAAATCGTCCAACGCCAGTTGTACGCCCAGTTGTTTGATTTCGTTGATGCAGTGGATGGATTCCGTTTCGCCGCCCATCAGCATACTTTCGGTGATTTCTAGCACCAAATGACCAGCAGAGATGTTGTGCTCTTCAATCATGGATTGCAGGAATGAAATCAGCCGTGAATGGTAGAAATGCTGCGCACTCAGGTTGACGTGCACCGTTAGTGGCGGCAAGCCTTGGCTGTGTCTCTTTGTGTTCAGTTTTCCGATAAAATCGCAAGACTGATTGAGGATGGACTCTCCAAGCTCTACAATCAGTTTCCCTTGCTCTGCAAGCGGAATAAAGATCAACGGCGAGATAATGCCGAGCGTTGGATGCGGCCATCGAGCCAATGCTTCAAAGCCAATGATTTCACCTGATTTCGCGTTCACGATTGGTTGAAAATAAGGAATGATGTTGTCTTGTCGAATTGCTACTTCTAAGTCGCGATGGATGATCATCGACGTTTCTGCCTGCTCAGATAATTCACCATCAGCAACCAACACTTCATGCATGTGACGCCCGCTCATTGACTGCGCTGAGTAACGAGCAACAAGCAATAGGTGCTCAAGGGACTGGTGGGTGATTTTAGGGTCAACCATCACGGCTTTGCTGTCGAGCGACAACATAATCCCAGAGAGTTCGATTTTGTAAGAGAGCTGATTTAACAGTCGGTTTGCCGCTTCCAATGCGTCGCTGTGACCGCTTGCATTGGGAAGAATGACGATGAACTCATGCTCACTAATCCGACCAATTTGGTGAGTGCCCAAATGGTCGCGCAACAAAGTCGAGATGTACTGGATCGCCTCATCAAAGATCAGGTGTCCGTACACTTCAGCGATTTGCTTGAGGCTCTTACTAGTGATGTAGATGAACGAGAAGTGATTCGGTTGGTGTTTCACCAACTCTTCAAGTGCGCCTAAGATTACCGGGCGATTACAAAAGCCAGACACAGGATCAAAATCGGTCAGCTTTTGAATCATCTCTGCTTGTTGTTTGTTTTCACTCAAATCTTGCAACAGCAGCATCAAGGCGGTGTGCCCGTTGTGCTGAATCAGTGTTGCTTCTATTAAACAATCGATGGTTTCGCCGTGGCTGTCTAGCATCTGTGCTTCAAACTGATTGCGGCCATGTTGAAGCTCTCGATACATTGCATCAACACGACACTCATCAGCAGTCGTAGGGCAGAGCGTGTCTAATGACTGCTCAAGAAGCTCGGACTTTTTATAACTCAGTAGTTCAAGCGCTCGATGGTTGGCGTCGACGATTTCACGTTCAATAACGATCAGCATGCCCAACGATGAGCTGTGGTAAAGTGCGCCGAATTTCTCCATGGAGTCTTTCAGCTGTAACTGAGTCATAGACGTGTTTTCAGAGAGCTTTTGCACAAGCTTTGTCGCGAGTTCTAACTCATCGAACTTTACGGACTGCAAACCTTCAAGCTGATATTGGGAGGCGATTTCGTTAATGCCTTCTGCAAAGTGGCTAAAGCGTGTTGCCACCTTTCTTTTGAAGATGAAAAACGTGCTGGTAGCAATGACTGACGCTACCACCCCAACCGTCGCAAAGAGGTAAATAAAGAGCGTATTACCTTTTGAATAGTGTTCACGTTTGGTTTGTGTTTTCAACCACGCAATCGGCTCACCCGCGAGATCGCTGATTGGGGTCCATTTGATGATGGACTCTGAGGTTTTATCGATGCTTTTAGTTTTTGCATGATCGACAGGATTAAACGACTTGGTCACGAGCGTATTGCTGGCAGACATCATCGCTTTAAAGTCGCCAGGGAAACGCTCAGACAGATTGCGTCCCCACAGCATCCAGCCGTTCGAAGGACGATCTCCTTCGCTGTTGCGAACCGGCGCTAAGCTCAACCCCCAAATGTTGTCATTGATCTTAAATATGCCCGCCAAACTTTCGCGGTGAACATCAAGCTTACTGTTCATCGCCAAAATATGCTGTTGGAGGAGTGGCACGGACACGACTTTATTGTTTAGTGAGGATGAAGACTCTGGTGTGCTTTCACGACTCAATGACACTAAGGACTGACCATCCAGTGTGATAAACGACATCAAATCGAGGTTCAGCGCATCAAGGGTTTCGACATATAAGTTGCGTTCGCTGTAACCTGCGATGTCACGGTGTGCGAAAAGGTCATAGGTCTCATCCCAGTAAGCCCAATCATAGGAACTTCCTTCTTGCTGAGTCACCATCATGTCAATTACGGCGATAGCTTGCTGACTTGAGTGGTCAATTTCCATGTTTTCCAACTCATCTAAGCTGTAAAGGAAAAAGTATCGGCTGATAAAAAGGAAACTAATTATCATCCCGAGCAGACCGAGCGAGAAATACAAGGCAGTCTTGTAGCGAAGATTTAAGTTAAACAAGCGAGGTGTTTGCATTAAAAAATAGTTATAAGTATTAGTTTTAAAAAAGTGTACGACATATCATATTTGAAATAGTTGATGCTCGTCCAACTTGTCGACATCCATTTTCGCTAGCTTATCTAGGTTATATAGTGAGTTAACCGATTGCTTTTTAAGCAAAGCGAGCAGTAAATTAATAAAAAAGTAGATAGTACAATCGCTTAGATAACAGCGCTTCTAGCACGTCATTTTTTGCAAAAAATTTTGTTGATTGTTTAACACGCCTTGATACAAGCATCCGTTTTTCATTCGCCTGTTGACGTAGTAAACTGCGAAAAAACAACAGGAAATTGTGATGTTTATAGTTCAACGCTTGGTCAAATTGGCCATCATCTGTGTCATCTTCTTCACCATCTTTGATTTGATTGCTTACGGTGAAGTCACTTGGTTTTATCGCCTGCTTGCCTTCATCAACTAGCCACGCTCTATTGCCTTCCTGACGCGAGTTCGAATTCTATTGGACTCGCTCTGTCTGTTTTTATCTCTCTCCCTCTTGAGCTTTATACGAAACAAAATCATACCTTTTACTCTCACCTGAAAATGGCAAAAAATCGCATTTGCAACTAGGTTCATAATTAGGGCGTTCTAGGAAGTTCAAGTTATGAGGCTGAGTACAGCTATCAAATGGGGTGCCGCCGTGCTATTCGTTTGTACCGCATCATCCGTCAGTGTTGCAAAAGCAGAAGTCGAGCTTGTTTTGCCTATCGAGGGCGATCCGGTCGTCGACGTTAAGTTAGCGCGTATTGGTTGGCATTTATTTAGAGATCCCAACTTGTCATCGAATGGTAAAGTCAGTTGTGAAAGTTGCCACAATCTACAAACGAATGGCGCGCAAAACACAGCCGTAGCAGCAGGTGTAAAAGGGGCAGGAATACGAAACGCGATCACGGTTTTTAATGCGTCACTGAATTACCGACTGTTATGGGATGGCTCGTCGAATACGTTAGTCTCTCAAATGGATGGCCCAATTCACGACCCGTTAGAAATGGATTCCAACTGGCCGAAGATTGAAAGCTACGTTCAAAACAACGAGCAGTATCAAGCGCTGTTTAAACGCGCTGGAAACCTGCCAATTTCTATCGACAACATCAAAGCGTCCATTGTTGAGTTTGTGAAAGGGCTTGAAACTCCAGGCGCGCCGTTTGATGCCTACTTATTGGGTTACACGCATGTTTTGAATGAGAAAGCGAAACGAGGTTGGAAAACCTTCCAGAAAGCTGGTTGCGTACAATGTCATCAAGGGAAAAATGTTGGCGGCGCGATGATTCAACGCTTCGCTTACTTTGAGCATAAACCCGTGCAGAAAGACACAGGTCGCCATTTACTCACAACGGAAGGGGATGAGGGGTATTATTTCCGTGTTGCCAGCTTAAGAAACGTCGCATTAACGGGGCCGTATTTTCATAACGGGCAAGTGACCACCCTTGCTGAGGCCATTCAAATCATGGCACAAACGCAGCTTGGTATTACGATGAGTGATAGCAATATCGAAGACATCGAAGCGTTCTTGACGTCACTCAGCGCCCCAAGGCCAGTAATTTTAGAGATGCTGGAAAATGAATAAGTTTAGGTTGGTCAATTCATGCTTATTTATTGCGATGCTGGTGGCGTGCACCTTTGCCTACATGGCTCACATTAACTCCAAGAGTACGCAACAACTTCATAGTGCGCTTTCTGAGGTCGGCCATCAGCTGATTGAAGAACGCGATGTGATTGTGAATCAGTATGCCATCAAGGAAAGAAAGAACTTCGAGCTCACTAAATCGTTGGTTGATATTGAAGTTGAAGCGGAAAAATTGGCTGATACCTTCGATAATGCCGTTTGGTTTCCCATCTCGCCCAACCGCCAGAAAATACAACAGACGTTAGCCAAGTTTGAGCAACGGGTTATTCAAACCACTTCGCAATTAGACATGTTGATTGGGGTACAAGTCGAAAATCAATATGCCTTGCTGATGCTGTTGGACATCTATGAAGAGGAGTTTTCGACGCACATTGGTGAAACGCAATTAGATAAACATTACGTCGAGTTTTTTAGCCGCGACTTAGTGAATCAAAGTGGGGAGCAAAGCGAAAGTGGCGCGAACTTTTTGGGGCGCTTACATGAAAGCGATAAAAAAATCGAGCTGTTGACCAATGAGCTACTGGATCACAATTACTTTGTGTTTGTGGAAGAGGCCGAGCACTCACTTCTTGATCTCGCCCAAAATGAGGCGCGCTTCACTTGGCTGTTTGTGTTTGTCGCAGTGATGTTGTTAGTCGGGTCGTTCTTGTATCAACTGCAATACCGAATGCACAACTTGAAGCAGCTTAACTCGGAGTTGGAAGCCGAGACGGACAAAGCAGAGCGAGCCGCGAAGGCTAAATCCAGCTTTCTTGCTGCAATGAGTCACGAATTAAGAACGCCAATGAATGGTGTGCTCGGGATTTCTCAGTTGATTGCAGAGGAAACCAAAGAGCCTGTCACTAAAGAGCATATTAAGGTGATTCTGGATTCAGGGCAGCATTTAATGACTATCCTCAACGACATCTTGGACTTTTCTAAAGTTGAGGAAAATAAGCTAGAACTGGAAAAAGCCCCGTTTCATCTTGAGCAAGTATTAACTCCGGTTTGCAGCGCCATACAACCGTTAATTGATGAAAAAAGCATTGAGCTGATTGTTGAGAACGACGTTCCGAACAACACCGAGTTCACAGGCGATTGTGCTCGACTTCGCCAAATTCTGTTTAATTTGGCGGGTAACGCCGTGAAGTTTACCAATGAAGGGCACGTACTGATTCGTACCGAGTTAAATAGTGAAGACAAACATCTGTTGATCATCGTCAGTGATACAGGGATCGGTATCGCGCCCGATAAACAAGGGCGAGTATTTAACTCCTTCGAGCAAGCAGATTCTTCAACTACAAGAAGGTTTGGAGGAACGGGTTTAGGGTTGGCCATCGTTAAAAAGCTCACTGAACTTATGGGTGGTTCTATTACCTTAAAGAGCGTAGAAGGGGTCGGCACGCAGTTTATTGTCACTTTGCCGATACCATGGAATGAAAGCGAAAAACCGAGCCCGCAGCATACGCCAGTTCAAACCCGAAGCACTCAGAACTTGCGCATTTTGTTGGCAGAAGATAACCGCGTAAATGCTTTGGTAGCGAAAGGCTTTTGCGAAAAGTTAGGGCACACAGTAGATGTCGCAGAAAACGGGCTGGTTGCCGTAGAAAAGGCACGCGACAACGATTATGACCTTATCTTGATGGATAATCACATGCCAGAGATGAATGGTGTCGAAGCGACTCGTTTTATTCGCGAAAAGCTAAGGGTAAAGACGTTGCTGTTTGCCTATACTGCGGATGTCTTTCGTGAGGCTCATGACCACTTTATCGCGGCAGGTGCCGATCATGTCCTAACCAAGCCTCTACAAAGGGAAAGTTTTGCTGACGCTTTGAAGCAATTCAGTGCGAGGCTCAAAGTGAAACAAACTGAAGAGGTATCGCCAGCGAGCAATGTATTGCAACTGCAACGTAAGCCGATTGAAAACTTGAGGCTGACGGAAGAAGAACTGTCGAACTCCGAAATGTTGGCGTACCTCAAAGAACATCCGAATGAGTTACTTGATCTGCTCAACAGCATCATCACCGATTTTGAACTGGCGGTTGATGACCTGATTGAAAACTTTATGCAGAGCGATTTCGACTCTCTCAAATTGACGATGCATACGACCAAGGGAATGGCGTTGAATTTAGGGCTGAAGATACTGGCTAGCCAAGCGCTGGAACTCGAAACACAGTTAAAAATGGACCAAGTGCCAGCGATTGAACAGCTACAGATGTTGATCAATCGCCTCCAAGTGAATATTCATCAAGGACACCGTTTGAGAGATGAGTTAGTAAAAGCGCAACAAAACTCAGAGCAGGTGCTTTGAAGTGGCTGTTCTCTCATTTCACTTAGTGTCTGTTTTCTTTCCGTATTGAGCTGTGATTTACTACACCACTCAACAATCAGGGAATGAGTATGAGTAAGCACACGGCATTAATAACGTGGCAACGCCAGGTCAATGAAATATTTAGCGATAATCAATACAGTCGAGCGCACACTTGGCGCTTTGATGGCGGTTTGTTAGTTCCTGCTTCGCCATCTCCTCATGTTGTTCCGTTGCCGCTGTCGGTAGAAGAAAACGTCGATCCCGAAGAGGCGTTTGTTGCGGCACTTTCTAGTTGCCATATGTTGGTTTTCCTTTCGATTGCAGCAAAGCGTCGTTATGTGATTGACTCTTATGTTGATGCAGCTGAAGGGGCGTTGACCGTTGGTGAAAATGGAAAAGAGTGGGTTTCGAGAGTGGTGTTAAATCCGAAAGTTGTATTTTCTGGTGATAAGCAGCCAAGCTATGAGCAATTGGAAAAAATGCATCACATGGCGCATGAAAACTGTTTTATCGCGAATTCGGTGAAAACGGAGATCGTGACCAATATTCTTCATTCTGATTAATGCTCTATAGCTAAGCTAAAACTCTAAATCGCAATGATAGTAATGAGATATGAGTGATCTGTTTCACACTATTGCTTCGTTGCCTGCCTTAAATGCGTGATTGTTGTGCAGTCGCGCAACTCGTTTGTTGTTAACTTAATGTTAACATTGTGCCATGTGTGATTAGTAAAGTCAGAATCATGGATGTAATTAAGCCTTTGGACTCGTTTATTCAGCAAGATGGTATGCCGGTTTTTGGGCACTTGTCGGCGATTCCAAGATCACTCGATTTAGAGTCATTTCAATATCTCAATGAGATGGACAATCCTGTATCGAAGTGGCGAAAACATTTCGATTATAAGCAGTTCCAGTTCGTGTCTCTCGTGACCCCTGACTATGTCGTCGGGATTGCTATTGCCGATATTCGCTATTTGGCCTCCGGATTTTGTTATTTGTTCGATATTAAGCGCAATGCACTCACCGAGCAGCAATGGCTTAAACCTTGTCGGCTTGGTTATCAGACTCAGCCATCGAGCTGGTTGAGCAAAGCACATCTCGCGAACAATACAATTCAGTTCTCTATTGAGGAGGGGCAGTGGCATGTTCAGTTTGTGACGCCTTCCGTTAACGCCAACATTACACTGCATCCACAGCCACAAAGTTTGCCTCTTATGCTCTCTACGCCAACGGGTTACTCCGGATGGACGTATACACAAAAACACAACGCGCTGACGGTAACAGGGAATCTATTTATTCTGGGTGAAGAGCAAGACCTGTCACAGGTTGCTGCGGGTTATGATTTCTCGGCGGGTTACATGCGAAGGGAAACGAGCTGGCGCTGGGCGAGTATCAACCATAAAGATGGCGACAAAAGCTTGGGTCTCAACCTCGCCGCTGGCGTAAACGAAACCGGGTTTTGTGAAAATGTACTGTGGGTGGATGGTGAAAGGCATTTGCTTAATCCGGTGCAGTTTCAATTTTCACGTCAGAATCCACGTACTGATTGGCGCATCACCTCCGAAGATGGTTGCGTAGACTTAGTGTTTGAGCCTATCAATCAACGTTCTGAGAAAAAGAACTTCTGGTTTTTGAAAAGTAACTTTCGTCAATATATCGGCCACTTTTCAGGGTTTGTTGTGGATGGCAATGGCAGTAAGCACGAACTAGACGGTGTTGTGGGTTTAACGGAAGATCACTACGCAAAATGGTAGATAAGACAATGGATTGGTCACAAATCATGGAACGACCGGAGCTCTTGCTTATGGCTTTGGCCCCTATCTTTTTTCTCTGCATCGCCGCGGAATACGGTTTGGGACAGCGTCGAGGTAAACTGCCTGACAGCGCACAATATTATTTGCCGGAAGTGGCGTGTAACTTTGTGTTGGCGGGATTACATCAAGCTGCTGATATTTTAACGGGGCTGCTGATTGCGCACTTCTACTTGTGGATGTTTGATTGGCGATTATTTGATATCGAAATGAGTGTATCGACCTTCTTGCTTCTTATGTTGCTGCAAGACTTTTTCTATTACTGGTTCCACCGTGCTAGCCATCGTATTCGTTGGATGTGGGCGGCACATGTGGTGCATCACAGTTCAGAAAGAATGAATTTTAGTACGGCGTTTCGCCAAAGCTTGATGTACCCATTGGCGGGGATGTGGCTGTTCTGGCTACCTTTGGTCATTATTGGCTTTGACCCTAAATGGGTTGTATTCGTGGTGTTGTTGAATCTAGGTTTGCAGTTCTTTGTGCACACGCAGTCGATTAGTTCACTTGGCCCACTGGAGTGGGTATTCAACACGCCGTCTCACCACCGAGTGCATCACGGAATCAATCGTCAATATATTGATAAAAATTACGCAGGTGTTTTGATTATCTGGGATCGAATGTTTGGCACTTTTGAACCAGAAATAGAAACGGTTCGTTATGGCATTTCTAAACCGGTAAACAGCTTCAACCCAATCAAGGTGACGTTTGCAGAATGGAAAGATATGTTCAACGAGGTACGTCGACCAAATTTAACGTGGCAACAACGTTGGCGCTGTTTGTTTGCTCCGCCTTCGGATTCAACTGAGTAACTTAGAAAAGAATTTCTTGTGAGTAGATATTGGAGCGGGCAGCGGGAATCGAACCCGCATCATCAGCTTGGAAGGCTGAGGTAATAGCCATTATACGATGCCCGCGCATCGATAGGACTCAGCTAATATGCCACATTGATTTCAAAAGAAAAGTCTTTTTTCATCAGTCGCTTGTTAGTTGTATAAAAAACTGTCTTCTTGGTGAAAAAATACGCTTTCGATGAGCGTAAATGGCTTCCTGATGATGCTCGACGAAAATGACACCGTTATGTGACAGAGCTGGCTCATTAATCGTCAATCCATTTGATGGTTTAATCATCACCTGACATTGAACACTTATCATTCATGGTCAAGACTCAATATTGAAATGACACAACTTTATTGTCAGCCGTATAAGTAAAAAAACGAGGAGAGCGCGTATGTGGAAAACAGTAACAATTGGGGCAATGGCGCTTTTGATGGCCGCTTGTACGACAGTAACAACAGACGTGGATAAACAAGCGGACTTCGCTTCTTACAAAACGTTTGATTTTGGTACTCAAAATGATGCTCCAGCAAGTATCGATGGACGCCGTATAGAGCAAGGTTTGGCTGCTCAACTGGAATCGAAAGGGCTTTCTCGAGTTGCAAGTGGGGGTGATTTATACGTTCATCACGATATCGTTGAGGAGTCGGAGTTGGTATCGTCTGGTTCTTCTTTTAGCGTCGGTTATGGATGGAACAGCTTTGGTGTGATTACATCAAGCCCTGAACGATATAA
The DNA here is from genome assembly GCF_000960545.1 of Vibrio sp. S457-15. Taxonomy (NCBI): domain Bacteria; kingdom Pseudomonadati; phylum Pseudomonadota; class Gammaproteobacteria; order Vibrionales; family Vibrionaceae; genus Vibrio; species Vibrio sp. S457-15. The sequence continues at coordinate 25,241 of NZ_JYOQ01000174.1, read as the reverse complement.
AGAACGCAAATACGGGAAGTTAGTGGTAGAGCTGGTGGATAGTAAGGCGAACCAAGTTGTGTGGAAAGGCGTTTCAAGCCGCAAGTTAACCGAATCAATGAGTACTGAGAAAAGGGAAAATTTGATCACAGAAGAAGTGGCGAAAATGTTCGAAAACTACCCATACGGCAAGAACTAAGTCCTCAGTTATATCAAACTAAGTGGCTAAAACCACGAGGCGAGAATTTCGATTGCAAATTCTCGCCCTCAGAGTTAAAAGTACGTATTACTGTGATGTAGGTGAACGTTGTGCGTGCTCTTCTTATTAGCTTTTTCGGGCTATTTCTGAGCTTATTGGCGGTTTCTGTCGGCCAAGAGTCAACGTCGCCTGAAACTGTTCACCACTACACCGTCGGCAGTGTGTTTTATGATGAAGACGCACAAGTTTCCGAAACGCCACTAGCACCACCTTTTCATTCGTTTGCTAGCCTGTTAAATCGCAATGCACTGCGAGTTCATGATTCAAAATCAGAGCTTGATGAGCTCGATATTGGTTGGTTCGAAACGTTGGCTCCTCATTGGAACCGCGCTTTATCAGAAACGCCATATTTGAACGCGGGTCTGACGGCTTTTCTTGGTCTTGCGAAAGACTTCTCTCATTCAAAATATCAAATTGGAGATGGGTTAGGCTCTAATCTTATCTATAGGTTTATTCACGCTCGATAGTCCTAAGCATCTACCTTGTTGTTATTTAGTGATGTTTAGGAGCTCTTTTTATGTTTGATTTAATGATGGGCGTCTTGCTTGCCTTTTGGCATCAAGACTTTTCTGCACTTATGGCACCAGGAAGTGCAGGGGTTATTTATATTGTCGTGGCGACATTAATCTTTTTGGAAAGTGGTTTTATTCCTGCTGCGCCATTTCCATGCGATAGTGTGGTGGTGTTGTCTGGCACACTTGCGGCGGTGGGCGTGCTTGATCCTATTGCCATCATGTTGGTGATTATTGTGAGTGCGGGCTTAGGAAGTTGGGCGGCATACTTGCAAGGAAAATGGCTAAACCGCCTACCTAAAGTTCAAGGCTGGGTGAATGCTGTTCCACAGAAAAGACTCGAACAAGTCGATGTTCTTTTGGGTAAACATGGCTTAATTGCATTGTTTTGCGCTCGTTTCATTCCGGTGGTGCGTTCGCTTTTGCCATTGATGATGGGATTACGTGTGAAACGCGTGTCAAAGTTCCATTACTTTGCATGGCTGAGCGCCATATTGTGGACGTTGTTACTGTGCGGCTTTGGCATGCTCCTGCCTTTACTTCCGGAGAATATCAGCAAGATGGTGACGATGGGGTTAATGGCTGCGCCAGTGATTACTCTTACTATTGCTGTGATGAGTTTTGTAATTCTCAAGGTGCGCAAAGCGCGGTTTAAATCTAAGGCGGCGTCTCAGCTCTCTTAACAATGGTTCACTCATGTGTAACTAGGATATTGATGTAAGCAAAAGGCGCAGAGAATGCGCCTTTTGTTTTTGGAACGGTTAACCCTTTACCGAGTTCTTCATTCTCGCTGGTGTCAGTAGCCCACGCGGTAGAGCTGCTCACCAACATCTTTACACTGTGTTTGATAGAACTGTTCTATCTCAGAATCGTTGTTGTCTTGTGCTTTAAACTCGGTTTCGGTGGAAGAGAGTTGGCTAAAGCTGTAACCACGTTCAGACATTAAGTAGTGACGAAAAACGGCTCGGTGCTCTGGTATCGCGTTACGAGCATTGGAAGCATTTGCGCATTCCAATAGCGTTTCGTTTGTCATTTTGTCCGCGTTTGTGTCTGTATTTGCAAATGTTGGTACTGCAGTGAAAAGTAGGGCCGTTAACGCTGCTGCTGTGAATTTTTTCATAAATAGACCTCGAATCAGATCAGATAAATTTGAGGACATCCATGCCTGGTGTGACATGCTTCCTTGTTTTTCTTTGTGGTATCAAACTGTGATGATCGATTCGCGGCCGTGTTTAAACACGTACAGTAAATTCGCCTCTTTCCGCCCTGATAAACGATAGAGAGAACGTTGGTTTTTTAACATGCCATAGCTATCAGTAGGCAACGGAATAGTTTGCCACGCTAACTCTTTTAATGGAGGAGGCAAAAACGCGACAAGTAGATGGTATTCAGATTCAAAGCTGAGGGAGAGCGAACCGTCATCAGTAGACGTTCGGCGGTAACTCACCAGAGCGAACAAGTCTCGCTTGATGTGGCGCTCAAACCCATCAGAACCCCAATAGTGTTGTTGTGCTTCTGAGTGTGGGGCGTTGACTACGGATTGAAAATCAGATTGTACGAGTTTGTCGAGGCGTTCTGACGTCACGTGATTTGTATTGTGGTGCGCTGCATGCAAATGCCCAGAGAGCATGGACAGTGTCAGCACAAATAAAATACGAAGAAGATAACGCAAAAAAACAATCCTAAACGTCAGTGGGTATAGATTTGGGCAATACATTAGTCGGTAAGTGACCAATTGTGCGTATACTAACGAGACGAAACAGGAATGAACAGTATTTTAAGCGAATCTAACCAACACCTGAAAAAGCGCTAATAGATTCATGACGTGATTGACTCTCCAAGAGCACACAAATATTGGCGTTGTTCTGCTCGACATGCGATTTTATTTGCGACTTGTAAGAACATCAGGCAACAAAAAAGGGAGCTAGGCTCCCTTAGTATTGGTGTGCAGCGTGGTTTACGCGCTGGCGTAGATCACGCTACCACCTTTAATCGTGTCAATGATTTCGCGTGACAGCTTTTGAGGTAACGCTGGGCAACCCCAACTGCGTCCCAAGTAACCATTCTTTTTAATGAAAGAAGGATTCGCATAGTCTGCGCCGTGTACAACGATGTAGCGCTCGCGAGCTTTGTCATTAAGGCCAGAGCTAAGACCATCTAGTCGCAGCGAATAGCCATTAGAACCGTAGTATGTTGTGTCTGTCAAAAACGTGCCAAGTGATGTTTTGCGAGAATTCACGACATTCGAAAACTGTGTTGCTGTTTTCTTTCCGCTATTCACACCATGAGCCACGTAAGTGTTGTAGATCAGCTTCTTTTTGTTTACGTCCACAACATAAAAACGTTTTTCGGTCGATGGTTTGCTGTAATCAATAATGGTTAGTATCGACTTCTTTCTATCTGGTGTTTTTTGGTAGGCGATGAAGGCATCGCGAAACAGTTTAAAGTCGATGACGCCATTGAGTTTGGCTTCTTTATAGGTTTTTTCAATAACTTGCTGGGATACGCGGTTCTCTGCCTTGCTATTTGGGTGTTGCGCCATTGCAAAAGGAGAAACCGACAAACATGTCCATATCAACAATAAAAATAACTTTTTCATTTTGACTAAATAAAAACTCTTTGGTGTTACAAATTTATCGATTGCTTCATGCACTCGTTAAAACAACTTGCACATCAATATAATTATATTCCCAATGTTTCTTATTATGCACAAAAGCACGTAATGTTGGGATTCCATTAAGTTTCAAGGGTTCTGTCTAACCAATTGAAACTGCTTAATATTAATAAGTTAATCGTTGCTTTTGAAAAACTTCGACGTAAATACTAGCCGATTTCGCTAATTAATAAAACTGTGTTTAGCGATATTTTTGATAGAGTAAAGTTAAAAAACAACGTTTAATTAAATGGATGTGGAAAATATCTTTTAATTTCAAAGTATTTATTAGAACCATGAGCGGAGGACAAAAAGTTTACTCTGTGATCCAGCTCGAAACGCCGCGTTACTTAAGGGGCAGCCTCTGAACGTTGTGATTAAGGTTTTATAAGTAGAATAAAGGATGTAGAACGGAAAGATAGGTAAACAGCTCTTCATATGAGCGTTTCACTCCAACTGAAAAAATGTGATGATGAGTTTTATAAGGTACGGATATGGAACGAATGGAAACTCTAAATAAGGCATTTCTATATAAGGAAAAACGAAAGTGATGGGTATCCATTATTTTTATATTTGCTTTGTATGAACTGAATAGGTAATTAGACTTTTCTTATAAACAAATTAACGACCGATTAAGACAAGTTAAAACGGAATTAGTTTCATTTTTTAAAATAGTTCTTATTCGATAAATAAAAATTGTGGTCTGGATAAAATATTATTTTGTCTTTTCTGAATTTGTTTCTTAAGTTTTTTGAGCAAAGTACGGTTATAAGTCAAATCTTCACTCAGAACATCGTGTTAGTTTCTAAACACTAATTTGGCTAGTTGAGGTCGTTATCGCGTTATAGAATTACGCTTAACGACCGCTTGCTTATCAATAAGATCATTTTCAGGGAGAAGAATTAATGACGAATAAATGTGGTCAATGCCGACAATTCACGAGAGTGAAATCAAGCGATCAGGATATATGTGGCGCTTGGGGACATCCTACCTGCGCAACTAGGATAGCTTGCGAATTTTTTATGCCTACTATTTCAGCGAAACTGCGTGTCCCGACAAGTCAAGAACCCAAAAGCTGAGGTTGTAGAGAAGCTCTCCTTGCCTCATTGCTGATTGTTTTGACTGATAGCGTACGGAATATTCCCCCTTTAAATCTCAAGGGTATATAATGTGTGGCGCGTCGCAAAAGGGCGGCGCATTGCTACACTTCAGGACTCGTATGTTTAAGAAATCTCTTGTTTTCATTCTTGCCGCGTTTTCACTTCCTACTTTTGCTGCATCAACGATAGGTATTGTTGGCGCGATGGATGTAGAGGTTGAAGCTCTGCTGCCAAAAATTCAGAATCAACAAATCAAAAAAGTTGCGAACCACACTTTTTATATCGGTGAGCTTGAGGGCAAATCCGTCGTGGTAACGCAATCTGGTGTTGGCAAAGTCAATGCTGCGATGACGACCACTTTGCTGATTGAATCTTTTGGTGTGAACCAACTGATTTTTACTGGTATAGCAGGAGCAAGTGACCCGAAACTTGATCCATTGGACGTGGTTATTTCTACTCGTACTGTACATCATGACGTTGATTTAACCGCATTCAACAAACCGAAAGGGTTATTACCGGACTATCAAGAGCGTTACTTTTATGCTGACAAAACGCTACAAAATTACGCGTATGAAGCAGCGGTGGAGACGTTAGGCAAAGAGAGTGTGTTCCGAGGCATCATTGCTTCTGGTGATCAGTTTATCGCCAGTAAAGTAAAAGTCACGGGGATCTACCAAGAGTTCAACGCGATGGCCGTCGAAATGGAAGGTGCAGCATTGGGACAAGTTGCAACCGCCTTTAAGGTTCCGTATGTTGTCATCCGCACGATTTCCGACAAAGCGGATGGTTCTGCTGATGTGGTTTATTCTGAGCTGAAAAAAGCGACGGCAGATAACTCAGCAACCATTACGCTCAACATGCTTAAGCGCATGCAATAGGGTGAGAATACGAAAAGCAGCACATTAAGTGCTGCTTTTTTATGAGTTCGTCAAAGTAAACATTATCGATTCTTTACCTTCAAATTCCACCCTCAGCCGCGAGTTTGGTTGTAAGCGGCTGAGAGAATCGATTGCCATCGTTGGCCGATTTCCACCACAAGCTAAGTTGCTCTTTGTCCATTGGCTTTCCGAACAAGTATCCTTGCATGAAATCACATCGATAAGCGGACAACCATTTGTGCATAACGTCGTGTTCAATGCCTTCGGCGGTCACGGTTTTGTTTTGAGCATGGCACAGCTCAATGATCGGTTTGATCACGTGTCCATTATTGGTATTCATCAACGTCAGTAGAAACTCTCGGTCAAACTTAATCTTTTGTACTGGGTATTGAACAAGTTGAGTGAGCGACGTGTAGCCAGAGCCGAAATCATCAATAGCAAGTCGATAACCCAGTTTCGAAAGCTCATCAAGCAATGCCGTGCCTTGCTGTTCCGCGGCAAACGTCTCGGTAATTTCTAGTTCGATACATTCTGGTTTGATGCCATTTCTCGTTACGTGTTTATGAATAAATTGCGCCATTTCTAACGAGTTTAATTCGGCCGATGAAAGGTTGATGGACAGGACAATGTCTTTGCCAAAAATGCTTCTTAAATGATGGTATTCCTCGGTTGCATTGGCAAACACCCAACGGTCTATTCTGTCAAACAACCCAGCTTGCTCGGCGATTGGAATAAATTCGGTTGGTGGCACTGGCCCCAAGCCTTCTGCGTCCCAACGTAGAAGCACTTCTAAGCCTTCAATTTTGTTGTCTTTGTTATTCATGTAAGGTTGAAACACAAGCCTAAACTCATCTTCAACGTTGCTTTTACGCAGTGCACGTTCGATCTGACTGCGTCGCTGAGATTCCAAATTTAGCTCTGCTGAGTAGTACGCGTACTGATTTTTTCCAGCACGTTTGGCTTGGTACATTGCTGCGTCTGCATTGGACAACAGTTTCGCGATGTCTTGCCCATCTTGCGGGTACTGAGCGATGCCAACACTGGCGGTCACCGGGAAGGCGTTCGCCCAAGTTTGGCTTAGGTTGCTAATTGGTTTTAATAGTTCTTTGGCGAGTAAATCTGGGATGCTGCCCACGTCTTTATTGGAGCTGAGTAGAATGGCGAACTCGTCACCAGATAAACGCGCGCCCAAACAAGGGCTGTCGTATTGCTGAGAGAACTTTTGACAGGCGTTTTTAATGTGAGTCGAGAAGACCTTTAGCAGGTTGTCGCCAAGTTCATGGCCATATTTATCATTCACGTACTTGAAGTTATCCAGATCGACATAAATCACCCACAAATGAGAAGGTGGCGAGGCTAGTTCACGCGTGGCAAGTTGGTGGAATCGATGACGGTTTGCCAGCTGAGTAAGGTGATCAGTTTCTGCGAGACGTTTGGTCTTTTTGTAAATGACGTTGAGCTCTTCGTACATATCAAAAAAGCGTGATGAAAGACGGCCAATTTCATCATTGGTTCCGAGCTTTTCAATGTTGTCTCGCTGATTCGATTCTAGCTCACTGAGTTGTTTATCGAGGCGAGAGACTGGATGCAAAACGTAACGATAGAGTACTAAGACGATCAGCGTTATGGTACAAAATGCCGCGATACCAAAAGAAAGTGCAAGCTCTAGCCATACTTTGTCCACTTTGTTCCACATCAGATACTCCGCAGGGGAGAGTACCGCATAAAAGTGGGGCAGAAGTTCAATGGTTTGCGCAAGAGGGATGTCTAGATAAATGGGTTTATCGGCAAACGTAATCACACTATGAGTATCAAATTCGACGTCGTGTTTGATGTCGTTAAACACTTCTAAAGATACGGACACGACAACAAAAAACACGTTGCTAGGATCGAAGCTAACTGGCGGTGCGCCCGTTCGTTTATCAATGAGTTCGTATCGCAACAAGATGCTTTGGCCACTGGAGTTATAAATGAACCCTGTGTGGCTGTATTCACCACGAGCCGCGAAGCTGGTTGCTATGTACTCCAGCACCTTTGGGTCAACAACGCCGGACGATTCATAATATTGGTTTTCGGTGTAATAAAGCAGATTTTGCTTGCCGTCGAGGATCGCCATGCTTGCATCCCCTTTATAACCATGGCTCAGGACATCAGCGGTTTCATCTAGGCGGCTAAAAAGTACTCGCTCACGGTAGGGATTGTCGTGATTGATAAAATAGTCCTGCAGCACATCACTTTTACTCAGCGTGTACGCATAGCTGTTAAGAAAAATATTGGCTTGTCGAAATTGCCCCGCCAGTTTTTCCATCTGAAGTTGTATGTAGCTATCTTCGCGCTTGATGAGTGTTACTTTTTGAATGCTATAGATGATGTAACTCGATACCAGCGCACTCAAAATGATCACGGGTGCGACAAGCAAGATAACTCGATTGCTTAATTTCATTATGGTTCTTCGACTTCCGTTTGTGTCCCTACAAACGTTGCTTACCTAAACGGTACTGAACGGATGATATATTTTTTGCAAATTGTAACCAGATTGTAAGGTGGGTGTTCTCGAAAATCAGACAACCATTTTAGAAATGTGATGATGTGGCAGATTTCCTTCCCGTTAACTAGAGGCTTTCTCAGTAATTGGACGTATTTCTGCTTTCGCGGGCACAAACCGTAGGGTTTTTGTGGGCTTTAAAAATGCTCATCGAAACGTTTCGATGGGTAAAGTGTGACTTGGTCGGCCTTTTCTTTCTCTTAGTTGGAAAAATCACGGATCATTCTCACACCTTACCGATCGGTGACTGGTGAAATCTCGCAAGCGTCTTATTATTGCATCGAAACGTTTCGATGAGTTTTCTGTTAATAATGAAAATTTCCTAAAACAGGCACTCATTGTTGTATGAACGTGTAACCGAAAGGTCGATGAGATGAAAAAAAGTACCCTTATTAACTCAGATATTTCTTACTTAGTGGCAACGCTAGGCCACACCGATGAAATCACGATTTGTGACGCGGGGCTGCCGATTCCTGATCATGTACAGCGCATCGATTTGGCGCTAACGCATGGCGTACCAAGTTTTCTTGATACCGTTCGCGTGATTTTGTCTGAGTCACAGATTGAAGGGGTCATCATTGCAGAAGAATTTTCCGATGTCAGTCCTGTTCTTCATGAAGCACTGCTTAAAGAGTTGAGCAAAGAGAGTGAGGAAACGGGCAAATCGATTGAAATCAAATACGTTTCGCACGAGGCCTTTAAAGCACGCACCGAGCAAAGTCGCGCAGTGGTTCGAACCGGTGAATGCACACCGTACGCGAACGTGATTTTCCAAGCGGGCGTGGTTTTTTAAGCCTGAGAATTGAGGACAGATTATGACTCAAGCCATTCTACAACTGAGCGAAATCGAAAAAGCGTTCCCAGGTGTAAAGGCGCTAGATAAAGCGAGCCTGAATGTATACCCAGGTCGTGTTATGGCGCTCATGGGCGAAAATGGGGCAGGCAAGTCAACTTTGATGAAAGTGCTGACCGGTATTTACCATATGGATGCAGGTAGCATTCAGTATCAGGGTCAACCTGCTGCATTTAAAGGTCCGCGAGATTCTCAAGAAGCGGGCATCAGCATTATTCACCAAGAGTTGAACTTAATCCCTGAACTGACAATCGCTGAGAACATTTTTCTCGGTCGTGAATTTACCGGTTCTATGGGGCGCATTCAGTGGAGCAAAATGTACGCGGAAGCGGACAGACTTCTACAACGTTTGAACGTGAAACACAGCTCGAAAACCTTGCTTGGTGATCTAAGTTTGGGTGAGCAACAAATGGTAGAAATTGCCAAAGCGCTCTCGTTTGAATCGAAAGTCATCATCATGGATGAACCAACCGATGCGCTTACTGATACAGAAACCGAATCTCTGTTCAAAGTGATTAATGAGCTTCGTGAGCAAGGCTGCGGCATTGTATATATCTCACACCGCCTGAAAGAAATCTTTGAAATCTGTGACGACATTACGGTGCTTCGTGACGGTAAATTTATCGGTGAATGCCGAGTAGCAGACACGGATGAAGACGGCTTAATCGAAATGATGGTTGGCCGCAAATTAGAAGAGCAATACCCACGTATTGATGTAAAGCACGGCGAGACATGCCTTGAAGTGATTGGCTTGACAGGTTCTGGCGTTCACGATGTGAGCTTCACGCTTAAACGCGGTGAGATTTTGGGTATCTCTGGTTTGATGGGCGCAGGCCGTACCGAGTTAATGAAAGTGATTTACGGCGCGCTACCAAGCGAGCATGGCGTTATCAATCTCGATAACAAAACCATTAATCCGGTTAGCCCGCAAGATGGCTTGGCAAATGGCATCGCTTACATCTCGGAAGACCGCAAAGGGGATGGTCTGGTGCTGGGCTTATCCGTGAAAGAGAACATGTCTCTGTGTGCATTGGATAAGCTAACCAAAGGCGTACAAATCCAGCACGGCGAAGAAGTCATCGCAGTGGAAGATTTCATCAAGTTATTCAACATTAAAACACCAACTCGCGACCAAATCATTGGCAACCTTTCTGGTGGTAACCAACAGAAAGTGGCGATTGCGAAAGGGTTAATGACCAAACCTAAAGTTCTGATTTTGGATGAACCAACGCGTGGTGTTGACGTTGGTGCTAAGAAAGAAATCTACCAACTCATCAACAAATTTAAAGCCGACGGCATGAGCATCATCTTGGTTTCTTCCGAGATGCCAGAAGTGCTAGGCATGAGCGATCGCATTCTTGTGATGCATGAAGGTCGCATTACTGGCGAATTTGATGCGAAAGACGCCGACCAAGAAAAATTACTCGCCTGTGCCGTAGGCAAAAAGATCAATGAGGAAGCAGCATGAGTACCAATACCATGAGCAAACCGACCGAAACAAGCAGCAAAAAGCTGTTTACTAAAGAGTGGTTGATTGAACAAAAATCACTGATTGCACTGTTATTTTTGATTGTTGTGGTGTCTTTTTTAAACCCGAACTTTTTTACGGTAGACAACATTCTTAACATCCTTCGTCAAACCTCAGTCAACGCGATCATCGCCGTAGGTATGACTCTGGTTATCTTAACTGCTGGTATTGACTTGAGTGTCGGCTCTGTCCTTGCGCTTTGTGGTGCATTTGCCGCGAGCCTAATCGCGATGGAAGTGCCAGTTTTAATTGCGGTTCCAACGGCTCTATTAGCTGGTGCGGCACTGGGCGCAATCAGTGGCATCATCATCGCTAAAGGCAAAGTGCAAGCCTTCATCGCGACGCTGGTCACCATGACATTACTGCGCGGTGTGACCATGGTTTACACCGACGGTCGACCAATTTCTACTGGCTTCACAGACACGGCAGACGCATTCGCATGGTTTGGTACAGGCTACGCGTTAGGTATTCCAGTGCCAGTTTGGTTGATGGTTGTTGTATTCGCAGCGGCTTGGTACCTACTTAATCACACTCGCTTTGGTCGCTATGTTTACGCACTAGGCGGCAATGAATCTGCGACTCGCCTGTCTGGTATTAACGTAGACCGAGTGAAGATTGGTGTGTATGCCATCTGCGGTATGTTAGCTGCACTTGCGGGCATCATCGTGACATCTCGTCTGTCTTCTGCTCAGCCAACGGCGGGTATGGGATACGAACTGGATGCGATTGCAGCTGTGGTACTTGGCGGTACGAGCTTGATGGGCGGTAAAGGCCGTATCATGGGGACATTGATTGGTGCGCTGATCATCGGCTTCTTGAACAATGCGCTTAACCTACTGGACGTTTCTTCTTACTACCAAATGATAGCAAAAGCAGTGGTTATCTTGCTGGCGGTATTGGTAGACAACAAAAACAAGTAATTCATAACAATCTACATATCAATATGTGAATACAAATCGAGCCAGTAGGCGTGTGCTGGCTCACCCTACACAAAGGACTAGAACGATGAAAAAACTTGCAACTCTTATCTCTGCTGCACTTCTTTCTTCCACTGTATCAGTAGCGGCGCAAGCCCAAGATACGATGGCGATTGTGGTTTCGACCCTAAACAACCCGTTCTTCGTAACGATGAAAGACGGTGCGGAAGCTAAAGCGAAAGAACTGGGATACGATTTGATTGTACTGGACTCGCAAAATGACCCGAGCAAAGAACTGTCAAACATCGAAGACCTAACCATTCGCGGTGTAAAAGCGATTTTGATCAACCCAACGGATTCTGACGCAGTGTCTAATGCGATTCGTATGGCAAACCGTTCTAACATCCCTGTGTTAACGCTAGACCGTGGTGCAAGCCGTGGTGAAGTAGTGAGCCACATCGCATCTGACAACGTTGTAGGCGGCGAGATGGCTGGCCACTACATCATGGAAAAAGTTGGCGAGAAAGCAAAAGTGATTCAGCTGGAAGGTATTGCTGGTACGTCTGCGGCTCGTGAGCGTGGTGAAGGCTTCATGACCGCTGTGAAGGGAAGCGATATGGAGCTTCTTGCTAGCCAACCGGCTGACTTTGACCGCACGAAAGGTCTAAACGTAATGGAAAACCTACTGGCTGCTAACCCGGATGTTCAAGCGGTGTTTGCGCAGAATGATGAGATGGCTCTAGGTGCACTACGCGCGGTTCAAGCGTCTGGTAAAAACGTCATGATCGTTGGTTTTGACGGCACAGAAGACGGTATCGCAGCGGTTAACCGTGGCAAGCTAGCAGCGACCATCGCGCAGCAACCTGATCTTATCGGCGCGTTAGGTGTTGAAACGGCTGACAAAGTACTGAAAGGCGAGAAAGTGGATGAGTACATCCCAGTTCCTCTAAAAGTGGTAACAAAGTAAGCCTGACGTGCGATAAAGCGTCCTAATTTCTTTGCTCTCTCCTCTGTTTATATCTGTCGTTTAGGGGGAGAGGGCAAGGTTTATCTAAGCAGCCATGCATCTTGAGGTTGCTTGGGTATAGATGCCTTTGACTTTTTACAGCGACTCAAACGAGAAGTTAAAGTCATCTAAGTATTTTCCAAAAACAGTTTTTCAAAAAAGGGTTCATTCAGAACCGAGGATAACCGTATGAATAAGTTAGTGGTGTTAGGTAGTGTAAACGCTGACCATGTTCTTCAAGTGCCTTCTTTCCCTCGCCCTGGCGAGACGCTGCATGGTCGCAACTATCAAGTTATCCCAGGTGGCAAAGGTGCCAACCAAGCCGTCGCGGCGGCGCGATTAAATGCAGATATTGGTTTTATTGCTTGTGTAGGCGATGACTCTTTCGGCATCAATATTCGTGAAAACTTCAAAATGGACGGCATCGATATCACTGGTGTTAAGATGCAACCAAACTGCCCGACAGGCATCGCGATGATTCAAGTGTCGGACAGTGGTGAAAACAGCATTTGTATATCAGCAGAAGCAAACGCCAAACTCACATCAGAAGCGATTGAGCCAGATTTAGAACGTATTCGCCAAGCGGATTACTTGCTAATGCAATTGGAAACGCCGATGTGCGGCATTGAGAAAGCCGCGCGTGTGGCGAAAGATGCAAAAACCAACGTAATTTTAAACCCAGCTCCAGCTCGTGAATTGTCAGATGAACTGCTTGCTTGTATTGACGTGATCACGCCAAATGAAACGGAAGCTGAAGTGCTGACAGGTGTTACTGTAACAGACAACGAAAGCGCGCAAGAAGCGGCGAATGTGTTACATGGTAAAGGTATTGAAATTGTCATGATCACTCTCGGTGCAAAAGGCGTTTGGTTGAGCCAAAATGGTCGAGGTGAAATCATCCCCGGTTTCCGTGTCGAAGCGACCGATACCACCGCGGCAGGAGATACGTTTAATGGGGCATTCGTCACTGGTCTCTTAGAAGATTTACCTTTAGAATCAGCGATTAAGTTTGCACATGCGGCGGCTGCAATTTCTGTAACCCGCTTTGGCGCGCAAACGTCGATCCCAACTCGCGAAGAGGTGGACGCGTTTCTCGCTGAACAATAAAGCGCACAAGGCCTTTTAAAATAGGAGTAATAACATGGCGACGATGAAAGACATCGCAAAACTGGCAGGGGTTTCCACTTCAACAGTGAGCCATGTTATTAACAAGACGCGTTTTGTGAGCGAAGAAATCTCTGAACGTGTTAACAATGCAGCAAAAGAACTCAACTACTACGCGCCATCTGCTTTGGCGCGTAGCCTTAAAGTCAATCGTACCAAAACCATTGGTATGCTAGTGACAACCTCTACCAACCCATTCTTTGGCGAAGTCGTAAAAGGCGTGGAACGCAGCTGTTACCACAAAGGTTATAGTCTCATTCTATGTAACACCGAAGGTGACAACAAACGCATGCGCCAGTCCATTAATACGCTTTTGCAAAAGCGTGTCGATGGTTTGATCTTAATGTGCTCGTCGTTAGAAGGGGAGCGTATCGATGTATTTGAGCGTTATCCGGATATTCCTGTCGTGGTGATGGACAGGGGGCCGATGCTGTTTACAAGCGATAAAATTCAAGATAACTCACTTCGTGGCGGTTACTTAGCGGCAAAATACTTGATTGATTGCGGCCACACTGAAATCGGATGTATCACTGGCCCTTTGATTAAACACCAAGCGCAAATGCGATACGAAGGTTACAAGCGAGCGATGAACGAAGCAGGCTTGGAATTTAATGCCAATTGGATCATTGAATCGGACTTCGAATGTGAGGGTGGGTATCAAGCGTTCAAGAAAATAGTTGAACGAGGTAAATTACCCAGCTCGATTTTTGTCTCTAACGATATGATGGCGATGGGTGTGATTAACGCCGCAAATGAGCTCGGTATTAAAGTGCCAGATGATCTTTCCATTATTGGCTACGATGACATTCATATCGCGAAATTTATGTCGCCTTCCTTAACGACCATCCACCAACCTAAATATCGACTCGGCCAAGCCGCCGTCGAAACTCTTGTCCGAAGACTGGACGACAAATCTAACGAAGCTCAAGTCGTTCAACTGGAACCAACATTGGTTGTACGCAACAGTGTGAAATTGCTAAATTGTTGAACTCATTGTGCAAACGGATATCACATAACCACAAATTACGTGTGATATTGAGCTAGAAAATTAAAAAAGACATTTCTCTTGAAACGATAAAAGCTTATTATCATCGTTGCTTATAAATAAAAATGTTAATTGTTGTCTAGCGGATTAGTTAAATGTTATCAAAAGGTTATGCGAAGTTCTCGGTCAAACATCCTTGGTTTCACCGAGCGAATGTTCTCGCAGTAGTGATCACTTTTCTCGTGAGCTGTTACCAGCTATTAGTGAATGAAGCTTTTGAATACGTGATTGGCTTTGTTGTTACGCTATTGGCATCGGTGCTATTTGCGTCAGCTTCCGCTTTCAAAAAGCGCTACCTAGGACACGAGTCCTAGTTCATTTGGAATGAATAATTGAGATAAATAGGCGCTTTCAAGTAAGTAATGATCTGATTTATGATCGAGTGCATCAAGAGGAGGACAAATGTCCTCCTTTTTGTTTGTTGCTGCACCCTAATATGGGCGTATTCCAAACAAAATAATAAAGGACATCACCATGGACCTATTTGCCTTACTCGATATCAACAATACCCTCGTTAACATTCCGATTGGAGACGGCTACGCAATGAGCTGGATCGAAGCATTTGGAACCGTCTTTGGTCTGCTTTGCATTTGGTTTGCGAGCCAAGAGAAGACCATCAACTACGTATTCGGCTTACTGAATGTCACGCTTTTTGCTGTTATCTTTTTCCAAATTCAGTTGTACGGATTGCTACTTCTTCAACTGTTTTTCTTCTGCGCCAATATTTACGGTTGGTACGCATGGACTCGCCCAAATGCACAAGGTGAAACGTTGGAAGTTCGTTGGCTTAGCAAGCAAAAGCTGATGGCGACTGCGGTTGTTTGTGTGGTCTCGATTGCATTGTTGACCATCTACATTGACCCATTCTTCTTCGCGCTGGCAAACATTGCTGTTGATAGCCTAAACATTTTCGGTGCAGGCCTGTCTGAGCCAGTACTTGAGCCTGATGCGTTCCCGTTCTGGGATGCAACCATGACGGTACTTTCTGTTGTTGCACAAATTCTGATGACACGTAAATACGTCGAAAACTGGATTCTATGGGTTGTGATCAACATCATCAGTGTGGGTATCTACGCGACGCAAGGTGTTTACGCAATGTCTGTTCAGTACGCGATTCTTATGTTCATTGCTGCCAATGGTACGCGTGAGTGGGCTCGTAGTGCCAAGCGCAATGGCGATAAAACCTTAGCTCAAGCAGCAGCGTAAGGAACAAGCAAATGGCTAAACAACCTCATATTGGTGTTGATGAAACACAAGTCGCTCCTCTTGTTATTGTATGTGGCGAGCCAGATCGAGCGAATCGTATCGCGGCATTATTTGATGATGCAGAAATGGTGTCGGAAAACCGTGAGTACCGCGTGTTTACCGGCAACTACAAAGGTCAGGCTGTTTCTGTATGCAGCACAGGCATCGGCGCACCATCGATGATCATTGCGGTAGAAGAGCTCAAACAGTGCGGCGTAACTCATGTGGTACGTGTTGGATCTGCGGGTGCAATGCAATCGCAGATTCAGCTTGGAGAATTGATTGTTGCTGAAGGTGCAGTAAGAGACGAAGGTGGCTCCAAATCGTACGTCGATTCTGCTTACCCTGCGTACGCAAGCTTTACTCTACTGAAAGAAGTCGAGCGTTATTTGTCGACGCAAACGACGCAATATCATTTCGGCGTAGTACGTTCTCACGACAGTTTCTATACCGATGACGAAGAGGCCATTTGTCAGTACTGGAACAAGAAAGGTATTCTAGGTGCAGACATGGAAACTTCGGCGCTGTTTACGGTCGGTCGATTACGAGGCCTTCATGTGGCTTCGATTTTAAACAATGTCGTACTCTACCAACAAGATGTGAAGGAAGGGGTAGGTCAGTACGTAGATGAAGCTAAAGTGATGATGGAAGGTGAAAAGCTTGCATCTTTCACGGCTTTAGAAGCGTTGATTGCCCAAGCATAGCGTCATCTCTTTCTAAGATTAATATCAAAAGCGGCACATGGTTGTCGCTTTTTTATTTGGTTTCATCGTCTTAATGGAAGGGGTACAATCCATCTGAGATTGTTATCAATAGTAATTGTCTGGATGAATAAGCAAACTGGCTTAGTCTTTGAGTTGCTCATTTGTCCGGATTCGCATCCTTCCTAGCTCAGAGAAAAACGCATGAAAATCAGCCCTTATCCGACTGGTCGCTTCAAAAACTATCTAGAACAGAAAAGTGCCGCGTTTCGTGATCTCATCTATCAGTGCCAAGTAAACACTCGTTATTTTGATGCAGGCGAAGCCATTTTGCGCCAAGGCGAGCAACTTCAGTACCTGTATATCGTGCCTGTGGGACGTGTTTCTATGAGCATTTTGGCCGCCAATGGGCGACGTTTCCAACTAGGGGAGGCGAACTGCGATTACCACATTTATGGCGAAATGGAGTACTTTACTCAAACCCCTTGCCAGTGGAATGTGGTGGCTGATGAGCACATGCAAGTCGATGTCATTTGCATTCAAAAACTGACCGAAGCACTACAGCAGCACCCTGAGATGATGGTGTTTTTTGCCTCTGCACTGGCAGAAGACTATCAGGACTCAATGGATATCTATACTAACCGTTTGCTGCATCCCATCACTTACAACATTGCCTATGATCTTCTCGTCCGTAATCAGACGGATACGCTGCTTGGTGGCTTTGACAAAGTGAACCAAGAGGCGGAACGATTTGGTACGTCAGGCCGTGTTTATCGACGTGCGGTCAAAGATCTTATCGATAAAGGACTCATTGCAAAAACCGACAATGGCTTAGCGATTCTTGATGAAATGGCGTTAAAAGCGTTCATCGATTCGCACGAATAATTCAATTCGGGATTGCAATGATTGTCATTCATAAGTGCTTGAAATGGTTTAATCTAAAATCACTGTAATGAATGTAAAGTCGTATAAATCTTGTTGAATGCTTTTGAGAGTAACGCTATATTGCGAACGCGCATGATAATAGATTTCATTAAGGCTCAACAAAATGAAAAAACTCGTCAGTGCGGCTGTTTTCTCGCTGCTAACCATTTCTCCATCTTTTGCTGCTAACGTTGTTATTGACCATTACATGGGAAAAACCGAGTTAGAACAATCACCTAAGCGGGTGGTTGTGATTGGTTTTGGTCCTTTAGATGCTTTGGATAACTTCGGGATTGACCCTGTAGCTGTGTCAAACTCATCTCATCTTCCGAGCTACCTTTCTAAGTACAGCAAAGAGAATTACACATCTGCAGGCAGTTTGTTTGAGCCTGACTTTGAAGCTATTTATATGCAAAAACCAGATCTGATCTTGGTTGGCCCGCGTGGCTCTGCGAAATATGAAGAGCTAAGTGAAATTGCCCCAACGGTTGTGTTTGCAGCTAAAGAAGGCGAAGGTTATTGGGAAGGCACGCAGGCTCAATGGCGTAACATTGGCAAAATCTTCAACATTGAAGACAAAGTCGAGCAAAAGATTGAAACATTGGATGCTCAATTTAAAGCGATTCGCGACTACAACCAAACGAACAATAACGATGCACTAACGATTTTGAGCATCGGTGACAACATCAGTGCCTTTGGTGCGAAGTCCCGCTTCGGTGCGATTTACAATGACTTTGGTTTCATTGAAACGGTAAAAAACATCAAGACTGGTACACACGGTGACGTGATTTCTTACGAGTTTATCCGTGAAGCTGATCCGAAAAACATTTTGGTGATCGACCGTAACTCGCTGCATGCGAAGCCGAGCCAAGACCTTCGTAAATCGATGGACAATGATTTGGTGAAAGCGACGACGGCATACAAGAACCAAAAAATTACGTTCTTGGATGTTGATGCGTGGTACTTGGCTATGTCAGGCGTGACTGCGACAGAAAAAATGGTCAACGAGATCAAAAACACCGTCGATCTTTAAGCCCGGCTAGCAGAGGTTAACTTTGAAAAAGTTATTGCTAACCCTTGTGGTTTTAAGCATGGTTTCGTTGTTTGTTGGGGTGGCAGATATGACGCCCCAACAATTGTTTTCTGGCGATGCAAAAGCATTAGAGCTTTTCTTCACTAGCCGTATTCCTCGTTTGTTCGCGATTTTGCTTGCTGGGGCAGGGCTGAGTATCGCTGGCCTTGTGATGCAGCAGATCAGCCAAAACCGTTTTGCCGCGCCTTCGACCACGGGGACAATCGAGTGTGCCATGTTGGGCTACGTAATGAGCGTGGTTTTCTTTGGCGATGGTGATCATCTTTGGTTGGTGTTTGGTATCTCCGTGCTTGGAACGCTTACGTTTGTGCATTTCATCCAACGTATCCAATTCAAAAGTGTGGTGTTTGTACCGCTCGTCGGGATCATTTTCGGTAACGTTATTGAATCGATGACCACGTTCATCGCCTACAAGTACGATGCGCTCCAAAGCTTGAGTGCTTGGTCGGTCGCTAACTTCGCCAACATTTTGCGGGGGGATTTTGAACTGCTTTACATTGCGGTTCCGATGGTGATTCTCAGTTACTTGTTTGCCGCAAGAATCTCTGCGGTCGGTATTGGTAAAGACTTTGCCGTGAACTTGGGTTTGAACTATCAGCAAGTGGTTACTATTGGCGTGCTGTTGGTGTCCATCATGTCCGCAAGTGTGGTGATGATTGTTGGTCAGCTGCCGTTTCTTGGCCTTATTGTGCCGAACCTCGTCAGTCATTTTTACGGTGATAACCTGAAGAAGAACATTCCTTTAACCGCCATGTATGGTGCCATATTGGTTCTCGGCTGTGATTTAGTGAGTCGTTTGATCATCTTCCCTCATGAAATGCCAATTTCCATTGTGATCAGCATTTTAGGTGGCGTGGTATTCATTGCGATGTTGCTAAGAGGTAAGCAGCATGCGTGATTCAACCAAAATCGTTTTGCTCGGTGTTATCGCTCTGGTGTTTGCCTTTTTGTTTATCGGCATTGGCTTGAACGCAGACAACTACCAGTACTTTCTTTCGCGACGTGTACCCAAAGTGCTGGCGATTGTATTAGCTGGCGTGGCGATTGCTCAGTCATCTATGGTGTTTCAAACCATTACGCATAACCGGATATTGACGCCAAGCATTATGGGCTTTGATGTTTTGTACGTGCTCACACAAGTGTTGATCGTATTGTTGTTTGGTGGGTTGAGTACATTAGTGTTGAATATCTACGTCAACTTCACCATCGCGGCATGCATCATGGTGGCGTTTTCACTGCTTTTGTTTGGCTTCTATTTCTCCAAAGGCAGCCGAAATTTGATCACCTTATTGTTGGTCGGTTTGATATTTGGTCAGCTGTTTTCCAATGTTGCGTCTTTTTTCTCGTTATTGATGGATCCCAATACGTTCGCTTTCGTGCAGTCCAAACTGTATGCAAGCTTTAACAACGTAAAGGTTAATCTCGTGTACTTCAGTGCGCCTATGTTGATATTGGCTTGCTGGTTGCTGTTTCGTATGCATCGCACATTGGATGTGTTCTGGTTAGATCAAGACAACGCAAAAAGCTTGGGTGTTGATGTGCCGAAAGTGACGCGCAACGTCTTCATCCTTTCTGCGGTTTTGATTGCGATTTCTACCGCTTTGGTTGGCCCAATTATGTTCTTTGGTTTGCTTGTGACCAACTTGAGCCGCGAGATGTTTCATTCCTATCAACATAAAACATTGTTGATAGGCTGTTCACTGTTGGCCATTAGCTCCTTGCTTTCAGGGCAGTGGATCATTGAAAACGTTTTTAATTTTGAGACAACGCTAAGCGTGGTCATTAACTTCCTTGGCGGCATTTATTTCTTGTATCTGCTGTTGAAAAACAAAGTCGTATAAACATGATAGTCATAGAGAAACTAACCAAAGCATTTGGTTCGAGTAAAGTCGTTGATAGCGCGGATACTCAGTTCGAAAAAGGCAAAGTGACGTCAATCATTGGCCCAAATGGAGCTGGCAAGAGTACCTTACTCTCCATGGCTTCTCGCCTAACAGAGCGAGACGGTGGTAGCGTCATCATCGACTGTAAAGAGATCGCTGAGTGGGATACTAAAGAGCTGGCGAAAAGGCTTGCTGTGCTTCGCCAAGCGAACTCAATCACGATGCGATTTACCGTGAAAGAACTGGTCTCTTTTGGTCGCTTCCCTTATTCAAAAGGCAATCTTACCAAAGACGATCATGCTGTCATTGCACAAGCCATTGATTACTTAGACCTGCAAGATATTCAAGATAAATACTTGGATGAGTTGAGTGGTGGTCAGCGCCAGTTGGCGTTTATCGCCATGGTGATTGCTCAGGATACGGACTACGTTTTCTTAGATGAACCGCTGAACAACTTGGATATCAAGCACTCATTGCAGATCATGAAGGTGATTCAAAGGCTTGCTCATGACATGAACAAAGCAATGGTGGTTGTGATTCACGATATCAACTTCGCGGCGTGCTATTCCGATGTCATTCTGGCGCTTAAACAAGGTAAAGTGGTGGCAAGTGGCGCGGTTGAAGAGGTGATTCAGGCAACAACATTGGAAGACATCTACGAAACGCCATTTAACATCATTGAGTTAAATGGCAAGCGCATGTGCACTTACCACTAATCTGAACCAACTTGTTGCCTTTAACGAACTGCAATAGATAGGCGAGCTTACTTAGTGAGCTCGTCTATGATTGGGCAGCGACTTTTTGCATCGCCAGGACAAGCCGATACCCAACCTTCCAACTGCTTTTTAATTTCCATCAGGTGAGCAATTTTCTCTTCTACTTCGCGCAGTTTATCCATCGTTCTTTCTTTCACTTCGCTGCTTTTACGGTTTGGGTTATGCGCAAGCTGGACGAATTCTTTACATTCTTGAAGTGAAAATCCTGCGTTTTTTGCTCGTGAAACTAAGTTAAGTTCTTGAATATGATTATCCGAATACTCGCGATAGCCAGAATCACTGCGCGCTGGTGGAGAGATGATCCCTTTGTCTTCATACAAACGAATCGACTTTGATGACAGTCCCGTTAGCTTCGCGACAGCGCCAATATTCATGTTTAACCTCCACATTCGAGATAACACCGATGCCGTTAATTGTCGTTGTGTATCAGCGCGTTAAACATATTGTTTTTACGCAGCGTTTGATTTGCAACCCGATGGCATTGGCTTGATGTTTAACGCGAGTATATACCCATGTCGTTGACGATATATACCCCAAAAGTGCGTAAGTAGGTTGGATAGACGCATTGTTGAGCGTTCCCGTCACTCTTTTACGATCTCATGGGGCGGCACACCGAACACTTTTTTAAACGCATTAGTGAAATTAGAAGGATGGAGATAGCCCGCTTCGTACGCGGCTTCAGTAATCGACACTAAACCACGCTCCAAATGTACTCTTGCGATCTCAAGACGACGATAACGGATATAACCATTCACCGTCATATTGAGTGACTGTTTAAAGCGGCGTTGTAGGTTAGACACACTCATCGAGAATACCTCTGCAATGTGTTCGAGGCTCAACTCTTGTTCAAGGTGCGTTTCGATATAGCTGACAATGTTTTCCACGCGTGAATCACTATGACGTTCGGTGATTTTATCTCGGTAACAGTTGGTGTTTTGAGGGCAAAAATCCTGTGGCATTTGTTGTGTTGCGTGAAATAGAATTTGATAAATCAAACTTTCGATTTCGAGCTTGTCTTGGAAACGATGTGGTGTATCCCGGTTGGTGAGTTCGGTGGCAAGTTCAGTTAACGCCTGATTAAGCTCTAGGTGGTAAAAGGCTTGGTGCGTTTCAAAGAAGGCAGTACTGCAACACGACTCTTCCGTACGGGACTCTAACCATTGCGGCTTTACAAGAATATTAATCTTGTTGACCTGATTGTTTTCAATAAGCGAACGACGAAAGTTAGTAGGATGAATGAGATTCACCACCACGCCTTGAGGTGTATCACTGGCGTCGAGATCGAACTGTAAATCGTCGTAGCCAAAAGAGAGTTTTCCTTCGAGAAGAATGGTGATCAACAACGAAGCGTGCGCGGTAGAGACGATATTGGAGTCAACCAATTCAATGCAGCGCCCACCATGCACAAAAATCTGGTCATTGTACTGATAAGACAAAAACTTCCCTTCAGCCAGTTGGGTCTGGCATGGTTGCCCTTGCGTCACAATAAACTGTTTTTCCGTGGCTTCCAGTTTTTGGGTCATAGCTATTTTGCCAAGTTTAGTTCGTTTGGCGGTGACTTCCTGCATTTGACGTTTCCTCATAACACTTGTGCGATTTCGCATAACTGAATCGCCTTTGTATTTATAAAACACCTGCTTATTATACCTGAGAATTGTTATCATTAATATTTAGGAATGTACTTATGGAAAGCCCAGCTTGCTCATCAATCAAGCTTTCAAGCCTTTGCCTTGCAGTGGGAATGGCCTTGGCAAATCCCGTTTTAGCTCAAGAATCTGACTCTCATTTCGAAGAAGTCGTAGTATGGGGAACGAAAGTTTCCAGCAATACCGAATCGATGTTCGCGGACGATATGTCATTAAAGCAGGCCGATCATATGTCGGATCTACTGCGTGATATTCCGGGCGTTGATGTGGGTGGCACTCACTCAGTCAACCAGCGCATCACGATTCGCGGCTTGGGTGAGACTGACTTGGATATCCGTCTGGATGGCGCGTCACAACACGCGAGTATGTTCCACCACATCGGTAACTTAACGCTGAACCCCGATATTCTTAAGTCGGCAGATATTCAAGTGGGTAACAACTCAGTGACGCAAAATGGGTTGGGTGGTTCGGTGTATTTTGAAACCAAAGACGCACGTGATTTGCTTCGTTACGATGAAACTTTTGGCGCGCGTGTATACGGTGGTTTCGCATCTAACGACAACCAACAAGGCTCTTTAACGTTATACGGTTTGCTGTCAGAAAACGTAGACGTAATGGTTTACGGTCACTACGTGACGCGTGACGATTTCAAAGATGGGAACGGCGACAAGACGTTTGGCTCGGCAGGGGACGTTTACAACATTTTTGCGAAGCTTGGTTACGAGTTTAATGACATTCACCGCTTCGAACTTTCCTACGATATGTACCGTGACAGCGGCGATTACAGTCCTCGCCCTGATATGGCAGGTAGTGCAAACAATGGCTTGTCGAGCAAGTTGCTGATCCCAACGGATTACGATCGCGATACCGTCACGCTCAGTTACGAGCTTAGAGGGGAGAAGCACCAAGGTAACGTGACGCTTTACAACACCGAAACTGAAATCAAACGTGATGAAACGGTTATGGCACCGCGTTGGCCTTCGAACCGCTTGTCAAAGAACACGGCTAAGAACCAAAACTTCGGCTTAAATGCGAAATTCCAATCGGATTTTGCTCTCGCTCAGTTTGATAACCGAGTGACTTATGGCTTTGACTACATGGATAAGACGTCATCTAGTTACTATGGCAGCAGCAAGTTTATGGATGAATCGGCAGTTTCAACGGCGCTGTTTGTTGAAGATCAGTTCTTCTTTTCGGATGCCTTCTTTATTACTGCGGGTCTGCGTTTTGATGATTACAAACGTAAAGCGGAAACAGGCACAAGCAATTTTGATGACGTGACTTGGGCATTGGCTGCAGAGTGGGCGGTGACACAAGACTGGACGCTGTTTGCGAGCTCGCGTTCACTGTTTAAAGGTCCAGAGTTGATGGAAACGTTCATCGCGTATCAAGACGTTGCGTACCTCGATGAAGGCATGAAAGCGGAAACGGGCCAAAACACCCAAGGTGGTCTGCGTTTCAACAAGACGTTGGATAAACACTTCTTCGGTGCCAATGTGACGGTTTTCCAAACAAACATTGATGATTACATTGCTGATAAATACCAAGATGCGACTCAAACCTACCTGATTTACAACATCGGTGACGTTGAGATCAAAGGCTTTGAAGCCAGTGCGTCCTACGGGTATGACAAATTCAACAGTAAGCTTTCTTACTCGCGGTCTGATACCAAAAACAAGAACACTGGCGGCCCAGTCGCAGGTGGTAATGGTCGCAGTATCGACATGGGTGACAGCATTGCTTTAACGCTGGATTACCAATCTGATTCGCTAGAAACCATCTTTGGTTGGACATCCATGTTTGTATTTGAAGAAGACAATGTGTTTGATGGCCAACCTGCTAAAGATAGCTACGATGTGCATAATCTGTACGCTCAGTGGATGCCGTCAAACGTTGATGGCTTATCGGTAACGTTCGGTATCGATAATATCTTCGATGAGGTTTACACATCACATGCGTCACGTTCGGGCACGGTACGCGGCTTCATGCTAGATGATTACGAACCAGGTCGCAACTTCAAGCTTTCCGTGGCTTACCAATTCTAAAACCAATTCATAAGGCTCTCGAAAGAGGGCCTTTTTACACGAATAAGCAAAGTGACAATATGATCAAAGAAACGACCAAGATTGAAAGTGAACACGCGAGCAAATACTTAGTGACGCTATGCCGACATTTCGCACGTAAAGTGCCTGCAACGTGGTATGAACAAAGTGGCTTGGTAACATTCCCTGCTGGAAAGGCAGAATTCAGTTTGAATGGGCTCTGCCTCATTATTGCGTGTGAAGCGGATTCTGAAAAGCAGTTGGAGCAAGTGAAGGGCATTATTGAATCGCATGTCGAAATGTTTTCACGTAGAGAGACGCTCGAGCTTGATTGGATTCGATAAAAACGAATTTTAGACAATAAAAAAGGTTCATCGCGGCTTTCCGGGGAAAGCCGCTTTTATCTTTAAGAAGAAGTAATCAGTGTCTCGATAGCCATATCCCATCCTCTTGATTAACTTTATCTTGTTATTTATCCCTTCAAGCGTACAG